>JAFUSH010000022.1 GCA_017471705.1 Alphaproteobacteria bacterium | reverse complement strand
GTACGGATTTAGAAATTTTGAAAATTATCGCTTGCGTGTGCGAATTTTATGTGCTTAAACTTAACTAACAAAAAGGTCAAACTGATGACTTATACTTTTTATATTTTTTTACTCTTGCCCCCAACTTTGACGATGAACCACCTAGATTCTTTAAACGAAAAAACACCCCCGAAAATCGGAGATGTTGCGATTGGTGATCCCAACGGGACTCGAACCCATATTGCCACCGTGAAAGGGTGATGTCCTAACCATTAGACGATGGGACCAACTGTTCAACTAGGGCATATATACCGATATTTTTTCTTCTCGTCAAGTATTTTTTTTAAAATTCGTATTTTTTTATCACTTATGCAGCAATTCTGATATATGAACCACCTCAAAACCGTTATTTTCTGCCTCTTTCAACCAATCCTGCAAAACATTCAGAGTCTGAGAATAAGGATGCCCTATCGCCACCGCATAACCATTTTTCTGAGCAATTTTTTCGGTTTGACGGAATTGTCCCATTATATATTTATAATCTTTTTTATTATCTAAGAAAATATCACGTGCAATATGTGGTACGCCATACTCCGCAGCAGCCTTTTCAGCCACCGATTTTCCGGTTGTTTTGGAATCTAAAAAGAACATACCGCGTTTTTTCAGCACTTCCATAACATATTCCATATTTTTAATACGCTCAGTCAACAAACTTCCCATATGGTTATTAACTCCGCCAATTCCGGTACCATCAAAACGATCCAACATTTTGTTTAACTCTGCTTGTGTTTCTGACTTATCCATTTCCGGTGATAACGTAACCGGAGCCAGTGCTGCCGGAATATGCGGCATCATAGGAATATGCACCAAAACTTCAAAACCGACATCTTTAAGCATCATAACCTGTTCTTTGCTGGATGCTCCATACGGTAAAAACGATACCGTCAACGGAGCTTTTATCTGAGATATTTGTTTGACATAAGAAGTATTCAATCCAACATCATCAATAACTATCGCTATTTTGGCACGTTTCTTAACCTTATCGTTTTCTTTCACCACGTTTTTTTCTGAAACTTCAACATAAACTTTGCTGGTTTCGGATATGACCTGTTTTTCCGTCATTTCCTGTTCTGCGGAAGCTGTTTGCTCTTGAGTTTTTTCAAGTTTAGCCGGCTCTTGCTCCTGCGATATTTCACTTTTCACGACCTCAGGCTTGACTTTCCCCTTAACTTCCTCGTCCTGCAACGGATTGTCCGACACTTTTTCTTCAATAATAACATTTTCTTCCGTCAATTCCGTTTTTATTTCCGGTGCCGAATTTTCGACCGGCAGCAAACTCTCCGGAGTACCTTCTTGCATAACGGCTTTTTCTTCCGTCAATTCCGTTTTTACTTCCGGTGCCGAATTTTCGACCGGCAGCAAACTCTCCGGAGTACCTTCTTGCATAACGGCTTTTTCTTCCGTCAATTCCGTTTTTATTTCCGGTACCGAATTTTCAATAAGTTTTTCATCTTGGATAAATAATACCTGATTTTCCAATTCTTTTTCCGCCGATACCATATCATCAACCGGTGTCACAATTTGCACCTCTTTGTTTTCTGATTTCTGCACTGCCATCGCTTTCGTAATATCGGTCGCAAATTCATCCAAAATCGCCTCAGTCTCGTCAGTTGCCTGCATTTCAA
Source organism: Alphaproteobacteria bacterium (assembly GCA_017471705.1). GTDB lineage: Bacteria > Pseudomonadota > Alphaproteobacteria > RF32 > CAG-239 > RUG410. The sequence continues at coordinate 25,842 of JAFUSH010000022.1, read as the reverse complement.
GAAGTAACGGCTTAACGGTTTTAATCTCAGCCTCACGCATCGGCATATCATAAACTTTGCTATCCAATACGTACTTATCGTTTTTTTCTCCGGCGCCTGATTTAAACACCATAAAAAGTTCGGCAACAACTATACACAGCAATAAAACAATGAAAATCGAGCTTTTTTTCATATTACACTCCGTTTTAATCTTTCTTTCTCAAAGTAGGAAAAGCTATCACATCGCGAATGGTATCAGCCCCCGTAAACAAGATTGCCACACGGTCTATTCCCATTCCCATACCGCCGCAAGGAGGAAAACCGTTTTCCAAAGCATTAAGAAAATCTTCATCAAGCATTTGAGCTTCATCATCTCCGTTTTCACGTGCAGCTACCTCTGCTTCAAAACGCTCGCGCTGCTCCAACGGGTTAGAAAGCTCTGAATATGCGCAACCGATTTCCATACCGCCGAGATAGGCGTCAAAATGTTCAACCAAACGCGGATTTAAGCGATGAGTTTTGGCAAGAGGAGAAACATCGCGCGGCATATCCATAACAAAAGTAGGCTCAATCAAAAGAGCTTCAACTTTTTCATCAAATACTTCCTGCACAACTTTTCCCCAACAAGTGCAAGCGCCGGCATCAACCCCGATTAATTTAGCCATTGCCTGAGCTTCTTCAAGAGTTTGCGCCTGCATCAAATCAATTCCGGTATGTTCCTTAATCAAATCCACGATGGATTCTCGTTTAAACGGTTTGCTTAAATCAATTTCGTGTTCACCGAGTATAATCTTATCGGAATCCAGAACATCTTTGGCGATAAAGCGCAATAAATCCTCAATTAAATCAGCCATATCATTATAGTCGGCATAAGCCTGATAGGCTTCCAAACCGGTAAATTCCGGATTATGGTTTTTATCAATACCTTCGTTACGGAAATTACGCCCGATTTCGAACACACGGTCAAAACCGCCTACAACTAATTTTTTCAAATACAATTCCGGCGCAATACGCAGGTATAAATCCATATCCAAAGCGTTATGATGCGTAATAAACGGCTTGGCATTTGCTCCGCCCATAATCGGGTGCAGCATTGGTGTTTCCACCTCCAAAAATTGATGATTTTCAAAATAACGGCGTACTGCCGAAGTAATTTTACAGCGTTTTTTAAAAATTTCTTTGCTGTCTTCATTCATAATAAAATCTACATAACGCTGACGATAACGCGCATCGGTGTCGGTCAAACCGTGGAATTTCTCCGGCAGCGGTTGTAAAGATTTTGATATAATATCAAATTTTTCGGCGGCGACTGTCAGCTCTCCGCGCGGAGTGCGTCGTATAAATCCGCTCACGCCGACCATATCACCGACATCAACGCATTTCAAAATTTCCATATCAGCTTCAGAAAGAATTTTTTTATAGCAAAATACTTGGATTTTTCCGCTTTTATCTTTCAAATCAACAAACATTCCGCTGTTGCGCACCGCCATAGCACGACCGGCTATGGTAACTCTGTCTTCGGTATCTGTTCCTTCCGGCAGGTCTTTATATTTTTCGTGCAATTCCGCCGCATACGCATTCGGCACAAATTTATACGGATACGGATTATATCCCTTTTCCTGCAAGGTTCTTAATTTTGCTAATCTGGATTCTCTGTGAATATTTGTTTCATTTGCCATTTTTTTTCTTTCAATATGTTAAAACTTCAATTGTCCCGACTATAAACCGCAAATGTTAAATTTTCAATAAAAAATATGAAACTCTGCCGGCTCGCACCTACAGAGTTTCATTAACGCGATTATTCGCAAGTATTTACTTAAACTTGCTCAAACCTGTACTTAAATAGCGTAAACTTTATTTTTTTTCTCGGAATAATTTGGTAAGTTTAACCACATCATCACTGCTTAAAATTTTGCGGGTTGCCACCACCTTTTGAAACATACGCCAATGATAATAGCTGTGATTCCACCGAAATTCATCTTTCTGCGAGCAAAAATTTTCCAACGGTTCATTCCACAAACTTTCGCTGAACGGACGCCATAAGCGATTACACAAAAGCAACGGCAATTTAAGCGGATTAAAAAATTCCGGCTCGGCAAAATCCACAAAAATCGCCTTTCCGCCGTTGGTCAGACTGTTCAAAGCATTATCCATTATTTTACACCGTGTCTTAAGCGGCAATTCGTGCAACAAATTGTAACAAATAACCACATCATACTTTTCGTCCCACGGCATTGAAGCATCATAGTTCATAATATTGATATTGCAATTATCATAACGTTCTTTTGCCATTTCCACTTGTGTTTCGGAAACGTCGAAAATATCGAATTTACCAAGCTTATGAACTTTATTGTAAACTTCTTTTATTTCATCGCCGAAAGCCAAACCTATTTGTAAAACGTGAGCATTTTTGGTTATATCTTTCAATAAGTCTATTATAATTTTTTTTTGGGCATAAAAACTGTTAAAACGCGCAACTCTTCCGTCATCAAGCACTCCGCTCAAATTACGATTTCCGTACAACTTGTTGGCAAATATTTCCATATACGGCGGTATTGGATTTAATTTAGTCATTTTTCCCTCCTTCATTGCCCGATTTTCAAAATTCCGAGCTGTGCTGCCTTACGAACGGCAGCCGTCCGATTGGTAACTTCCAAAGTTCTCATTAACAATGTTATATGAATTTTGACCGTACCCTCGCTCAACCCTAATTTATAAGCTATTTGCTTGTTTGATAACCCCTCTGCCAAGCATTCCAAAACTTCCGTCTGCCGTGGCGTCAATCCGCAATTATTATCTCCCAAGGCGCGCGGTCTGTCCAAATCTCTGATTAAATTGCGTACTGACTCTGAAGAAGACTTCATTCCCATTTTCATAATTTCCTGAGGAATGTACATTCCTCCCGCCATAACCAAATTAATGGCACTTATAATCAAACTGTTGGAAAAAGATTTTGAAACATATCCGGAAACCCCCAGATTATACGTTTCTTGCAATATTTCCTGCTCAAAAACCGCAGATATAATAATAATCGGCACATCCGGACATATTTCGTGTATTTTAGCTATTGCATCACGCCAATTAGCTCCGGGCATCGCCAAATCTGTCAATATCAGGTCAAAATCTTTATTTTTCTCCAACGTTGCAAAAATCCCCGTATAACTGTCGGTAAGCACAATATCGGCATCAGGGTATTCTTTTTTCAAGATAAACTCCAACCCCTGTAAAAATAACTCGTGGTCGTCAGCTATTAAGATTTTGATTGATTTCTTTTGAGCATCCATTTTATTTTCCTGCCTGAAAAATCTTTGCATAAATTTACATTTTGATTGGCATTATACCTTACGATATGTTAATGAAAATATAAAATTATAAAATTTAATTCAAAGGACTTAAAATGATTATCACCATAGACGGACCGGCCGCCGCCGGAAAAGGCACCGTTTCGGCATATTTGGCCGAGAAATATAAACTGGCTTATTTTGATACCGGTATGGTATACCGCGCAGTTGGATTACAGATGGTTTTGACCGAAAGTGATGTAAACGATGAAGCTAAGGCTGAGCAAGTCGCCAAAGAACTGTCTTTTCCCAAAATGATGGAACTGTCAAAACATAAAGATTTCAGAAGTGATATCGGCGGGCAAGCCGCATCCGTTGTTTCGGCACATCCCAAAGTACGCGCGGCATTACTCAAAATGCAGCAAAATTTTGCCTTAAACCCTACTTTTGCCGACGGTACTTCCGCTAAAGGAGTTGTCTATGACGGCAGAGATACCGGAACTGTAGTCTGTCCCGATGCGGAACTCAAACTTTTTATCACGGCTTCAACAGAAATCAGAGCGCAAAGACGTTACAAAGAATTTGTTGAAAAAGGTATACAAACATCTTATGAAAAAGTGTTGGAAGATATGGTTACCAGAGATAAACGGGATTCATCGCGCTCCGCTGCTCCGTTAAAACCGGCTGAAGATGCGATAATCATAGATACTTCGTCTTTAAACATTAATGAAGTTTTACAAAAAATAATACCTTTGGTAGAAGCCAAGCTATAATCTTAATCATCTTCCAAAAGTAATACCACCGCAGGCGGCTGTAATCTTATTAAATCCGTCAATTGCGGCAGTTCACGGTTTTGAATTACCGATAAGTCGTGTTTGAGCAAAAATACTGCCCCCCACCATACACAGATAAAACCGATTTTTTGATATATTTTTTTCATTGCCGACTGTATTTAATACCCGTATTTCATAAATCAACGGCAAATTTTTAAAACTTGACGTTGGCAAAAAATGTGTTATGTTTTTCTTCGGTTTAAATAAAAGGATAATGCAATAATGTATAAAACAATAGTTTGGGATTTGGATAACACCCTTTATCGTGAAACACCGGAATTTCACGATTTAATGGACGAGATAACGGCAAAGGCCGCGGTTGAAGATTTAAAATTACCGTTAGATTTAGCTACCGCTAAAGCAATGGTTACCGAATCTTATAAAAAATACCGTGACGGCGGTGAAATATTCGTACAGAAATACGGTGTGTCCCCTAAAGCAATCTTTGACGCTTATCACAAACGCAAAGAGCAAAATCTCTATCCTATTGAGCCTTACAAAGACATCTTACCTAAATTACAAAATTTACATTGTCCGCAATATATTTTTTCAACAAGTTCCCACAACGCTTGCGAAGCAATTCTGAAGCGTATCGGTCTTTATGATTTTTTTGCCGGCAGATTTTATTCGGTTGAAGAATTTGATGCTTACAAGAAAAACGAAAATGCCGACGTATATATTAAGTTTTGCAAAACCGCCGGCATTATTCCGCAAGAATGTATTTTTGTTGACGACAGTTATTCTAACTTGGAATGCGCCAAAAAAGCCGGTATGACAACCGTGCGTCTATGCCACGGAAAGCAAAACAACAAAGCCGTGGAACATATTGATTTTGCTGTAGATAATATTGAAGAATGTATAGACTTTCTGCAAAAGAAGTTATGCGTTTAATCAGCCTGACATAATTTCGATTCGTATGCATAATTTTCCGGCGTGTCTATCATTCCGTTATATTTTTGTTGCCAGTTTTTAAACTTTTCAAAATACATTTTCACCAAACTTTGATACGATTCCGTCATATTCTGCGTAATTTTAGAAGCATCGGCCGTTTTCATATCTTCAACAAGCGGAGATACCTGCGATAAGATATTCGGTACTGCACCCTTTAACGACTTAGCAAATAAATAAAGTGCGTGATGTCCCAAATCCAAATGAGTTTGCTCGTGACGAAGAGTAACATTAAACCGGCAAGAACCTATTTTTAAGGAGTTAGCAATAAAAATTATCGGATCATACCATATATTTATTTCTATTTTACCCGGATAAAAACAAAGTTTACCGTCGCCAATCATCTGCGAATTGGTTGTGACCACCGTCACTTCCTGCGGAGACAAATGTGTCAATCCGTGAATGTTTTTTGCATTTTCGCCGGGATTAATTTCGTTATACATATCATCTAATTCTTCCGACGTCTTATCATTATCAAATTTTAATTTTCCGTAATTATATGAAATACTGACTTCCGGCGGATTTTTTCTGTATATTTCATCACACATTTCCTGCAAATTATCCGCGCGAGCCGTCCCCGCCATTCCCCAAATGACAGCTGATACAAAAAACATTTTTCTGCATATATTCATATAAATTCCCCTCATTCTTACGGATAGCACACATTTATTAAGTCTACGTTAATTATTGCTGCGTATCATATAAAATATGAAAAAGTTTCTGATGATTTTTACTTTTATCATATTTATAACACCTTGCGTATGGGGGCAAATCGTAAAACGCACCGCCAAGGCGCCCTCTTTTTTTGTTCCGAACGGCAGTTTAAAAGCTAAAACAGACGCGGAAAAATTATCTGCAACAAAAAAGCCGGCCTATGCCCGAGGCAGAACAGCTCATATTGAAAAAGATGCCGGAAATTATGTTGCATATCCCGATATACAATACGAAAAAGCTCCTATAGATGAAATTTTAAGAAAACAAAAAAACTTTTCCGCGGCAGATATTTCGAATTATCGCCAAAATATAGTAAAAGGATTTACTCTGTATTCTGCAGAATTGGATAAACTTATGCAATATGAATATGAAAAAGTTAATCGGGAAACCTTAAGAATGAATGCAGCTCTTGAATATATCAAAATAGCTTCTTCTGCCTATCGTTTAGCTAATTTCCAATTAGATACTCAAATATCGCAGGATATGATAAAAAGCCGAAAACATTATAAAAAGATAAAACAAAAATTAACAGAGATTATCAGCGAACAGAAAAACAAAAAAATATATATCATCGAAGCTAAAAATAGTATGTTTTGGATGCGATATGAAGTGCTCCGTAAAGCAATAAACAGTTTTAATATAAAAGGAGAAAATTATCACTTCAAAGATGTAACCTATATATCAATATTCGATAATAAATATAATCATCTGTTTTCGTACTATCGGCAACACATAAATATGCTGAAAAATCGCCGGATACCGGCTGCCGACAGAACTTCCGATTTTAACATAAATCACAATGCGGTAAATATTTATCAACAATTGTTCGACGACTATATAAATGATCTCAACCGCATAGGTAAAGGACTGGATATCAATAATCCAAAACTTTTGCGCCAACTCGATGAAATGCAGGATAAAACAATATCAATGTAGATTAACTTCAAGAGAATATGGGGCGCAAACGGTATAACCAACTTCTGCATCGTGGTTATGATCTATTTCATCCAAACGTTCATCGTTAGCATTTCCTATTTCGTACCACTTATCACGAATTTTTCTCAAGTTATCACGAATTTTTCTCAAGTTTTCCCAAAGCTCGTTATATGTCTTATTATGACAAATTCCTTCGCAAACCTTTATGTTGCGCAAGGCAAAATCTGTCCCGTACACTTTCATTTCTTTCATCATATTTTCTCTAGCAGTCTTCCAAATCATAAAGTGTTGTAATTCATGACGCAACACGGCTCTGGCTTTACAACCACTGTATTCATTTGTTAAATCAATATAAACGCCTCTAAAATTGCAATCAATATCGGCGTGAGGATAAGAACAAGTATACTCCCCTATTTGTATATTGCGATAGCCCGCTGCCCAATAACATCCGTTTTTTCCGTGAAAGCATCCTGCCGCTTTATCGCCACAGTCCCTTGAAACTTCTTCGGTATTTTTACTGTAGTCTACACTTAACGTACCGTAGTTATAGGTAATTTTTATCGGATTGGCTTTTTTTACTTCTTCCCGACATTTATTGATAATACTCCGAGGTATTTCCTGAGCTTCAAGCAAAGAAATCGAAAAAAAACAAACGGAAAAAACTAAAAAAAACAAAGTCCTTATCATATATTTATATAATCATTATCTTTTTAAATTTGTATTAACACTTAACCTTTATAATAATCGCTTGAGAGGCAGTTATGAAAAAATATTTTATTCTTTTGATATCAATATTGTTACTTGCACCGTGCGTCGGAGCGCAAACATTTAAGCGCACCACAAAAAAACCGGGATTTTTCGTTCCTAAAGGAGCCTTGCAAACCGGTGCTCGCAAAGAAAAACTGCCGCCGATTGAAAAGATGATTTATCGCGGTCAACCGGCACCGATTGTTATTGAAATGCAACGTCAGGCACAAGAAAAAGCCAGACAGGAACAGGCAGAAAAGCAAAAACAGGAGGCTATTGCCAGATTAAAGCAAGAAAAGGAACAAACAGAAAAGCAAAAACAGGAAGAGTTTGCTAAATTAAAACAAGAGCAGGAAGATGTGAAATCTCAAAAACTTTTGACCGCCGAAGAAAATACAGATAATATTGAAAACCAAAATCCTGAAAACAATCCTGTTCAAATTACCGACATAGCTCTCGTAGATATTTCACCGGAAGATGAAGCCAAGTTTACGCAAATACTTGTAGAATATCATAATGACGTTGAAGCCATCAGCCAACAAAAAACCGTCAGAAATCAGCGTCTCATTGATATGATTGCCGATTTCACCGATACCGACCGTTCCATTTAATTATCGCCTATACGCAAGGCTTCGATAAACGCAGATTGCGGAACTTCCACTTTTCCGAACTGGCGCATTCTTTGTTTGCCTTTTTTCTGATTATCCAATAGCTTGCGTTTACGCGTAACATCACCGCCGTAACATTTTGCCGTTACATCTTTTCGCATCGGAGAAATGGTTTCGCGCGCCACTATTCTGCCGCCTATTGATGCTTGCAACGGTATTTTAAATAAATGCCTCGGAATTAAATCTTTCAAACGACCGCAAATCTGACGTCCTCTGGCTTCGGCTTCTCCTCGGTTACACAAAAATGCCAAAGCATCAACCGGCTCTTCATTTATGAGAATTTGAACTTTGACCAAATCAGCGGTATCATATCCGACAAGCTCATAATTAAAACTGGCATATCCGCTGCTGATTGACTTTAAGCGGTCATAAAAATCAAACACTATTTCGCTTAACGGAATCTTATATACGGCCATTGCTCTGTTTCCGACATAAGTCAAATCTTCCTGCACTCCGCGGCGGTCGTTACACAACTTCAAAACCGCACCCAAATAGTTATCCGGCACCATAATAGTTGCTCTTACCATCGGTTCCTCAATCATTTTTATGGTAGTCGGTTCCGGCATATCGGCAGGATTATCCAAAATCATCTCGCTACCGTTGGTCAAATAAAGCTTATACGCCACCGATGGTGCGGTTGTAATAATATCCAAATCAAATTCCCGACCGATTCGCTCTTGAATAATTTCCATATGCAAAAGCCCCAAGAACCCGCAGCGAAATCCCAATCCCAAGGCTCCGGAATTTTCCGGCTGATACTCTATGCTGGCATCATTAAGTTTGAGTTTGGCTAAAGCCTCTTTTAATGAATCGTATTGACTGCTGTCCACCGGAAAAATAGAACAGAAAACCACCGACACTGACGGTTTAAATCCATCCAATGCCTCCGCGCACGGCTGTCTGTTATCGGTAATGGTATCGCCGATTTTACAATCTTCCACACTCTTGATACTGGCGGTAATAAAACCTACTTCCCCCGGATAAAGCGCTTCCGTATCTTTCATTTTAGGCGTAAACACACCTATTTTATCAATTGTATAGTCTAATCCGTTGGACATCATCCGAATATTTTGTTTTTTGCGCAGAATACCGTCTTTAACACGAGCTAAAATTACCACCCCCAAATACGAGTCATACCAACTGTCAATCAAAAGGGCTTTGGTAGGAGCATTTACCTCCCCCGTCGGAGCCGGTAAATAATTAACCACCGCCTCCAATAAATCTTCTATTCCGGCGCCGCTTTTTCCTGATACTTCCACCGCCGTGGAAGTATCAAGTCCGATAACGTCTTCAATTTGCTGTTTAACTTTCGGAACATCTGCTGAAGGCAAATCAATTTTGTTCAAGGCTACCACAATTTCGTGATTGTTATCCAATGCCAAATAAACATTGGCTAAGGTCTGTGCTTCCACACCTTGCGTAGAATCAACCACTAAAACGGAACCCTCGCACGACGCCAAAGAACGAGAAACTTCATAGGTAAAATCCACGTGCCCCGGAGTATCTATAAGATTGAGTTGGTAGGTTTTACCGTCCTTGGCGGTATAATTCAGACGCACAGTCTGCGCTTTAATGGTAATACCGCGTTCTTTTTCTATATCCATAGAATCAAGCACTTGTTCCGTCATTTCCCGACGCTGCAACCCTCCGCAGTATTCAATAATTCTATCGGCAATGGTTGATTTGCCGTGGTCAATATGCGCAATAATGGCAAAGTTGCGGATTAAACTTAAATCTGTCATTTTTACTCCTTCAAAATTGCCGATAAGATAATTTATTTTTTCTTTTTAATCAACAACTATTGTCTAAATAAGCCATCACTTTATAACATCTGCCTGCCAACCTTTGGCGGCACGGTTTACCATATCATCATAACCGTTGCGATTTTCTTCAGGTTCGGCAATAATCCCGCATACCACCGACTTTCCGCCACGCGCTATTTCCGGAATTTCCCACGCTTTTTCCTGCAATTTGTAACGCGCCAAATCAGCAAAAAGCCGTGCTTCCATATAATCTCCGAAACTTGAATTAAGCACCTGAGGAGATTGTTTAAATCTCTTCACCAATGCCGTAAATTGCTCAGTATGTTCCGGCAATACGCACCCGATTCCGTTCAACAAATCTTCAAAACTCCGCTTTACGAGCGGATTTTTCCAACCGCCTCCGAACAATATAAACCTATTCGGAACATTTATATTTTGCGGTATCAAAGTCAGAGCTTGCACTGCAATATACGCGGCAAAATACTCAAACGTATGCACGGCATCTTGCAAAGAAATATCATTTTTTTCAACATAAGCAAAAATACTTGTTTTATGATAATATGCCGGATCACCTGATTTGGGTAATGCCGTTTCATAATAATGACGACCGAAATCATAAAGTCTCTGCAATAAATCTGTATTTAATTTTCCGTTCTTGCCGATTTGCGCATTTTCATCATAAGCCAAATCGGTATGCTTTCTGATATAAGCATCAGTATATTCGTTAAACGGACCGGCATCGGCTCCCAATATCGCTTTGCCGTTTTCAATCAAAGCAAAGTTTGAAGTATTCCCGCCGTTATAATAACAGCCGTCCCCCTCGCTTGAGGCGATATGCGCATTATGAGGAGAAACCAAGGGAGCACCGTCAAATCCGTTCATAACCGCATCGGAACGAAAATCATAAACCACCTTGATTCCAGTCAAATCCGCCAACATTTTTCCGGAACCTATTTGCAACGTGTAAGGTAACGTACCGTCAATTTTTGCCTTAGAAGGCGGATTGTGATCCAGTGTTTTACCGTGAAATCCTATAGCGTCAATACTCGCTTTATCAATATCATAAATTTCACACATTTCATTGACACAGTCGGCAATCTGCCTCACATATTCATTGTGAAGCGGCACAAACTCCGGTAAAGCTGAAATCTCTGCCCTTGTTTTATTGTATACCGCTACTCGCAGACTTTCTATTTTATCTTGCATATTTTTGTCGTAAGGCTTGGTAAAAGAGCAGATATCTTTCATCTTATCGCCATCAAATTCGGTCAAAACCAAATCAACGGCATCCATAGAATTTCCGGTCATATTACCGATAATCCGTAACTTTGTCATTATCTCTCCGGTTGATAAACTGTATTGCCTTGATTAACGTAATAACGCAGTACTTCTTCGCCGATTTCTTGAGCAATATTGCCATAAACCGTAATACCGCGTTTTTTAAATTCATTAAACCAGTCCGGCTTAAATCCCTCATCAAAACCGGTAATTTCTTCCACACGTTTGGAAGGTACTCCGTAGTAAACAGCTTTTATACCCGACCACATAATGCCGCCCAAGCACATCATACACGGCTCGGATGTTACGTACAAGCTTAAGTTATATGATGACAAATCATATGTTCCCAACGCTTTTTCCGCGGCTTTTATTACATTCATTTCCGCGTGATTATTGCTGCAGGTTTCATTTATCACGCTGTTTGCTGTTTTGGCAATCAAATTTCCTTTTTCATCGTAAACAGCCGCCAAAAACGGACCGTGCCCTTTAACTATATACCCCTTAAGCTCGTTTTGCAAACCGATAATTATATCGGTAGCCCGCTTAAGTTTATTTTCATCTGTAATTCCATTTGAAATTATCACAACACACTCCTTATTTCATAATGATAGCCGATTTCGGACAGGCGTGAGAACAAAGAGAACAACCGACGCAATTACCACGATTAACCTCAATATGAGCGTTTTGCAGCGACAATGCACTATGCTCGGATTCGTCGCATACGGTAACACATTTCAAGCATTTTACACACAATTCATCGTTAATATGCGGATAAACCTGCTTTGATTTATCAAGTTTTTCGTGTGCGCTCAAATTGGCAATTGCCTTGTTTTTCAAATCTGCCGGACTTGTAAAACCTTTGCTTTCCAAATAATCAAGCAATCCCTGTTTCATAGCCCTGACAACGGCATACCCGTTAATCATAACTTCCGTGCATACCTGAACTGCGTCGGCACCTACAGCCATATACTCCGCAGCATCGTGCCAATTGGAAATTCCTCCTATACCTAAAATAGGCAAATCAGAATTCTGACGAATTTGTGCCACACAACGCAATCCTATCGGTTTAACGGAAACTCCAGAATATCCGCCGAAAGTTGATTTACCGTTCACATTCGGCATCGGCACAAAAGTATCCAAATCAACTCCCATCATAGATTGCACGGTATTTATTGCCGATATACCGTCAGCACCTGTATTTTCTACTGCTTTGGCAATTTCCGCAATATTGGTAACATTCGGCGAAAGCTTAACAAAAACAGGTTTTTTCGCCACTTCTTTGACCCAGCTTGTAATCATTGCCGAAATTTCGGCATTGGTACCGATTGCCATACCGATACCCTTTTCGGGCATACCGTGCGGACACGAAAAATTAAGCTCAAAAGCATCAATCGGAGCATCATTCAATGTACGTACTAAAGTTTGCCATTCGTCTTTCACCACCGGAGCCATAATACTGGCAATCTGTACCTTTGTCGGATGTTTGCGGCGCAAAAATTCTATACCGTCCAACCACTGCTGCACGGTCAAGTGGCTCAGAAGTTCAATATTTTCAAAACCGCACACCCTATTCCCGTTTTTCCAAGCGGCATAACGCTGACTTGCTTCTATCATTTCCAGATTATCGGGAGTGATGGTTTTTAATACCGCTCCTCCCCAACCAAGCGTAAAAGCCTTATCAATACTGTCAATTCTGGCAGTCGGAGGGGCGGAAGCTAAAATAAATGGATTTTCAAAATCGATTCCTAATACCGATGTTTTAAGTGTTGGCATATGTATTCTCCTTATCTTATTTTAATACAAAGGAGTATATTTTACAAAATCGAATTTAGTCAAACAAAAATTGCAAAAAAAAATAAAAACCTTTCTGCGAAAGGTTAATTGTCTTGGTTGGTAGTCCCGGGCAGAGTTGAACTGCCGACCCATCCATGTGAAGGATATGTGATAACCGTTTCACCACGGAACTGTTCTTGCAAGTGGTAGTCCCGGGCAGAGTTGAACTGCCGACTCATCCATGTCAAGGATACGTGATAACCGTTTCACCACGGAACTGTAATGAGCGCATAATATACCTTTTTTGATAAATGTCAAAAATAATTTTGCGGTATTATAATAAAATTTCCCGACAATATTTGATAGCGAATTGCCAGTAATGTTATTTTTTGCAGCAATGCAAATAAAGTAATAAACGAAAGCAATATAAAAAAGAAAGTTTGATTATTGATAAGCATACACATCCTCCTATATAAAATGTTATATACTTAATGTATAACACAAAATATTAAATATGCAATCATTTTTAATTATGTTTTCATAAATACAATTATTAGTATTTATGGATTCGTTCATTTTCAGGTATATAACCCGTTATATCACCTACATAGCAAAATTATCTACTTTACTGCTATATTAAAAGAATTTTTTAATTTGACTTTTTACCTTTAATAAATATAATAACTTATGGTTGAATTTATATGAGGTGAAAAATGAGAAACGTTAAATCTATCAGAGGTCGTATCGACGACAACGAACCTAATCCAATTGATGTCCACGTGGGAAAACGTATTCGTCTGCGTCGCACGATTTTACATATCACGCAGCAGCAAATGGCTGATATGCTGGGTTTAACCTTTCAACAAGTGCAAAAATACGAAAAAGGTATGAATCGCGTCGGCGCCAGCAGACTTTGGGATATAAGCAAGGTTTTGGAAGTGCCTATGGGGTTTTTCTTTGAAGATATGGACAACAATGTTGCGCTTAAAAGCCCTATGATGCTTAATTCTAAAATGGATTTTAACATTGAGGAAAATCACCCTTTTGATGCTGACCCGATGAAAAAAGCCGAAACATTGGAATTGGTACGTGCTTACTACAAAATTCCTAATCGGAAAATCGCCAAAAATTTATTTGATTTAATTGTTGCTCTTTCTAAATCTACTGCCGGCTTGCCGCAATCTGATTTAAACAACAAAGATGAATAGTGATGCTTCCCGATAAGCCAAAATTTTTCGGACGCCGCAAAGGACGAACCATTCGTAAGGCAAAAAGTTTTTTGTTGGATAATTTTTTGCCTCGCATACGCATTGCCGCCGATAAAAAAATAGATTTAAATTCCTGTTTTACCGAGCCGAAGGAAGGATATTTTCTGGAAATAGGCTTCGGTGACGGCGAACATTTAGCCGCGCTTTCACAAAGAATGCCGCAATACGGTTTTTTCGGAGTTGAAGTTTATCAAAACGGGGTTGCCAATTTATTATCGTTAATGACCGGATTAAAAGACGGAAACGCCGAAGATTTGACAGATGAAATAAAATTATTGCCGCAGCGCACCGACAACGTAAGAGTGTATGACGATGATGTACGTCTGCTGTTTTCATTATTGCCGGATTCAGCCTTTGATAAAGTTTATCTTTTGTTTCCGGACCCTTGGCCTAAAACAAAACACGCTGCCAGACGTTTTATAAATCCGGATAATTTGCGGAGCATTGCCCGCATTCTGAAAAAAGGCGGTATATTACAGGTAGCTACCGACCACCCGATATATAAACGCTGGACGTTGGAAACACTGCACACAAATCCGGATTTCATCTGGACGGCGCAAACCTCTGACGATTGGCGTTATCCTCCCAAAGATTGGTACGAAACAAAATATCAGCGTAAAGCCGTACGAGAAGGTCGCCGACCGGTATTTTTTGAGTTTCGTCGTATTTAGTTTATAGCTATTTCAACAATAAAAGCGCCTCTTGCAAACAAGTCTGGCTGGCTGCAAGTTTGCGGTGTTTGCTGTATACGTACAGCAATGAAAATAATCGCACCGAAGGTGTCAGCCCGAATTGTGCCGGACTGTTGTCTTCAATAAGTTCCAACAAATTTTTACGCCTGATTTTCTCCAGACAACAAATTTCATCCAATATCCGCCATTCAACATCACTGAGACGCATACTGGTTTTTCTTTCGTGCACTGATACAACCTTGCTCATCAAAATAATCATTACATATCCTTAAAAGTTTATTTTTAATAAAAATACACTTTTCGAATCTTTTTTACAATCAAAAAGTTTAATAAATTAACAACAAACTTAATATCTCGTAATTATTTATTAAACAAAATCTGCTATTTTTTCGTAACGGAAGGAATGTAAAATATGCTCAAAAACATCGGAGTTATAGGGGACAGCATCGCACACGGATATTGTGATAAAAAACACTCAGGATGGTTCACGGAATTAAGTAAAAGTATTCTCACTCAAAAATCAGAGCAATACCTTTTCAGCAATATGGCATATACAGGAGACAATATCGCTGACGCTGCCAACAGAGCTTGTTTTGAAACATTATCGCGCCGCTTTGATTTAATTATCGTCAGCATCGGTATAAATGACCTGCGCCGCCGCAAAAACAGTAATTTGCAGCTTGATTTTTCAGAAGGCGCCCGCATTATGTATTGGCATAAATTGCTGGATACTCTTGATAAAACAAATGCCGAAATCGTAGTAACCGATTTAATTCCGATAATCGAAAGCCGCTACACATCTGATGCAACTTTAGTTCGATATAACAGTGATATTGAACGCTATAACGATATTATAAAGACAATCTGTCAGCAAAGGAATATACACTTCTTTACCAGATATGATAAATGGAAACATCGCAATCTTGAAGAATTGTACCACGACGCGATTCATCCGAATTCTGCCGGACATCTGATAATAGCGCAGGAAATCTTCGATTTTTTACTTAAAAATAATTTATTATAGCCCTTATTGACAAATACTTTATTTTTGTATAATATAAAGTAAAGGAAGGTAATATGACAGATAAAAATAAAGAAAATACAAATCAAAATGAACAGAACGATGAACAGCAAAATGATGTACCTGATGCTATGGCTTGGGAAGCTGCTGCTTTTAAAAATTTGAAAGAAATATGGTATGATATAAAGGATTCCGCACCATACAAAGGATTTCGCTCTTCTCCTCTCAATCCCTATCACTTCGGCGTTAAAGAAGTAAAAGCCGGAAGTCTGGATAAAGCGCGGAAAATCATCCGAGAAAAAGCCAAAGTAGCCAGAGCTAACAATAAAAACTACCGCGCACAATTCATATATGAAGGAACGCGTTATTATGCCGATCGCTATGATTGTACGCCTCAACGGGAATATGCCGAAGATAACATTGTTATCCGCGACGGTTATGATGTTACCGACAGAATTCCGCACAATAAAAAAGGCGAACTTGATTTATTTGCTGAAACACCGGTTGTAATTGCCGTTAACCCGATAGAAGGACCGGCTCTCATCGGACACACCTGTATGCAATACAAAGATCAAATAGTAAATCGTCTGCTTCCGTCAATTCACACCGACCCGTTATATCCCAAATACAATAAATTTGCTGAATATTACTTTGTATACCCGAAGCAAATCGGAATAGACGGCAATGCTCTATACAGAGAAATGCAAAAACACAACATCAGATACGGAGATAAAAAATACAGTCCGTTGTTTAATAACTGTGCACAAAATGTTGCAGAAGTTTTGGAAAAAGTCGGGGTTAAAGACTTTGACTTTTTCGGACCTGATTTTTTGGGAGTTTCTTATGCCACTCCGGGAAATAATCCTTTCAATGTAGGTATAAAAGCTTGGTGTCATAAACACGGGCTGCGTGTCAGATTAGGTGAAATGGCAGAATATGACCGTCTATACGGATTTACCGACGTAACGGAAAGACGCACGGAAATGAAAAAAATTCGCCGCAGATACCGCAAATCCATCGGAAAAGACACCGGAAAAGGTAACGACGAAAGATAGAAACTACGCTTTCAGTTCTTTTATTCTGGCAGATATTGCTTCTTTTTGCCTTTTATCGAGTTTTATTTTCATACGCTCGGATATTGCATAAGCTTCCAACTGCATAATTTTTTCCAAAGTATCCGCAAGTTTTGCCTGATTTTTTTCGGTAGAATTATTGTATTCGCGTTCAGCTTCATCATACATCTGAGCAAAAAACTTGGTCAACACTTCCGCCAAAATCTCTTTGGTTTCACTGAAATGAATACAATATGTCCACGTAACAAAACGCATCATAGCATCCAATAAATGCCCGCCCTTAAGCCGCAAGTAATTTCCGTTTATCGCATTTATAAAATGCTCTTCGGTCACGCCATAGTCTTGAATATAATGCGGGTCAAAAAATTCGGCGCATTTTTTTATACCGAAAACGGAACGCTCGGTCAAATTGGCCGTTTTATCCATATCCTGCAATATATGGGTGTAAAAATCGGCAATTTTTTGATTTTCCTGCTTCAATTTTTTATAAAGTTCATCATTT
The DNA here is from genome assembly GCA_017471705.1 of Alphaproteobacteria bacterium. Lineage (GTDB taxonomy): Bacteria > Pseudomonadota > Alphaproteobacteria > RF32 > CAG-239 > RUG410. Next base: position 8,366 of record JAFUSH010000022.1, on the reverse strand, counting down.
TGTACTTCATTAACATCGGCAAATTCGTGATATTTTATAGCCAGCAAAATTTCCGGTTTAATTTGAGCGTGTTCTAATATATCGAAACTTATAGCCGAATGATTTTTATTCAATCCGCTTCGTTTCATATTAACACTTCCTTGTGCTATATCCACTTCCGAAAGCCGACCGATATCGTGTAAAATCGCCGCAACAGATGTATCGGTATATACTTGCCTGTAACTCAAAGACATCTTTTTAAGCGTCCCGCTTTTTTTCATCTTTTCAAGCAATTGATGTGTGCATTTTTCTACCAATGCCGGATGCCAAACAGCTTTTTTATGCACCCAAGCAGTAGTCTTTTGACACTGTTGCAACACTTTTTCATCTTTAATGTTTTCACTTAATTTTTGTAAAAAGGGGAACACCTTTTCTCCCATATTTTTAGCTAATGTTTTAGCTGAAGAAATATTTTTCAGCTCCGCTTTACCTGCATCAAAACAAACAAAATTATGCTTAATTTTGCCGTCTTCGGTTTCTTCTTCCGATTTATAATGCTTTACTTTAATATCCTGACATACTTTTTTTGCAACACTCATATATATACTCCCAGTTTATGATGCGACACTAGCAAAAACAATCACCTCTGTAAATATTTATTTTTAAATTGAAAATATTTTCAATGATGTATAATATTGCTTTGTTACTGAAAATGAGAGTATTATGATTGAAGATTTTATAGAATTGAAAAAACACTACCAAAGAGCAGCGGCGGAAATTCCGTCCGATTCTTTTTATCATTTCACCATCAACCATAAATTCCGCCACTCCGTACAAGTATTGCAGACAGGTCGGGAAATTATGAATAATACTCCGGAACTTGCCGATATATCCGACGAATTCAGAACTTATGCCGAGCGTGCATTATTGTTTCACGATATCGGGCGCTTTCACGAAGCGGTTTGCATTTATCGCGACAGCTTAAAAAACATAGATGTTGCCGCCGGTTCCAATAAATACGATCACGGCTTTATCGGATACGATATTTTAAAGGAAATCCCGCGCTACAACAATCTCAAACTTTTATTGGCAATAAAATATCACGGCAAAATGATGGAACAGGTAAAAGCTTCCGACTTGTGGCAAGAAGCAGAAAAGTCTGCCGATGAACAAGAAATAAAACAAATTCTGTATATTGTCCGTGATGCCGATAAATTGGCTAACCTGATTGTACACAAAACAAGCAATCACTTAAAAGAAGATTCTTTTTATAAACAATTATCCCCTAAAGCCAAGAGAGCCGGCATATCTCACGCTGTTATGGAACAGTTTGAAAATCATAAGGTGGTTTATTTTCCGACCATATATTCATATACCGATCGCGTAATGATGGTGCTTTCGTGGATTTTTGATTTTAATTTTCAATATACACGGAAACAATTTTTAAATGCCGGCTATACCGATTATCTGCTGAACGAACTGATACTGAACGGCGTTGCTCCCAATATTGTAGAGAATATTTCGAAAACATTGTGCAGTTTTAATGCTTGATAAACCCTTTTTCATCAATTGACCTGCATACATCATAAAAAGATTTATATTCACCATTTTGACCGAGATGTTCTGCCAAAGGCTTGAAAACATTCTCTTTAACTTCTTGCTCCGCCATATATTGAAATCCGTCAATTCTGTTTTCCAGCCATTCAACATTATCCTCAAAAGACCTTTGGGTAAGATGCTCCAAATCAATTATATCATTTTGATAGTAATCCCGCGCCTCCTGCGGATATTTATGCATAACATATCCTTCTTTGGCGCAAATACTCGGTAACAATTCAAGTGCTCCGTATATTTCACTTGTTTTGAAAATAATTTTTGCCTCTTCTTTAGTGGGCATTTCTTTCCAATTACCATAAAGATTAACGCCGAAAATAACATTTGATATTACGCCGACAGCCACTATAACCAGTTCCCACGGATAAAAACGCTCTTCCAACGATTTTTTGAGCGCTCCCGCCGTATATTCATTAACCGCTCTTTGCACCGGAAGTAAAAATAGAGAATATACCAGAGAGATAATCACAAAAAGCAACATCCCGCATAAATATAAATTCTTATCATCAATACTGTCAATGAACTTGTTATCTATTCTATCTAAAGCGGTAATAACAAAACACATAATACCGTAAAAAAGCATCGGCTTTCCCGATTTTAATGTCTTTTCCATTTTTACGAACAATGAAGGCGCCACGATATTGAAAAAGACAGCTCGCATTACCGGAGTTACGTTATCGGAGGTAGCTTCTTTATATGATTTCCAGTTTCTGTATCCCCAATAAAGCGTATATAATCCAAATGTTATGAACGTAAACAAAAACAATCGCCACAAAGGAATCGCAAAATACTCGGCAGGCTTTGAGGTATCAATATTTTTATTCTGTTCAACATATTTTTCCTTATATTTAATTTCGGTCATACCGGCAACAACACCGGCAATTATATGAGAAATCAAAAAACCGCAGATAACCGTAAAATCCTTATTTTCTCCCGATACAATGATATCCGCAAAAGGTATAAGGACCACCATAAATATCCACGGTAACAAAGCAAACAGCATAAAGAACCACGGTGAGCCAATGTAAGCAAAATAAAATGCCGAAAATAAAAATCCCCATACATTAAAGTATTTCTTTTTACCCTTATTGTCTTTTAATTCTTTCTCATAAATCTTAACCCAATCGGAAGTATCACGCATTTTTAAAACCCCTAATATTAGTAACATCGTTATTATATAGTTGTTACTTTACAAGTCAATGATTATTTTTTTGCAACTTTTAATACATCTGCAAATTGTGTAACACCGCGTTGAAATCCTCCCCTTGCGGTGAACACATATAAGCTCCGACTTTTATTTCATCGCTGTCGTGAATAAGATAAAATTTACGCAATTCGATATATTTCTGCCCCTCCAAAGAATAAGATGCGATATAACAGCCTTTGCGTTTTTTCAAACGATACCAAATATGTTTTATTCCTGCCGGAATACTCACGCTTGCCAAATCGGAATATCCTTCATTTGTTAAAGACGTTGCCAACTTCGGTTCGTCTTCTTTTTCGCTCATAATCGAAGCCTTGAACCAATTATTGACATCCAAACGAAGCATTATGCCGCACTGGTCAAAAGCTCCTACCTTTTCAAGGCTCCAATCCAAATCACAACAAAAATCCCCTAAAACGTAACTGAAAAAAAAATGACCGTCATCTTTACGAAAATTATGCCGCGCACAGCACCAAAAATCTGTCCGATATTTGGCGCGCACATACATTCCCTCATCATCAAAACGCACTTGTTGCGGTTCATTCAACCAATCAAATTCTTTCAGCGTTTCCAACAGCATTAAAAACTCCTCACCGCATAGTTATCCATATTGTCTGCCATCTTTTCCAAATTTTCAGACTTATTTTTCGGCAGCACGATTTGCAAAGTTATAATTTCATCTCCGATAGCTGTTTTTGTTTTTATTCCCTGCCCTTTCAGACGCAATTTTTCACCGCTTGACGAATACGGCGGAACTTTAACCGCCACCTTTCCGTTTACGGTAGGTACGGTAATTTTTGCACCTTTAACGGCTTCCACCACCGAAATCGGCAAATCAAGCAAAATATTCAGTCCGTCATTTTTAAAATACGGGTGTTCGTCAACGTTTACGGTTATCAAAGCATCACCGTTTTCTCCGCCGTTCAATCCGGCACCTCCCAAACCTTTAAGCCGTAAAGTCTGACCGTTTTGCGTACCTGCCGGAATTTTAACATTAACATTTTTTCCGGCAAGGTTAACTTGTCTTTCAATGCCGTTAGCGGCATCCAAAAAATCAACTTTCATACTGAAAGAAACATCTTGCCCCTTGCGGGTAAAATTACGACCTCCGCCGGCACGTCCGGTAAATTGCGAAAATATATCGTCACCGAAAATGGAAGAAAAATCAAATCCTTGCGCTCCGTTAAATCCTCCGGCACTGCCAAAACCGCTGCCAAACGGATTTCCTCCTTGCCTGAAATCATAATTACCGCCGCCGAAACCTGCCCCGAAACCCGTAGGTTTACCGTCGGCATCTATTTCATTATTATCATATTTTTTACGTTTCTCGGCATTTCCTATTATATCGTAGGCGTTGGATACTTCCTTAAACTTTTCCGCCGCCGATTTATCATCTTTGTTCAGATCCGGATGATATTTGCGCGCAAGCTTACGATAAGCAGACTTTATTTCTGCTTCGCTTGCGGTTTTGCTAACTCCCAAAATTTGGTATAAATCTTTTGCCATCGCTAAAATCTCCCTATTTAATTATATAGGGACATTTTTATTCGCTTGCAAGGTCTACGCAATCAAACGTGGCTCTTCTTTTATGATTTTTATGCATATAAATATCGCGCAAATAAGCTTTTTTTCCCGGATTGGTTTCGTAGCAATAGCGCGAAGCAAGCGGTGCCACCTTATCTATTCTAACGTCGGAGTACTCGTAAACAATATAATCATCCCCCATAGTTTTGACTATTATATTTTTACGCAACATTTCCAATTCAGAATCCGCGACATCAACAATCCGTTCTTTTTTAATCTGTCCGTTTGCAACTTTAGTCTGATTTTGCTCATTTTCCGTCGTTTGACTTTCATCTTTAGGGCTGGAAATACACGAAGCCAATACCAACACCGACAACATCAATAATGCAAATTTTTTCATATTACCTCTCTTTATAACCGTTAAGGCTACATACTTTTGAGGGCATTATATACTCAAGGTATTAAACAATTATTAATTGCCGAGCAGATTATTCAGACGATTTCCGGCTTCATCCAAAATCCGTAAAATTTCCTTATTGAGAGAATTCGGAAATTTATTGTTTGTAAGTTTTCCTTTTATGGTTTCCAATTTACGATAATATTCCTGATTATTTTCAAGTTCTACCACATCATTTTTAATTGTTTCATCATCAAGCTTGTAAGCGGCAACCTCTTGCAGTATCAGCAAATTGAGAGCCGTTCTCTGATTACCGCGAACACCCAACAAACTTTTCCCCGTTTTCATCTTCTGAGTGTTCGGCTGAATATCTTTCGTTGCTTTTTGTTCCTGAATGTTGCCTAGCTGTTGTCCTTGATTTGCATTTTGCCTTACCTGTTGTTCCTGCAACATTTTTTGTCTGGCAATTGTCTGCTCGTTTGGAGTAAATACTTCGCCGCTATCCTTAAAAACCTTTGTTCCTTCTCTGGTAATCTGCCCTACTTGCGCCTCAGCATTCACACACAAAAGCAGCATAGAAAATATCAACATATATCTCATCGGTGCATCCTCTGCAAAAAAAACTTGCCATATTCTTCATATATCATATATTAGGTAAAAATCAAAAGAAAATAATACGGAGCAAAAAATATGACGAAAACTATTTGGGCAATATTAGACAACCGCCGCGGTAGTGTCGGACAAGCTATGGGCGTTATCGGAGATTTAAGCAGCGATTTTCAGGTAATTGAAAAAAAAGTCGATTACACTAAACTATCAGGCCTGCCGAATTGGCTGCGCGGACGCACGCTCATCGGTTTAACCGCCGACAGCAAAAAACAGATATCAGCTCCGTATCCTGATATGGTATTGTCTATAAGTCGTCGAACTGCTCCGATTGCCCGTTATATAAAAAAGCAATCGCCGCGAACAAAACTCATCCAGCTTATGCACCCCGGAAATGCCGGTTTGGAGGAATTTGATTTGGTAATCGTACCGGAACACGACAAGGGGAAAAAGCAAACCGCTAATGTCCGCTATATTGTCGGTTGTCCGCATCGTGTTACGGCTCAATATTTGAAAGAAGCTCACGACAAATGGGCCGAAAAATTTGCCAGTCTGCCCAAACCGTTAACTGCGGTTATTGTCGGCGGAGCCATCAAGAAAAAACCATTTTCAGCAGAAAATGCCAAAGCCTTGGGCGAAGCTGTTAAAAAACTTAAACAAAAAATCGGCGGTTCAATATTAATTACCACCTCACGACGCACCGGTGAAGAAGCACAAAATATTATAATGAATGAAATAAAAGATATTCCGCAATTTACTTTTTTATGGGGCGATACCGCCGAAAATCCGTATAGCGGATTTTTAGCTTGTGCCGATAATATTGTAGTCACTGCCGATTCAGTTTCTATGTGTTGCGAAGCTACCGGCACCGGCAAACCGATATACTTATTTACCGGCAAAAATTGGCTTACGCCCAAACATCAACGCTTTGCAAAATCACTGGTAGCCACAAAATGTGCTGTTTTACTTGAAGATGAAAAAGCCGGCGATTTTATACCGCAAAACAGTTTAAACGCTGCCAAAGAAGTAGCCGAATTAATCGAAAAATTATAAATTAAATTTACAATATTACCGCTGATGTCGGAACTGCCGAAGCCGTAATTATTATAGGCATAAAAATTTTGCTCATTTCACGTAAACTTTGTGCTTGGCCCCAATAATGTTTGTTTTATTATAATTACAACCTATGGGGGTGTAAATGAAAAAATCTGTTATTATTTTAAGCAATCTTTTTTATATGTATATTCTTGATAATGCGGATATATGAAAAAGAAAGCTATACCACAGATTAAAGCAAATACTATACAATAAAGTACACTTTTATAAATACATCTAACTGCTTTATCTGATATTCGCTTTACGCATATTCGGCTTTCTTCTGTCATCTAACAATCCTCACAATAAATATTGTGATGACATATACTCATAGAATGAAACACTATGATCATCTGTATCCGGCGCATTTAGAGATGAATACCATAAATATGCACCGGCAATACAATATGCTAATATAAAAGCATATATCAATTTTCGGTATGGCACTAAAATATCAGATTGCCACACAAAAATCATCATTACATAGATTATGCTCCGGAATAGTAATAATGAGAAAATGAAGAAAACTAATTTCCAAATAAATAGTAACGTATGGGGAACAAGAAAAACTAACAATATTTCCGTTTCAAACATAGTCCAAGCCAAGAAAATTACAATTGGCAATTTCCAAATTAGAGTAATTTTTTTTATTTTCTGATTGTCTTTACCGAACCAAATTTTCCAGATTAAATAAGGAACGATAAAGCATATATATAAGCTGGGAATAAAATAAAAAACAATACTAAAAAATTGCAAAGGAAAAAGAAGTGTTGAGAGCAGTAATAAGATAGTTTTTATACATTTTGATTTTTCTACTTTTGTCATCTTTCTACCTCTGGTTTTATTTTTAATTTTATTCAAAATATAATAAAAAGAGCCGACTGTCAATCGGCTCTAAATTTTTACTAATATCTTTTGTTTCTGTATTTTTCAGGTAATAATTCTTCGCATTTTTCAGGATTATCAGACCAAATTCCTTTCCACGCTCCTTTAACATCATTACCTAAATCCTTAAGTCCGTCTCCAATAACGCCCCACCTACCGCCATATTGTTTCAATAGCTCTTCATCATTCATTTTCTTTTTATAATCGTCGATTTCTTTTTTCGCTCCACCGATTAGTGTTTCTGCTGTTGCTAATGGTCCGCCTGTTGAACCTACGCAACTTACATATTGATGTTTATTAACATCAGACATATTTAACGGAGATAACCAATCAGCGGCTTTTATTGCTTGCCTTACAGATGGCTCGCCATATTGCTGTGCGGCGTAAGTTGCGCCGTTTTGTTTATATGCACTATACAAATCTTTTAGTTTATTAAAAGTATTTTGTGCAGTTCCAACACCATATCCAATATAATAGGTGGGTATATATGGCGCTATAGCATTAACTGCATCTTGGGTGAAATTCTTTACACTATCCCAAACTGGTGAAGTGTTATTTGGCATACCATTTTGAAAATTATTAAATGATTGCGTAGAGTTATTATTCTGAAAATAACTGCTCGGTTTACCGACTAGGTTTTCGGTGTTGATGGTATAATCAGAATTGGTAAAGACTTGACCATTGTTTGCACCGTTATTAAATCCGCTGTTGTTAAGCTGATTAGTAACATTTTGTATATTACCGCTGATGTCGGAACTGCCGAAGCCGTAGTTATTATCGGTATTATCGCCCCAGAAGTTAGTGCCGTACTGCGGGTAATCCTGAGTTATACCCTGACTGTTATAATTTTGTATAAGCTGTTGTTCACGCTGTTGGCGTGCTGCTTGATATTCTAATTCATCACGCCTTGAAAAACCTCGATGATTTACGCCGTAACTGTCTACGCCATCGTCCCCGATTTGGCTGCTAAATAGTAGATTTATTTGATAAATACGAGTATAGGTAATTTTATATTGACATCCCGATTCATAAAATTATGATACAGTTAATAAAATCTGAGGT
>JAFUSH010000021.1 GCA_017471705.1 Alphaproteobacteria bacterium | reverse complement strand
GATGTTTGCATTCTTTGTGATAATATCATCTTTAAGCATTGAGTAGTTCTCCCTAAAATGGTTTTTGATCGAACTGTGATTATAACAACTTATAATCCTTAGGCAACTACTCTTTGCCCCTATCTTTGACGTAGAACCCCGAAAAATGGGCGGTTTGAGCGGTTATAAAATTTTTAATGATGAATTGTGATTTTAAAACAAAAAAAGGAATGACAAGTATCATTCCTTTTATATGGTGGTGGATTTAAAGCAAGTATGCTCTTTCGTATAACCGGCCGCGGCAACCTATTGATTTATTTATATAATTGAATCAATGAGTTAGCCAAAAGCATAATTAAAAATATCATTTTTTTATGTTGCAACTTTGGACTTTTAATGCATAAAGTTGAACCAACGACCAGACATTTAAGAATCTTTATTTTTTTGTTTGTAATGGTCATCAACTAATGCTATGGCTTCATCTATCGTGATTTCGCCATCAATATTTCTTTTAGCGATATCCAGTAGAAATTCTGACACGTGCAACCCATCCACCGCCTGTAACCCAATAGCCGTTTTCCAGTTATTGGCGATTTCTTGCTTACTCGTATCTACGTGTTTTAAATACTCGTTAAACTGCTCAATATTCATACTCTCAATCCCTTGGTAATCTCCATGAAAAATTCCTTGCTCCAGAGGTCAAGTCGGCTTTTATCGGAGATAAACGGTGTAACATCTTCTTTTGCTCGGTCGTAATCAATACTCTCAAAGCGCTCGCAAAGCATTGAACGCACCTTATCAAGTGTTAATGAACTGCCTTTTTCTAAGACACCGGAATCCTCCAGCCTTGCTTGCAGATGCGGTAAATTGATTGTGGCATTTTGCGAAATGTAGAAAACATAATCGTATAAGTCTCGGCCTTTAATCCGGTTCTTCCAAGAACGGCAAATGACTGCGTGAAGCTTTCCGGCAAATAGTGAAGGCAAGTCGTACAGCTTTACCTGATACGGGACCGGCAATAATCGATATTTGTTTTCAAACGTGGCACCAGCCGGCGGATTGGTATCAATTTCAAACTTTATTTTTATTGTTTCGTTGGAATTAATATTTAAGGTCGGTATCCCGTAAATATTGATGATGTGTTCTTTGGTGTTGCCTTTCAAAAAAGCGGATTTTATTGCCGAATCAACCGTTTTTTGCTTTTCCTCAATCGAAAATTGCAATCCCAAAGAAGACAGCTCCGTTTCCAATCCCGAAAAATACGGTTGCAGCTTAAATTCCGGATCGGGAGCTTCAAGCGAAAAATCCAAATCCTCCGAAAATCGGTCAAGACCGTAAAAAATACGCAACGCAGTTCCGCCGTAAAACGCGGCGTGCTTGAAAAATCCCGCTCGAGACAATCCACACAAAGCTACCTCTTGCACGACTTCTTTTAGGGCATTTTTCATTTCATCCAAATTTTCAGCCTTGTAATTTTTAATCATTTGTTCCAAAACAGTCTGCATTATTAATATTTCCTTATTAGCTTTGCGAGTAATTTGAGATTGGTAGAACGATACAGTGGTGCAAGTTCCGCAATATCTGCAAGGTTCAACTTCCAAAACTCGTCTTCATCTATGCGCAAATCTTCAAAAAGTAGTTCCCGTAATTCCTTTACATTTTGCACCGGTGACAGAGAATACAGCTTATCACACAAAGCCTTTTCAGGAGTGGCAATTTGGTATGAATAGCCGTTTTCTTCGACAAGTCGTATTCCGAGATGATAAACGTTTGCCGGAACATCGCGGTATAAAAATGTTCCGAATTGGTTTTGATATGTCTTGGCCTTTCTTTTTTTAAATGATGCCGATGTATAGGTGTTGTAGACAGCTTCCGGTATTAATCCGTAATTTGCAAGAGCATAGTCAAAAGACAGATAAGACGGGCCACAAATACGACCGGCTAGATACTTGCCTGGTGTACTCGCCTCAGTTTCATAAAGACCACGAGTAATGGGTATAAGTCGCCCTGCCTGTATTTCACGGCTTATTTTATCCTTGATGTTAGCATAATTGCTAAACTTTAATTTCAAACTATCAAAAGAATATATCATATTTGCTCCATTTGGTCTTATTATATTGGACTTTTGGGAGAAAATCAAGTATTTTTTTACTTTAAGAGTAACAATTCCAGTCAAACAATTACGTGTGGCTGGTATAAACATTTACAGTTTATTTTGCAGTTTGATATTATATGCAATTAAAGGAACTTCAAATCAACGATAGGTTAGTTCTGTCATTATATGGCAGAACTAATAAATTTGATGTCAGAAATTGTCAGGATTCTAAGAAATTAATTAAATATCTACCCAATTTTCTGTAAATAAATTTTCTATATATTGCAATTCCAGTGGCATTTGTTGTGTAGAAACAGTCATGCCTAAAAATGTCGCAGCACGAGATGCCCCTACATACAGATATTTATCAAAAAAATCTTTCTCATTTTTAACTAAATCATCAACACCAATAAAAAATACTGCTTCAAATTCCAAACCTTTAATATAATTCATGCTAAAGATGCGGACATTATTATGATTACCAAGAATTTGACCTTTTAGGCAAGCATCAACGGATATATTATAATCCTCTAATTTTTTATTCAATATTTTTGCTAACGGCTCAATTTCTTCCTCAGTATTGACCAAAATTGCCGTTGATGGCATAAATTTTACATTATCCTCAATTTCTTTGATTCTATTTGCCAACCAATCAGCAATATCATTCGTTGTTTTTAAATTATACGCAATGACAGGATCAAATCTATCATTCTCTGTATATTTTGGCAGATCTATCATTTTTTCGTCATGGATAATTTTTTGAGATAGATTTAATAATTGCTTACTCTGTCTATACGAAACATGTATTTCTTTTTCTTGAATCGTCGGAATTGCCCACTTTAATTGTTTTATATCAGACAGTCCTACTGACGTCAGCCGTTGGTTGAAATCTCCTGCACCAAAGAAGCATTTTGTTTTTTTATCGAGTAACATGTACATAATAGCTATCTGAAGTGGCGAAAAGTCCGTTATTTCATCAACAAAAACCTGATTTCTTATTAAATAGTTATCTTTAATGTTTTCACTTTGTGTTTTATCGTTTAATGCTCCAAGTTTATATCTTTCATTTATTTTCAGGTATTGAAGTATAAGTAAATCAAGTTCATTTATCGAAATTTTGTTTCTATCCTTTATTTCGTTGTATAATTTACTATTTTCTTTTCTAAAAGCTTTATACCTTGTAGTTAATCGTCGTAAATACATCATTTGCAAATAATTTTCTTGCAATGATAAATTTTTTGAATCTGGATTATATGGTTTTGCAAAATTACGTAATAGAGACAACTTTACACTCATTTCTCCTAAACTTTTTTTATCTTCATCACTGATGAATGTATCAAAATTTATATATTTACCAACTAATCCATTAAAAGTATTCGGAGAAATTTTTGTTTTTGTTACAAACGAACGAGATAGAGCCTTGATTGGATAAATGATATAATTACGCCAAATATCATTAATGTCTCTGGAAGATAAATTCTCTATATCTTCTTCCTCTTCGTCATCTAAATCTTCTGAATCATCCGATCCTTGGCCAAGATTCTGCCTATCATGATTCACATTTTTTTGTAAATTGTATAAAAACTCGCGAATTTTATCATTTGAAACAGCTAGAACTTCTGATCTACGCGCCACTATAGCAACTTGCTTATCTAATTCTTCTTTTTGTTGGTTTATATATTTACCCAACTCAACTGCAATTTTGGAAATTTGTTTAAATAAATCATCAATTGATATATTTTGTAAAATATTTACATTTTTGAATATTTTATCAATTTCAGCATCTTTTAATTTTTTTATATCATTATACCTGTTAACTAAATTATTTATAAAGAATGAAATTTGCCATTTATCAAATTTCGTGTATAAATCAATTAAATCATTTGCATAAAATTTTTTCAAAAATTCATCTTTAACAACAATTAATCCAGATTTTTTTGATGAATCACGCAAAATTTTTAGATTTTGGCGTCCTATCTGTTTTGCAAAAACATCCCAAACAAAAACTTTTGAGTCGGGAGCTGCAATATATTCTCTGTTAAAAGCCTCTTTTAAATATGTTTTTAACAACTCTGTTGGAGTAAACATATACCAAGTATTATCGCCTTTTATTTCGGAATATTCCGGATCTAGGTTAAGACTTAATTTTCTGATTAATGTTGTTGTTTTACCAGTTCCTGGAGGCCCCATCAAGACAACTTGCTGATGAGGTGACATTCGCATAATTTCATCTTGTATTTTATCTAGAGCTGGATTATCTCTTAAACTAATATTTTCAATAATATCTTTTTTGATTTTCCCTGCCACATCAGTATCTTCTTCAAGAAAACTAAACGATACAGCTTGTTCGTCATGCGCTAATTCCAGAAAATTTCGTAGAGATTCTTTATCAAAAGCCGTATCTAAGAAAAAGAAAGTGTTTTTAGCATCCCACTCAGCACCTTTCTTAACTTTTACAATATTTTTTTGTAAAATTTCATATTCTTTTCCATTGAAATGACAAATATCACCTACATCCTGGTTTAGAAGCGTACCTACCGGAGCATTCGGCCTAGCGATCAATTTATTGGGTAATGTGACAGCAAATCCCTTTGTAAAATAATATGTTTTTTCCACACCATTTTCATCAGCTACAGTAACACTCGCAAAAAGAGGTTCATCCTTTGCGCGCATATACATTTCACGATTAAGTTGAATCCTTTGACGGTTATTTTCAATAGCGTCAGTAGCTGTCCAGCTGTTATCTATTCCAGCATAAGCATCATTACTTATTCTATTTAATCCTAATTCAGCCTGATCGCTTGTTACTTTAATTGTATCCAAAAGGTCCCGAGAAATATTCCTCATATCTTGCTGATAATTTTCTACTGATGCGCTCATTTCTTTGCTCCGGATAGATTTTACAACATTATTTTGCCATACTAAATTAAACAAAATCAAAAGTCAATCCGATGACTTAGACTTTCTACTAGTATTTACCGTTATATTGTCGAAAGCACAATTGGCGTTTTAACTATTTGATTTATATCAAATTTGTAGATTTTTTTTGTAATTTGCACTGTATAAATTAAAAGAGATAAGTAATTTATTTATGCCAAAATATGACATAGGGATAATTAATCCTCGATGATTAGCTATCTTTCGGTTACCGTTAAAATTGCATAAGTTGTCTCGTCCATATCGTACTATTTAGGTTCCGATGACAAATCAACCAGATATCTAAGTAGCTTGCTTTGCGCAACATGAATGATTTTCGCTATGGTTGTTTTAATCCTAACGACAACCTAGAATACGAGAGGAAATCAAAACTTAGGAAGTTATCGCCGGAGGATTGCGAGGAAATGTTCCACCGCACCGTCGTTTGCATTGATGATGTATACCGTCGCTTTCCGGACAAGAAAATTGTTGTGGTCACACATCATGCGCCGAGCGAACAATCCATTTCGGTTGTTTACCGAAACGATATATTGAATCCGGCTTTTGCCAGTAATTTGGAAAATTTTATATTAGATCGGCCGAACATAAAGCTCTGGTGCCACGGACACATCCATTCCGCCAGCGACTACAAAATCGGCGAATGCCGTGTCATCTGCAACCCCCGCGGTTACGCCAAATATTACGAGAGCGCAGAGTACACAGGATTTAACAAAGATTTGGTAATTGAAGTTTAGTTTTCTTCTTGCGCTGGCTTCAGTAAAGCCTGACAATAATGGGTGTACCCATCGTTATCTACGTGTGTGGAAACTCCCCCAAGAGGCAAATAGCCTTTTTGAAGCCACTTGATAACCTCATCTTCAAACGTATCTCGATATTCTTCTTCAATAACGATATATGCTTTATTTTCATCGTACTTTGCCATTTTTTTGTCTCCGATAATATAATGCTAATGTTACCAGCAGTTAATTATAAGTCCATTACATTATCTGTCCACAATTCGCATTGTGTCATAACGGTTTGAACGGCATCCTCAACACCTTCCGGTGGATATTTATGCTTTTTGAGCAGGCGTTTAATAATCATACGCATTTTTGCTCTAGCTGGCTCTCGTTTTTGCCAATCTATTGTTTTATTTTTGCGTAAGGTTTCAGTAAGTTCTTTTGTAATGGCAATCAATTCGTCATTTTCATAAAAATCTTTAACTGCTTGTGGACGTGTCAGGGCATCATAAAATGCGGCTTCTTCTGCATTAAGACCTAAATCTTCACCTTCTTTTTGTGCCGCGGCGATTTGTTTTGCCAGATTAAGCAATTCTTCAATAACCTGTTCGTTGGTCAACATACCGTTAAGATAACGGTTCATTGCCTCTTGTATCATTTCGCTGAATTTTTCTGAACGTACAACATTTGTATGGCGATAAATAGAAATCTGCTCAGCTATCAACTTTTTCAATAATTCTACCGCTAAGTTTTTCTCTTTCATCTTGGATATTTCTTCCAAAAACTTTGGATCAAACAGCGAGAATTCTTCCTTTATATCCGAAAACAGATTGATAACGCCATCGCTTTTTATGCTCTGTTCTAAAAGTTCACTGATACGAGCATTAACTTCTGTTAAAGATATTTTCTTATGTCCGCCACTATCGGTAAAACGCAGCACCATAACACGAACAGCCTCTAAGAAAGCCGCTTCTATACGCAAGTTTTCCTCAACAATAGATGAACACAGTGACAATGCTTGGTGTAACATTAAGGCTTGTTTTATATATTCGTCTTTTTCTTTTATCTTTTCTCGAGCAATAATAAAGTTTGCCGCACCGCTGATAAGACGCGCTCTGACCAAATTTGTACCGGTCGCAAATTCGTGATAATCAAAACCATACAATAAATCGCGGCAAACCTGCAATTTCTCCTTAAACTTATTGTAAGCTGTGGTTGCAATATCCATGTTTCCGTAATTCTTTTTATCGCGAACCGTATAATCATTCATTGCTTTTTTCAGTGCACTGGCAATGCCGACATAATCGACAATCAATCCGCCTTCTTTATCTTCAAACACGCGATTAACGCGTGCAATCGCTTGCATAAGGTTATGTCCGGCCATAGGCTTATAAACATACATTGTAGCCAACGATGGCACATCAAAACCGGTTAACCACATATCAACAACAATCGCAATTTTCAGCGGATCGGAATTATCCTTAAACTTCCGTGCTAAATCTTCTTTATGGGCTTTATTGCCGATAATTTCTCGCCAATCCTCAGGATCATCGTTACTGGAAGTCATAACCACCGCAACTTTTTCTTTCCATGCCGGACGTAATTCTAAGATGCGATGATAAATTTTAAGAGCAATCGGGCGGGAATAAGCCACAATCATTGCTTTACCCGTCAATAAATTCTCGCGATAGTTTTCGTAGTGGTCTAAAATATCGCAAACAAGTGAGTTAATGGTATCGTCATCTGCCAAAATTGTTTCCATTTGACCGAGCTTTTTCTTGCTTTTTTCAATCACTTCCGGCTCAGCATTCTGTGCCATCAAGTCATATTCTGCATCAATTAACTGCAAAACTTCGGGTTTTAGATGAAGTTTTATCACACGGCTTTCATAATAAACCGGACGTGTTGCGCCATCTTCCACCGCTTGTGTCATATCATAAACATCAATATAATCCCCAAAAACCTCTCGAGTATTGCGGTCATCAAGTGATAACGGTGTGCCGGTAAATCCGATATAAGTAGCGTTTGGCAGAGAATTACGGATAATTCGTGCTGTTCCAACTTTGATATTTCCATCTTTATCCATCTTCTCGCTCAAACCGTATTGTCCGCGGTGTGCCTCATCCGCCATAACGATAATATTACGGCGTTCCGATAATGGCTCCGGTGATTCTTCAAATTTTTGCATTGTGGTAAAAATTATGCCATTTGCTTGTCTGCCGTCTAAAAGTTGCTTCAAGTGGGTGCGGCTCGTGGCTTGAATAGGAGATTGCCGCAGAAAATCCTTGCATTTTGCAAATTGCGTATATAATTGGTCATCCAAATCGTTACGGTCAGTAATAACCACAATCGTCGGGCTATTTAAGGCACTCTGTAATAAATGCGCGTAAAACACCATTGAAAGAGATTTACCGCTACCTTGCGTATGCCAGAACACACCGCCTTTACCGTCAGTTTGTGTCGCGTGCTTTGTGGATTCA
This sequence comes from Alphaproteobacteria bacterium, assembly GCA_017471705.1. Taxonomy (GTDB): domain Bacteria; phylum Pseudomonadota; class Alphaproteobacteria; order RF32; family CAG-239; genus RUG410. The sequence continues at coordinate 1,829 of JAFUSH010000021.1, read as the reverse complement.
ATCGCTTTTTTAACCGCGAAATATTGGTGGTAGCCGGCTAAAATCTTTGCCGCTCCTTTGTTCTCATTAGAAAAGCAAATAAAGTTTTTCAAAATATCCAGCAGACGCGCTTTTTCAAAAATACCGTTAAAAAACGTATCAAACTGTACATATTTGGTGTTCTCGTAAGAGCCGTCAACCGTCTTCCACTCCATAAAGCGTGTTTCATCAGATGTTATCGTTCCGGCTTTAGATACCGCCAAATCACTCATCACGCAGATTGCGTTATAAATAAACATAGACGGGATTTCGTGCTTATAGTTCTGAATTTGCCGATATGCTTCCGAAGCATCCGTTTCTTCACGTGATGGAGATTTTAATTCCATCAGCACCAAAGGCAAGCCGTTAATAAAGAGCAGAACATCCGGACGTTTTTCGCTGTTTTCAACAAATGTCCATTGATTAGCTACAATAAAAGAGTTGTTGTCCGGCTTTTCATAATCAATCAAATAAACCAGTGTATCGCGAGGTTCGCCTTTGTCGGAGTAGCGCACAGTAATGCCGTTTTGCAAATAGTCCATAAATAAGGCATTTTTCTGCGAAAGTTCGGCATTTTCAAAGTTTTTAAGCTTAAACAGAGCCTCATTTATCGCTTCATCCGGTAATTTAGGATTTATTTGGTGAAGCGCATTTGTCAGTACTGGTTCATAAAGCGGCGACGTAAAATCACGCGTTTCTACATCCGGACCATAAACATGCGTATATCCAAGCTCTTGAAATAGCTCAATAATCGAATTCTCATACGCTTCTTCATTCACCGGATTTGTGTATGTCATGATTTTTTCTCCTTTAAACCTTTAAGAAATTCCGCCATTTTATCCTTACGTTCTTTATTATTTTTTATCAAAACGCAGAATAAAAGCAACTGATAAAGTTCATCATACCAATTTTCAAGTTCTGCATCAGTTAGGTTTGAAGCTAAAGCATTTTTATTTTTGCCGGACTTATTGTTGTGCCGGATATCTAAATTGTTGAGCATATTGTTTGCTTTAATAAAATAATCTGAAAAACCATCTATACCTTTATCTAAAATTGGTTCATACTCTTGAGCAATCCTACGCAAAATATCTTTCTTTTCTGCTAATTGACCTTTTAGCGAACCATGGTGATACATTAAAATTGCCATTGCTGTAGCTTGAGAAGATATTTCTGCCACGGCTGTCGCCGCTGGGTTCTTAGGAGTTAAAATAACTTTTTCTTCATTATCAAATACATGTTTTTCGTAATTTAGGTGATTTAGCAATAATTCTACATTATCTTCTAGCATAATAAATTGTGGTGTTTTTTGACTGGCACCAGATACAGGAAAAGATGTATAATAAAATTTGCGATTAGCTAAATAGATAATGTTACAACAATATTCTAAGCAAACAATCATATCCTCTTTATTTGAAGATTGTCTATTATTAAAATCTAATTTATCTCTTAAGTCAGCAATATCAATACAACCGTGCCTTTGCTTCCATGAATAAAAACAAATATTATTGATAGCATTTTCTAAAGGAATTAATTGCCCTTGATTATATTGTGGATATATTACAATACAAGGCTGTGCAAACAATTTCATAATTACGTCAAATTCTTTTTCAATATCATATTTGCTTTCTAAAATTTCAAAAATATTTTTACGTACCATGGCTAGTCCTCGGTAAATGATAATTTATCGGTGGAAGTGAGAGCCGAAATATCCATGTTTGAAACATCAATTTCGCCACTCATGAGTTTTGGCAACAACGCATCCCTTATCGCCGCCAGTCTGGTATTTTCTCGTTGATTTGCCTTAATTTGTC
>JAFUSH010000020.1 GCA_017471705.1 Alphaproteobacteria bacterium | reverse complement strand
TTGATGTTTGCATTCTTTGTGATAATATCATCTTTAAGCATTGAGTAGTTCTCCCTAAAATGGTTTTTGATCGAACTGTGATTATAACAACTTATAATCCTTAGGCAACTACTCTTTGCCCCTATCTTTGACGTAGAACCTCTTTTTGCCTCAACTCTCGAACTTTTGAATATTTGGCAGGCATTCTGCGCCATTGATATTATCGTTGAAATTGCAATAGAGAAGTGTTCATCAGCCTCGGGCAATAAAGCTGATTGTCCTTCAAGTTCATATTGTTCCTGCTTTAGTTCCTCGTTCATATCACGGTATTCTTCGGGTTATATGTTTTTAAAATATCCTATTCCAACTAATTGCGCGGACTTTTTATGATGAGTGTTCTTTAGCCAGTTCAATCACTTTTATGCCTTTGGCTTTTGCAGATTTGCAGAACTCGGAGGCTTTGCCTTTGTATTTGTTATAAGCGATGATAAAGTCTGTATTTTCTATGATATAGCGGTTACGATAGACTATACATAATTTTTTGTAGCCCAATTCACATTTAGGCGGCAAAATAAAATCATCAAAACCGCGCCGTTCAATAACTTGTTTTCCATCTCCGATACCAATTTCGTGCAAATCAGACATTGCTGAAATGACCAATATTATCTGAATATCCGGATACTCTTTTTGAATATCTAAAATAACATCGTATGCATCAATTTCATAGCCGCCTTTCTCGCCGACCAAAAATGTATCTACATCTTCGTTTTCAATAAGATTTACTGCTTCTTTTCTAATTTGTGTTTTCAGTTCCGATGGCGTGCTGTGTCCGCACTTTACCCCCATAAATTTATCGTAATCATTACCTAAAAAGGCACAAGTTTTTCCCACACTTATAAAACCAATCAGCCCAACCAAATTAAGCCATTAAAGGCGATGGGTGTGATAACTGTAATCGTTATGAGTAACAGCCCGACATATTCGAGCATAGCCTTATTTCCGCCGGCACCCACCAATTTGGTGAGCCCATACGGCAATGGTAACCTTTGCTAAAAACAACAAAAGCCCATTTGCCCATAACGATTAAGGTTTATCAGACCTTTATTGAGATATGGGCTATCCCAACGGCAACGATTATATACGCACTTTTATTAATAAATCAACAGTAAAAATAACAGATTGATTAGTCCGTGGATTGTAAGACGCTTCCGACTAAAACTAATAAGTCATCTTTAAGTGAGTTTGTTTGTTTTATTCACAATTGATTAAACCGGCAGGTATCAAATGTTATGAACTTGCACATAAATCTTGACAAAAGTGATGGTCTATTGTACAAAAGGGGGGAAGAATGATTATTAACTAAATATACAATAATTATGGATATATACGAGAAAAAAGAGAAAGAGAGCCGTCAACGTTTTTCAACATTTGTGAAAGAAATCGCTGTTATGTTTGCTTGTATTGTCGGCTCTGTTGCTACTGAAGAGGCTAATATGCCTAGGACGTCAGTATTGTTGTTACTTTTTGGGGGGGTAATGTTTGTAATTGTCATTTTCAGCGGTTATTATTTTAACGATATGGAACACCGGCGTGATGAATTTTAAAGCAGATTGTTGAGAGTTGCTTGTGAACGATTAAGCAATAGCGAAACAATGCAAACAGATTGCAACCTATTGACCGAAGTAATTCCTGAACGTTGACTAAACCAAAAACCGCCTTTACGGCGGTTTTTCTTTTAGGTACAAGCAATTAAAATAGTTCGTGTTATATGTTTAAATAGCCGTTTTTGACCGGTTATAATAATGTATCAAGATTGTTAGGATATTTATATTTTCTGTTTACAACAATTTTCGTATAAATATAATAAACCGTAAATAGTGATACGGAGTTTAAAATGTTTGAGATTATCGAAAATGGTGCACAGCTTGGTACTGATGTTAAAGTCGGACATTATACGATTATTAAGAAAGGTGCTAAAATCGGGAAAAATACGACTATCGGAGATTATGCATATATTGATTCGAATGTTGTTATCGGTGAAAATAATTATATTGGTACCGGCGTATATTTAAAAGGTAATGTTCAAATCGGCAACAATAACCATATTCTTGATAAAACGGTGATAGGACTATCCTCAAAGCATATAGGTTATCATTTTTATAAAGGGCGCGTTATTATCGGAGATAATAATTTTATTGGTAATGATTGTGCTATTGATTGCGGAAATAATCACTTATCGGATAAACATCCTGAATTATTGCCTTATTTGAGTGTTGACTTACCGAATGGAGATTATGAAGATGCAACAATTATCGGTAACAGGTGCTATATACTGAATAATGTTTCAATTCATCATAATTGCCGTGTGGGCTTGGGGAATATTCCGAGTTGTGCGAGCGAATATGATACTGTTATTTGCTCAGGATGTTGCTTGAACGGATTTGTTCAGCTTCGTAAAGGTTGCGAGTTAGGAAGCGGAACATATGTACGTGAATTTGCTTCAATCGGTGAGGGGGCATATACCGCAATGATGTCGCATATTGTTAAAGATGTTCCGCCGTTAGCCTTTATTCTTGATAATAAAAATAAAGGTAATTATGAAAAATTTATTCAAAAATTTAATCTTTCGGCAAAGCAAGTACATTCTTTGCAAGCGAATTTTTCGGATAAGAAAAGCGACCGGCTGAAATGTTATTAAAAAATAAGCGGATTACGCCTTACTGCTGACCGAACAATTTCGGCATTTGCCGGCTCCAGTAATTCGTTACTCACAATTATGAAAAGTGATGAACATTGGTTTCATACCGTGGAACAGATGAAATTTTTAGATGAGTGACCGAAACAATGCTTGGAAAATACTCCGAAATGACAGAAAATAAAAGCCATTCTGATAATATGCCATCTGTATAAATTTTTCTCTTGATTATTGAAAAAAAGAGTGTTAAAATTTAGACAAAATAAGAGGCGATAAGGAATGGCTATATTTCATAATACCGATATTGAACACGACAAAGCAGATCTTACTACGCAAGAGCAAGCGGCTTTGTTGAAGCGTCGTATTGAAGAGATGAAACGAAATAAAACAAATGTGTTTATCGGTCAGCCTATGGCTACGCAATCAGACGACGAATGCTATGCGGAAATTTCCGCCTCTTGTCAGAAATTTATTAACGAACCGAGTGCTGCAAATGAACAAGAATTAGCCAAGACACTAGAAAAGCATAATTTGCAATTGTATTGTTACACTGCAGACATTACTTCGGAAGATAAGAAAAATGTTGCCAGAATGGCATTCAACGGTTATGTTGATAGACCTCAAGAATATCAGCTATCACCGATTGTTCGCAATATGAAAAATAAACCTTTAGAGAGGTTAGCGACGAAGCCGGATGATTACAATTTGTCAAACTCCAGCACTTGGAACGTATTTAAGCAAATTCCCGAATTTGAGGCTATTGAAGATAAGGTCAGAAAAGGGCTTTCCGTGTTGGGGATTCCTCCTGATAAATTACCGGAATTAAAGGTTAAGGATTTCTGCTATATAATAAACGAGCAGATGAGAAATTCTTTAAACGGGGGAGCCGCCAGAGTATTCAGCGAGAGTTATAAAGCTCGTAATACCAAGCGTTTTATTGAAGAAAATGAAGAAGAATTCCGCGCCGGTTTGTTGGCGATGCAGGGGATTAAAAAAGAATATGTAAAAACTCTTATTCGTGCTATGAAAAGGGGAATTACCGATTTGACTAAATATAAAGAAAACGGTCAACCGGTATGGAAAGAGGAATGGGCAGACTAGCCTGTTTTAGACGTACACCATATAGTTAATATTAAAGATGCTGCGACCAAAGAAGCGCAAGGAAAGAAATGGACCAATATTAATGATTATGAAAATATGTGCTTTATTGTACGCTATCCTCAGCACGATGCTATGCACGCTTTGGAACAAGATTTGCAGGGAAATTACCATAATGATATTTTCAGTAATCGCAAAATAGGTAAGGATACTTTTTACCGTATTCAGCCGCCGGAAGGTGTGCGCTGTATGCTCGGATTCCATAATATGATTTATGACCGTAAATTTTTGGGATTGCCGGAAAAAGAAAAGGCAGAAATTAAGCAAAGGGCAGAAAATAATCCGAATCGAATAAGCGGTAGTCACGGACGTCGATATGCAAATGAGGCCAAAGATCCGTATAAAGCACGTCAAGATTGGAAAAACAGAGGTCGATATGATGCCAGATATGGAAATAATTAAAGAACAAGTCGGTTGCAATGAGCCGGCAACTGAAGCTCAGATTAAAATTTGTAATATTAAATTAAAGCAAAACAATTTGCCGGAATTACCTGCTGAATATGCGGAAGTGTTGAAGGTTTGCAATGGTTTTTCCAATGAAGATGTTTCTGTTTTTGGTACGGAGATAAAAAATAATAATTGGTTTAAAGATGCTGCGGTGTTTAATACGGCTTATTTTCACGGTAACGGTGCCGATTGGCTTATTTTGGGAGAAGATGACTTCGTTTATTTTGTATACAGTGCCGGCGAGAAAAAATACCATATAATTGACAGGGATACTTTGGAAAAAGAATTTTCGACGGAGGATATTTCCGTAGCTTTAAACAGCATTCTGAGAATAGAGTGAAATTTCTAACAAGCTACTTCTTCGGTTTCCAGCATATCGCAAGCTTGTTGCAAAAAGTTCATTTCATCAATAGACTGATGTAAGTTAATTTTTGGGCTTCGGTTAACGGAAGCGGATTATATAAATTTTGCATCTTAAATCTCCCTGTTTATGAGAATCTATAATATTAAATTTTATTGTCAATAAAAAAACTGCTTAACTATGAAAGTTAAGCAGCCCGTTTTGTTTGCGGTATTCATCTACCTTCTTCTTGTAAAGTTCAGCATATTCCGGATTCACTGATGTATGTTCACGGATAGTCTCGTCTATCTCTCCCAAAATGCGGTATAAATCATAGCTGAAGCTGTGTCCGTATTTACTGATTGACGATAAAAGAGGATAAAACACCTTGTCGCATTTTTCTTTTTTAATGGTGCGGCATATATATTCAACCAACTCTGTGCTATATCCGTGACTTTTGAATTCGGTGCAAGCAATTTTTACAGCCATAGAATTCTTTATATCCGTAGCTAGGAATTTTACGGTTTCATTACAAAGAGGATAGTGAGATATATAATCTCTCAATATCTTATACCAACGCGAATCTTTTTGCTCGGCAGATACGCGATAAGCCAGAGCTTTCTCTTCATCTTGTGATAAGGGGATAGTGTAGAAACTACCGCCTCCTCCGACAACACTGTTTTTAAACACCTTCTCGCTAAAGGTTTCAGGATTGTTGTCTTCAATCAGCGAAATCAGTTCATTCTTTTCCATAAATATATTTTTAATTATATTAATAAACATTCGTAACACTGGTAATCAGTATATGCTTAATCAGTGAGATTTGTCAATATAAAAAGTCAGAAAAGAAAGATTTTATCAGTAGGTTCTTTGACCGCGAGAGACTTGGCGCTGATAAACTCTGCCCATTACTCTTTGTCTTTCTTTATGCCGCATATCTTCTTTTATGCGTTCTTCGCGGTTGTTTTGGTTTACTATAGGGGCAACGCGCATCGGATCTTGTTGTTCAAGTTGAGATAAATTTTTAACCAGAGCTGACATTTCCGCATTTTTTTGTTCTTCGGCGGCAATCTTCTTTTTATACGCATCATAACCTGTTTGCTGTTCCATTTGGTGCAGCAACGAATTGATTTTTCTCTCATTTTTTACGGTAGCCATAGATTGTCTCCCCTTTTATGCAAAGTCTAACATATTTTTATGGACAAAGCAAGGTATTTTTTGTAAATTTGTTACGACAAATTTAAAACGGAACAGTTAGAGTAACAAAAAAGTCGTTAAAACAAGGAGAAAGATTTATCACGATATGACACAAACATTCTACCTGAAATAGTAATTTTAAGAGAGATTTTCTTACGAGCTGGCGG
>JAFUSH010000019.1 GCA_017471705.1 Alphaproteobacteria bacterium | reverse complement strand
AATCCTTTCTGCTTAAAGGTACTTAACTTTCAATTGTTAACGTACGCGCATTGGATACGGTACAAGCAATCCATCAAGTATCCTTTGTTACCGGGCGGAGAATATGATGACGACGAACTTTGAAGTTCTATTCTGAGACATTCTTCCGCCCTTTTTCTTTTTTACATCTCTTTTTATAACATAACTTTAACTAACAATTCTGAGGCGGAGCCGAAGAATCCAGTCGCTCCAGCCACAGTTCAAAAAGGACGAGAAATCGTCACTTTTTCTTTTATTTACAAACTTAAGCTGGTTCGAATGTTTGATATAAAATAAGCCATACCCCAGATAATCTTCGAACTAATTTCAGAGAGAATCTAACACATTCAATGAATTATGAAATTTGAACCTGTTTTTCTATGGTGTTTGAAACGTATATGATTTCTAGAGATTATGATAATGGGAAGTTAACTTTTATTTTTCAAAAATAGAAGTTAAATCGTTGATGGAATTAATGAAGATAATCCATCTGTCTCTTGAATATTTTTCTTTTTTATAAGAATCCTAAAAAACGGAGTTTTACCATTTATTTTTAAGTCCTTGCCATCGTTTCCTTTCCTAAATTGAATAATCTCAAATTGATTTGGGTTAAATGTGTGCAGAAATGTGATTGGTACTCCCATTGCACCATCATAATCTGCTGGAATATTTTTCGTCTTATCAACGTGAATCCCATCAAAGTTATCATAATGAGGATAATCTACTTCGTTTCCAAAATACTTTTTCGTTAGTTTTATAAATTCCAACCTTTTTGAATTATCTAAATTTGTTAACCACATACAATTGTTGGGAGAAATTATTCTTTCACCATTCTCATTTATTTTTGTTTCTAATCCATATAATTCATAGTCGCTTGGTACAATGAAACCTGATATGCCACGTCCTAAATTTATGCCAAGCCATACTTTGTTGTCCTTTATTAAATTATATACTTCCTTATATGTGATAGCATTTACATTACTTATAATTAAAAATTGTTTATCATATTTAATAAGCTGAGTGATGTAATCTCTGAATAAAGAGAAAGGTGGATTAGTAACAACAATATCCGACTGCCTTAATAATTCAATACTTTCAGAACTGCGAAAATCTCCATTTCCCCTAAATGGTATTATTCTGTTCATATCAGGTTCAATCGTGTCAGTACCTATATATTCGTAATAATATCCTTGTTCTGATGAGAAGAGTGTTGTATCTTTATAGCAAGCACAAATAAGTTTTTTTAATCCTAACGTTTTAAAATTTTGTACAAAATATTTAAAGAAATTACTATTTTTAATATCATCGCAGTTACAAAAAACAGTTTTTCCGTAAAAATGTTTCTTATAATTTGATAATTCACGTTCTATATCTATGAGTTGTGTATAAAACTCATCCTTTTTATTGCTTTTGGCTTTATCCCAAAGAGAATGGTCAAATTTTCTAGTCATAATACTTCTCACTATTCTTTCTTTGAGGCCGTTAATTGATTAAAAATATCTCTTCCTAACATTTGTAATGATGTTCTAGCTATTTCAAGCATAATATTTAACATTTCTTTTTCTTGCCAATGTTTCCCATCTCCTTGTGTATATATAGAGGTGGCTTGTAACATTATACTGTAATCATCATTAGCAATAATTTTATTTTTGCATACATTTTTATTTATTTGCATACCATAATTGGCTGCAGTCAATCTATCTAATCGATTAAGAGCACCTGAATTGTGCACCAAATTAACAACTCTTCCATCTGGTCTTGTAACGGAAACATCTTGTGTTAAAAAATTAGAACCTTCCAAAAATAAAACATAAGGGAAATAAGCTTCTGACAGCATAAAATTGGCAATTTCCGCAATATTTTTATGAGCCCTTTCTATTGCATTACCGGCTACCATTAAATCTTGATTGGAGGACTTGCCTACAAGTTTACCTTGTTTTATATTTTCAATATCCTTACCCTGATGTTTAGCCTCTGATACTAATATTACTCTCCAAAAACCGCTATCATCTTTTACTTCAATTATTCCACCATCTGGTTTTATTTTAGAATCAGAAACAAAAAGAGTCTGTCCTAATTCTTCATCAATTTTATGTAAAGACTCATTGATTTCTTTTTTGCTTATACTCTGTCTATACCTAAAAGATAACTGAGGAAATTCTTGTTTGAGTACATCTATTGCCAAATGAGATATATTGGATACTTCTAAATCATGTAATTGAGCTTCTTCCCCAAATATACCAATAACACCCTGACTTTCTTTATGTTGGGTTGTTAATCTTTTTGACTGATTTTTCTTTCCCATAGAGACTTACACTTTACTTAAGGGTTTTATACTATAATCGAAGTTAACAATAATCCAAACAAAAAGCAAGTTATAATTAATTTTATTGCCCTATTTTATGATAATATGCCCTATAACAGCCAAATTTATATTTTATAAGTAAACCTATAACAAAACAAAAATCACTTATATGGGGCTGAAAATTAACTTCTATTATTGAACAATAAAAGTTACTTTAACCTCGGTTTCCTAACAACCAGAAGTTAACCGGATCAAAAAATCATCAAAATTTAGTTCGAGAATTGCAAGCTCACTCCAAAGGAACGAGCAATGCTATAGGCATTGCTGAATCCTTCACAACGGCACAAAATGTGCTTGTTCAGGATGACTATAAATGTTGTTTTTCAGCAAAATTGTTTAATAGAACCTTTTATTTATATGCTGTTATCGTAGTGCGATAATGACTTCGGGTAATTGCCATTGCCAACGCGTCGGCCGCATCATTATTTTTCGGCTGACACCCCGGTAACAATATTTTCACCATTGTTTCTATTTGTTTTTTATCGGCGTGTCCGACTCCGACCAAAGCTTTTTTCACTTTATTCGGCTCAAACTCAAACAGCGGAATCCCGTAATGTCCGGCAGATAAAATAACAACTCCGCGCGCCATACTTAATTTAAGCGACGATTCCGGATTGCTGTTCAGAAAAGTTTTTTCAATCGCTGCCTCTTGCGGTTTATACATTTCTATCACACTGCAGAGAGTTTTGAAAATAAGTTCCAAGCGTTGTTCTATCGGCATTTTGGCATCGGTCGGAATAAAACCGTCCGCAACATACTGCAGACGGTTTCCGTTTACTTCGATAATTCCCCATCCGGTAGATGATAAACTCGGATCAAGTCCTAAAATTCGCATACTATTCCGCTGAAAGTTGAGCCATTACATCATCTGAAATTTCGGCATTGTGATATACGTGTTGAATATCTTCATCATCTTCCAACGCATCAATAAATTCCAAGAATTTACGAGCGCTTTCAACATCGTTAATATCAACCTTAACCACCGATTTCCAATCCAAACGCGAAGCAGACGGAGTTCCGTATTTTGCTTCCAAAGCCGAAGTTACCGCCGACAAATCATCAGGTAAGGTTTCAATCTCGTGATTTTCTTCATCCGAAACCACTTCATTTGCTCCGGCTTCCAAAGCAGCTTCAAACATTTCATCGGCGCCGGCAACGCTCGCCGGATAAGCTATATAGCCGATACGTTCAAAGTTAAATACAACAGAGCCGCTCTCACCCATAGCCCCGCCGCGTTTACCGAAAATGGTGCGCACATTACCGGCCGTACGATTCTTATTATCGGTCAACGCCTCAACAATAACCGAAACTTTATTAGCTGAAAAGCCTTCATAACGCATCGTAACAAAATCAGCACCGCCGGCAACCGTAGTTGCTTTGGCAATGGCACGTTCAATATTATCTTTCGGCATACTTTCGGCGCGAGCTGCCTGTATAGCCAAACGCAAACGCGGATTTTTATCCGGCTCCGGAAGACCGCTTTTAGCGGCTACGGTAATTTCGCGAGCCAACTTGGCAAATACACGGGCTTTTTTAGCATCTTGCGCCCCTTTTCTATACATAATGTTTTTAAATTGCGAATGTCCTGACATTAAATTAATCTCCTATGCAATACATTTTCTGCGCCATTTATAAACTAATCTCTCATATTTTTTCAAGTTTTTTTTGCAAAAATACGCATATTATTGACTATCTTCGGCAAGTTTGACTTCGGTGAGCAAAAATGCCGGAGTATTACGACCGAAAGTGTGATACTTTTTGACAAGTTCCATCGCTTGAGCATCTTTCAAGCTTTCCCTCTTAATCGTTTTCTTTTTACTTTCTTTCGGAGTTTTGACTATCTCTTGAATCGGTAAAACTTCTTCTACCGGCTGTTTTACCGGACGACGAACCGCCGTTTCTCCTGTATCGTTATGCAGAGCTTCTTTTTCTTTATTGCGATCAATTTTAATTTCTTCCGGTGTTTGTAAAATCTGGTCTAATATTTCCTGAGTTTCTTTTGAGCGGCGATTGGTATAAACAATATTTTGCTTATCTGCCGGCAAAACTTTCAAAACTTTTTGCAAATTTTCAAGCTGATGCGTCTTTTTTATTAAATTTATGTCATCAACCACCAAAATATCGGTTTTGGTTAAATCAATTTTATCCTCTTCAAGCATATCGGACAGCAAATTAGGAGAAGCAATAACCACATTAGCTTCATCATCAATATCTTCCTGACTTTCGGCTAAATCCCCTTCTCTTATTTCGTGATATTTATTAAATACGGCGAATCTGTCCGACACCACCACAGATTGTTGCGGTCCGGCCGTGATAATCAAAATATTTTTGGCCTTCTTATTTGATATAATATCTATCAGAGGCAAAACATACGAACAAGTTTTGCCGCAACCGGACGGAGCTATCGTAAACACGTCTTTTCCGGCCAAAACCGACGGTATAACATCAGTTTGCACCGTAGTAGGCGCGATTATACCGCTTTCACTAACGGCTTTTATGGTTTTTTCACTTAATCCTAAATCTGCAAAATTCATTTTTTCCTCTTTTTTTTCTATACTTCCGGTACGGAAGCCTTAGTTTGTTTTTCGGCCGGCACCGGAGTTTGGTCGGCACGATTTATGGTTTTTCCGGCAATTACATCGCGAATTTCTTCACCGGAAAGCGTTTCATATTCCATCAATGCTTGAGCCAAAGTTTCCAACTCCTGATTATATTGCTGCAAAATCCGCGTTGCTTCGGCGTGAGCATCTGTCAGCAAACGCTTAATTTCCGCGTCTACCAAACGGGCGGTATCCTCGCTCATATTTTTATTTTGAGTTACGGCTCTGCCTAAAAATACCTCATTAGAATTTTCGGCATACAAGACAGGTCCCAAAATATCGCTCATTCCCCATTCCGTAACCATTGAACGCGCCAAATTGGTGGCGGCGGAAATATCAGCCGATGCACCGGATGTTACTTTATCATAACCGAATTTAAGTTCTTCACTGGCACGTCCGCCCATACAAATAATCAGACGAGACAGCATCTTGGCGCGCGTATACGAATATTGGTCTTTTTCCGGTAACTGCTGCACCATACCCAAAGCGCGACCTCTCGGAATAATGGTCGCTTTATGTATTGGATCAGTTTCCGGAACGTGTAACGAACATATAGCGTGTCCGGCCTCGTGATAGGCTGTCAATTTTTTCTCTTCTTCATCCATCGCCATAGATTTGCGCTCGTTGCCCATCAAAACCTTATCTTTGGCATTATCAAAATCTTCGGCGGTAACTTTGCGTTTATTACGACGAGCCGCCAACAACGCTGCTTCATTCACAAGATTAGCCAAATCAGCGCCGGAAAACCCCGGCGTACCACGGGCAATTACCGACAAATCTACGTCTTTAGCCAACGGAACCTTACGAGCGTGAACGTGTAAAATTGCTTCTCTGCCTTTGATATCCGGATTGCTTACCACTACCTGACGGTCAAAACGCCCCGGACGCAGCAAAGCAGGATCCAAAACATCAGGACGGTTGGTGGCGGCAATCAAAATGACATTTTCATTAGGCTCAAAACCGTCCATCTCCACCAAAAGCTGATTTAAGGTTTGTTCGCGTTCATCGTTTCCGCCTCCCAAACCGGCTCCTCTGTGACGCCCCACTGCGTCAATCTCGTCTATAAACAAGATACACGGCGAATTCTTTTTGGCTTGTTCAAACATATCACGAACACGCGATGCACCCACACCCACAAACATTTCCACAAAATCGGAACCGGATATGGAGAAAAACGGAACATTAGCCTCCCCCGCTACGGCTTTGGCTAATAATGTCTTACCGGTTCCCGGCGGACCGACGAGTAACACTCCCTTCGGAATTTTACCGCCTAAGCGCTGAAACTTCAACGGATCCTTCAAAAAGTCGATAACTTCTTCCAATTCTTGTTTGGATTCATCAGCTCCGGCCACATCGGCAAAGGTAACTTTTTTATTATTTTCAATAAGACGCGCTCTCGATTTTCCGAAACTCATCGCTTTATTGTTGCCGGCGCTGGCTTGACGCATAAAGAAAATCCATACGCCGATTAAAAGTATCATCGGGAACCACGAAATAATGATGCTCCAAAACGTGTCACCCGAAGTATCTTTCGGCAATGCCTCTATTTTAACATCATTCTCAAGCAAGGTATCGACTGTGGTCGGACTGTAAGGAGCATACGTAACAAACTTACGTCCGTCTGTCGTAGTGCCGGAAATCTCTCCTCCGCTGATGGAGACATTCGCCACGTGCTTATCCTTGACTTTGTTCATAAAATCAGAAAAAGCCAATTTTTCATAATCAGTCGCAAAATTTGTATTTTCAGAATAGCTGAATATAGCAGTTAAAGCTACAAAAGCAATAATCCAAATAAGCGCATTTTTACCAAACTTCATTAAAAAACCTTTGCAAAATTATATTATTAACTTTTTTTTAATATATAAGGCGGAAAAATACAAAACTCAAGCATTTTTGCGAAGTTAATAACTACACCGAGTTACGCCCCTTAAATACGCCGTTTTCATAACCTTGTATGCTTTTGTTATTTTCGGCTTTTTGCAGGCGCTTGATTGTTAGTGCCACATATTTGCGTTCCCGCTCTATTCCCATATAATGCCGTCCCAACTTTTTAGCCACCACCGCAGTAGTACCTGAACCGACAAACGGATCGAATACCATATCCCCTTCATCGCTTGAAGCCAGAATAAGTTTGGCAACCAGTTTTTCCGGCTTTTGTGTCGGATGTTCGGTATTTTCAGGCATTGACCAAAACGGAATGGTAATATCGCTCCATATATTTGAAGGCGCTGTATAACGGATTTTTGCTCCTTCATTTTCATACCAATCTTTAGGTGTACCTTTACTGTCGCAATAAGGCGCCAAAACCTTTTTTTGCACCTTTACCGCATCTAAGTTAAACTTATATTCCTGTGAATTTGTAAAAAACCAAATATCCTCAAGGCAATTTTTCCAATTATTTCGTGCGGCTCTGCCTTTTTCACGCTCCCAAGATATACGATTTTGCAAAATAAAATACTTGCAAGCGATTTGAGGCAGCATAATGGAACTTTTCCAATCGGTACAAATATACAAGCTGGCATTCGGTTTCAATATTCTTTTGACTTTGGATAGCCATTTATCAAGCCATTTGCAGTACTCATCGCTTTGCATCTGTTTAAATGTGCGGTTACCGAAATTTTTAGTCAGATTGTATGGCGGATCAACTACCATTAAATCCACAAAACTATCCGGTAAATAGCGCAAAGCATAAAATGTGTCTTGCCATATTATTTTATCGTTCAAATCGTTAATTTTTTTCCGCGGAGAAAATTTAATTGCCTGCCGCGCCAAAGCTATCTCTTCTTTGGAGCTTAAAGATATGGTTTTATTGCGGACGGCGCGTTTTTTTATCACTGTTCTTCACCGAATTTTGCATTTACCAGTGCGCAAATGGCATCTATTGCTTCTTGCGCGTCGTTTCCTTCCGCTCTAACCCGTATAACGGTCCCTTTGGAAGCCGCCAGCATCATCAAACTTAAAATTGAATAACCGTCGGCTTTTTGTCCGTCTTTTTCTACGGTAATTTCAGAATTATAAAGTGAAACACACTTAACAAATGCCGCTGCGGCTCTGGCGTGCAGACCTTTTTGATTACATATCTCCAACGAAACTTCGACCGCACTCATTTAGATGTTCCGTTCAAAAGTTGAGAAGCCACATTAATATGCTTTTTACCTGCCTCTTGTGCACATTCAACACACTTATCAAGCGGCATATCTTTGCGCACACTTGCCAATTTTATCAGCATCGGCAAATTAACGCCGGCAATAACATCAAAATTACCGTGTCCGATAACCGACATTGCTAAATTGGAAGGCGTACCGCCGAACATATCCGTCAAAAGCAATACCCCGTTTCCGTCATCAACCGACTTAGCTTTAGTCAAAATTTCCTGCCGGCGGGCGTCCATATCATCATCGGGACCGATACATACACAAGCAACCTTATCCTGCTTGCCTACAACGTGTTCCATAGCTGCCAAAAATTCCGAAGCTAAGTTACCGTGGGTAACAAAAACCAACCCTATCATTTTGTAGTACCGCCTGTCCAAGTTTTGATTGCACCGAAAGACTTAAGCAATTCATTTTTGCTTTTGGCACGGAAGATTTCATCAGCGCGGACTCTGCGACCGTTAAGCACAATGTCTTCAACATTTTCCACTTCAACGGCATACACTCTTTGCACTACTTCACCGTGCAGTTCCACAATCATCACGACTTCAGCCTCAGATAACACGCCTTTGGTTTCAGAATCCACATTATCCAAAATAATGGAACGACGATCATCTCTTTTCAGCAAAGCAGTTTTTTTACCGTCAAACTGCAGCAACGGTTCTTTCGGTTCGCCGTCGCGGGCATCAATAAAGATAGCAAGTTCACCGTATTTATTTTCGATTATTTCAAAAAAATCTTGCTTTTCCATCAAGGTATAGTATTGGTTTTCCATATTTTTTCCCCAATAAATTATTAAACTGCCTTATACTAATATATTTTTTTATAAATGTAAATCTTAACTTTCAGTGATACGCACATAAAAGAACACTATTTTCACGAAAAGCCAATCAATGAATTTTTTCATTTTTCTGCATCGATTGACGCAAGAGTTCTTTCATTTCTTTGGCATACGATTTCTTAGGTTGTTGTTTTCCCTTTTCGTTATCTTTATTGTAACTTGATTGGGATTGTCGCTTAATCTCCGACAGTTTTGCGGTTTGTCCCGACTTTTTCAGAATAAGTTCGGCTGTTTGATTTTGACTCATTCTCTTTTCACCGACTTTCTGAACATCTTTCATTTTCAAAGACTTAACTTTACGATTTCCGCTTAAATCCTTAACTTTTTTAACACCTTCAACCACATCACCCTCGTGATGTTTTTCTATTTTTCCTTTTATTCCCATTTGTTTGGCAATGCTGTGTTCCATTGCTTCACGGCGCAAACGGCTCGGATTATAAATGGCATCATTCATCTCATTCATAAATTCCTGAGTATTCATCTTTCTTAAAGTGGATTTGCGCAAATTAGTGTCAGCCTGTTCCAAAGCATCCTGTTTTCCGGCTCTTTCTTCGTGACGGGTGATTTCAATATTTGTGCTTTGCATTATTTGGCGGCGTTCCTGTTCGTTAAGGGCATTAATCAGCGAGTTATCACCGTTAGAAGCATCGTGTTGATTTATCTGTAACTCCCTTAATGAACGAATCACATCTTCATCCATACCTTCATCTTCGTCTTCATCGTAAGAATCGCGGACTTTCTTTTTGATTTTCTTCAGATTCTTCGGCAGGTTGCCGATTTTCTTTTTACCCTTTTCCGCTTCATATTGCAGAGCTTCCTGCACATTAATTTTTAAGGTCATACGCTCACTGTCATCAAAACCCTTTTTACTGTCTTTGGGATTTTGTTTTTTATCTTTTTTTTCTTCTTTATCTTCAGTTTCAAAAATTTCGTCCTGTGCCATATTTCCTCCGTTTTTTTGTTATTGTAATGTATTTTGCACAAATAACAAGATTATTTTTTAGTATATCTTACCATTATGGAACCGTCATAAAAAATCAACGGAGAAACCAGAATATTCGTATTGTCATCACGAGATAAATCAAACTTTTCTCCCTCTGTGATGTTGGCAATCATATTTTGTTTAATTTCCTCCCAATTATCGATGTGTGAGAAAAACAGTTTTTGGTACGATAAAATGGTATCAAGCTTCGGTTCATCCTGCATCTTATCAATATCCAGACTCCATAAGTTCAGATATGCACGATTGTAAAATTTCAAGCGCTGATTAACCCCGAAAATAACCACCGCATCATTTAAATTATCCAGCATTGACTTTTGCATATCGGTAAGTTCGTTCAAACGACGCATAGTAGCCAAACGGTCGGAAACATCTTCAAAGGCAAAAACCACTCCGTTGGGGTGCGGAGAACGAAAACGGCGAATCGTTCTGCCGTCAGGCAAATGCAGTAAATCCTCCTTGGTTTCCCAAAGATTACCGAAAATACTTATTTCATCATCTCGATATGCTTTAAAATTAGGCGTAGCAGGCAACATTTTATGTTCGCGCACTGTTTCCAAAAATTGCGAATATGACGGGTGTTTATCTAAAAAATCGGCATCTAATCCCCATAAATTGCGAAAAGCATTATTATGGAAAAACAAATTCATTTTATCGTCGAAAATAGCAAATGCCGTACCGAGAGTACCCAAAATTTCCAAGTGATTATTCTGATTACGCTCAAAACCGCGTTTTAATTTTTCCAACTCGGTATTATCCACCAGATATCCGACGGTTCCCATCTTATCCATTGAATCGCCTATATAATAAGGATTTTCCATAAGTTCGTAATTATACAAATCGCTGTTTCTTATCATATTAAATTTTTTCTTTTGCAATTTTTTATTTTTCTGCGCATCTTTTGCCGCTTTTTTAGCTATCAATTCGCCCTGAGTATTACACAATTCAACATTATTTTGCAAAACATCAGCTTTATTATTCTGCCCGCTGAATTCCAAATACTTTTTGTTTACTTCTATCAAATTAAGATTTTCATCACGCAGCCACAACGGATAATTAAGTCCGTCAATCATATTTTCATACTGCTTAATTTTGCTTTCCACCTTTTGTTTTTCAGCATCCAAATCACTTATTTTATCGGTTTGCGCCGTAACATCTCTGAACCAGACAATATCGCAATACAAATTATTATCGGCACCGTTTACTCTGTTTCCGTATACGCAGATATGACGATTTCCGCCTTTAAGTTCAAGCATATCTTCAAAAGGGTGTCCTTCGTGATGCAATAACTCGACATATTTCTTTAAAATTTTTGCGTCATCTTTATAAAAAGCATCGGTAATTTCATCAAAAGAGGAAGCCGTGCCGTTTTTAAGTCCCAACATAACCGCAAGGCGTCGCGAACACTTGCCGATGGTATTTTTTTGCGGGTCTTTAACTTTTTGGTCCGGATACACAAAACAAAAATAACCGTCTTTTGCCGAAAACAAAAGTTCGTTGCAACGCTCGCGGTCGCGTTTTACAAAATATACTCGGCGTCTCAATTTATATATTTTGATTTGCATAGAAAAAATAACAAAAACCAGTATTAATTCCAGCACCGCACTAAACAATACGATATTTTTCAGCAATTCATCAGTCATTTTCTCAATTCTTTACAAAAAATGTTTGCTCTCAATATAATTTTATATTATATAAACCTCAATAAGCAATTAATTTTTTTAATTAAAGGGGAAAAATGTTTACTCTTGCTTTTGACACCACTGCCAACGGATGCGCAATTGCTCTGTTAAACGGCACCGAAGTTGTAGGTAAATACGATGAAGAAATGGATTTCGGACAAGCTGAAGTTTTAATTCCGCAAATTCAAAATATACTCAAACGACACAATCTTACTTTTGCGCAAGTGGGATTGCTCGGTGTTTGTATCGGACCGGGGTCTTTTACGGGAGTTCGTTCATCGATTGCCGCAGCCAGAGCCTTTTCACTGGCCTGTCCGCAAATGGCGATTACAGGGGTTTCGGCTTTTGAGGCTTATGTTCATTCGCTTGACATAACGGAACTTTCCAAACTGAACGCGGTTATAATCGAAACCAAGCGCGAGGATTTTTATTTTCAGCTTTTTAACGGTAAACTGGAAAAGCTTGAAGATGCCGCCGCTTTGCCTTATGAACAAATTATTGATAAGCTGAAAGGACAAACCGTTACTTTAATCGGCAACGGAGTTGAGCGTTTTCTGGATAAACCGAGCGGCTTGGTTTTACACGCCATCCGAATGGATAAAAGCGCCAATATTGCCGATATTGCGGCTTGTGCCTTACAAAAATACAAAGCCAAGAAATTGAATTATCCTAAACCATTGTATTTGCGTCCGGCCGATGTTTGTGTAAAATCGTAAAAATTGTCTGGATATATGATAAATAAAAGTGTATTAGTGTAACAGTTTAACAAAATATTTTTTAATGTGAGGATAAATTGACCAGATCTGAATTAGTTGAGAGAATCGCCGCTAAAATGAATAATATGACTTTTAATTTGACATTAAAGGAAATTGATGAAATTGTCAGCGTATTTTTTGATAAGATTACCAAAACGCTTTCTGCCGGCGACAGAGTTGAAATCCGCGGTTTCGGAGCTTTTTCGGTGCGTAATCGTAAGCCGCGAATTGCCATTAACCCTAAAAATAAAAATAAGGTGGAAGTGCCTTCCAAAAATATTGTACACTTCAAAACCGGTAAGGAACTGCACGATCGCCTGAACGGATAGTCCCTCATAAACAAAAGGAGAATCCTGATGAAGTTTTTGCATTATCTGATTGTTATTCCGCTTTTAGCCGTTGCCGTTTGGGCAATATATACCGCTGATCCGGAAGGTGACGGAATCCCTTGTATATGGTACTCAAAACCATTTGATACCAAACTGGTATTGATTGTTTTCTTGATATACGGATATATTATGGGGAGAATCGGAGCTTGGTTCGGATATTCTCCGCTCAGACGTGATTTACGCCGCCAGAAAAAAGCTAACAAAGCGCTCAACAAGGAGCAAGCCAAGCTCAACGAAACCGTCAGCGGTCTGAAACAGGATATCGCCGGTTTGCAAGAAAAGGCGCAGAAAGAAGCGCAAAATATCGTTGAAGGCGAGAAGAAAAATATTAAAGCTTGGTGGAGCGGATTCAAACAAAAAGTTACGACAAAGAAAGGAAATTAGTTTATGAACTGGCTTACTGAGATTGTCCGTCCTAAAATAAAAAAGACGGCTCCTAAAGAGATTGCCGATAATTTGTGGGTAAGATGTCCGAATTGCAATCAAATGCTGTTTTCTAAGGAACTCAAGGAGTCTAATTATGTCTGTACGGCCTGCGGACATCATTTGCGTTTGTATGTGGAAAAGCGCTTTCGTTTGTTGTTTGATAATAAAAAATATTCAATTATCGATTTGCCGCAGATTAACGATGATCCGCTTAAATTTAAAGATTTGCAAAAATACAGCGATCGTTTGAAAGCCAATCGCAAAGCAACCGGTTGTCAGGACGCAATTCAGGTTGCGCGCGGTAAAATCGGCGGCATTAACTCGATAGTTGCCGCGATTGATTTTTCATTTATGGGCGGTTCTATGGGAATTGCTGTCGGCGAAGGTATCGTTACGGCGGCTCACTTGGCTCTTAAGAGCAGAGAACCTTTGATTACGGTTGCAGCTTCCGGCGGAGCGCGTATGCAGGAAGGTATGCTTTCCCTGATGCAGATGGCTCGCACTACCGCTGCGGTTAATGAACTCAAAGAAGCCGGAGTTCCGTTTATTTCCATTTTAACTGATCCGACCACAGGCGGTGTTTCGGCATCATTTGCAATGCTTGGCGATGTCAATATTGCCGAAAAAGGCTGTTTGATTGGTTTTGCCGGTCCGCGGGTAATTGAGCAGACCATTCACGAAAAACTGCCGGAAGGTTTCCAACGTGCCGAATATTTGTTGGAGCACGGTATGGTTGATATGGTCGTTGAGCGTTCTAAAATGAAAGAAGAACTGGTCAAGGTTTTGAAAATTCTGACCGCTCATATCAAAAAATAATAAAATATATATATCATACCTTTTTGCCGATAGGTAAAATCAAGATATCTTCGAATTGATTTAAGCGGAAGCAACGCTCCATTCCATCGTCATACTGAGCCGTGTTGCGGCGAAGTATCCAACAACGCTGACGGCGTTGTTTCGTTCCGCCGGAACGAAATGGATTCTTCACCCATTCGCTACGCTCAGGGTTCAGAATGACAAAAAAGAGTCCGCGAGTCCAAGAATAACGGAAAAACGGAAGCAACGCTATCGCGTTGGAAGAACATATTCCTTGACGCACGGACACGCCGTGCCGTGCGAAGAATGACAAATATATGTCACCCCTCGATTCCGTAGGAATCGTCAGAGGGGGCTACCGATTAAATTAAACGGACACGCCGTGCCGTGCGAAGAATGCCTCATTTATGTCACCCCTCGATTCCGTAGGAATCGTCAGAGGGTCTTCCGATTAATTTTCAATAATGGTGCGTTCTTGCAATAATACAGACGTATTTTATCCCCTCTTATCCCCTTGCTTGCAAGGGGAAGAACAACAACGAAGATTGCTTGATTTTCGGACTTTCGCCGAAAAAGCAATGACATTTTAAAATGAAAAAACGGGGATAACACACCCCGTTTTTTAATCAGTACCCTATTACCAGACTTCGTTATATTTCATCGTCGGGTCGTTCAGGTTTTCATAATATGAACTACGCGTTGCATCGTTTGTTGCGTTACCTGTCTTTCCTTTAACATAATCGGCAGGAACTTCGTTAAGAATATCCATTCTTTCGATAGTCTTAAGAGTTTCTTCCGTATTTTGATAATTCTGGAACATATTGGTACGGTCAAAGTAACAATAGGTGCTGACATACGAACCTATAGAATTTTTCGCCACCGGAAACAGATTCCACAAAACCTCGTTTTCATCAGTACTACCGATAGGAGACAATTCCTTACAGTTTTCTCCAGTCGGGCAAGCAAAGTTTTTATATTCGTTATAATGATACAAGAAACCTTGCAAAACTGCCCAACCGCGGACATATTTTCCGGCGACATCATATCCTACATAAGTTCCGTTAGGATCACCCATTTCTCCGTCATTAGGAACTACCGGAACCGCTTCGGTATGGAGCCAAGTGCTCTGTTGGAATACCAATGGCCGCATACCATCCGACGCTGCCGCCAAAACATATGAAGTTGAAGATACCGCGGAATTATTCGTATGGTCTTCTTCATTTTGCTGACTGGTAGTATCCGTCGAATAAACCGGAATATTAACATTAGCTTTTAAACCGCTTGCATTTGTAACCGAAATACTTCCGTTTCCGGTTACAGCATCACCGCCGGCTGAAAATCCGCTCATACTTGCACCCATTGAACCGCTGTTCCATTCAATACTTAATTCGTGTAATCCCGGAGTTTTGGTTATCAATTCATTTTGCAGCTCTTCTTTCTTGGCGTGAGAATAAGACGCACGGCTGAGTTTGTTGGTCATTTCCGAAGTATTGATATAATATCCGGCACTGTTGGAATCACCGGCATCTGCCGATAAAGCGAGCTGACCGGCCTGCGCCATTTCAAAACGATACGGATTGATGGTAATAACACGTCCGTATCCCGGAGGACATTGCGGAGCCGGCACCAAACCGCTGTATGGCGATGCCCAGTTATTTGATGTATATTTACCGGATTCAGTTGAAGTAACCGGCATAGTTTCAGTCGGCTCATCGGCAAGCTTAAATGCATCGTTTGCCAACTTAAAGCGCATTTCCTGTTTGGTATCATCAAACGTATTACCGGCCAAATAAATACCTTTGGTTATAAAGTCCGGTAAAATATCGCTCAAACGCGCGCCGCCGCGGGTAGTGAGCTTAATATCCTTCATCACCGATGTATATGCCGGATTAACCATATAGGTATCATAACGAACCGTACCGCTACCGTTATACTTATCCAGCAAACCAGATTGTAAAATTTCCGGAACTTTTTCTTCATCGCCGGATTTATTGATGTTGTTGGCTACAATTCGGCTGGCACGGATAATACCGCCGCCTTCGTTAGCTCCCATAGAGGTATTATTGGCACGTCCGGTAGTGCTGTCTACGCTAACGTTCCCCGGTTCCGGCACAACTTCAACCAAACCTTTGCGAACATAAACCGTTCCGGCGTGTAAATTATAATCATCGCCGATACTGCCGCTGTCCGAGGTCAAAGAAAGCGCAGCTTCAGAACCTTCTGCTGCTTTAGAAAACTTAACATAAGAATCGGCTGCTGTATTTTTAGCCGATAAATCAACAAACACCACGCGCTGAGCATTGGCATTGGCGGCAGTGGTTGAAGAACCTGAGTTTTCAATTGTGCCTTCGGCAATATTGACGCCGGCTTTATCATCATCCGGACCGATTGCCATAAAGTGCGCGGTATCATCAGTGCTGCTAGCTCCTTCTCCGGAACCATATATCTGGTTGGCATTTCTGGAACTCATAGAGCTGAACAACACGTTGCCGTGCGCTGCGATATTATAATCAATGTCATTCATTGCCGAATTACGGAAAATAAAGTCATTATTTTTACCATCTGCACCGAAATTACCTTGAGTTTCAAGAGTTTCGCCGTTAACACCTGTTCTGGAACGTCCTCTGACGGTTAAAATGTTGTATCTGTCATTATCCAGAACTTGCAAATTGGAACCAACCATATCAACGTTGCCGCCTTTACCGACAACCACCCGATACTGATTGCCGGACGGATTGGTATTATCCATCACTATGTTATCACCGGATTTAATACCGATATTCATATCACGGTTTTGAATCTGCATACCCATACGACCATTTCTGACGGTTACTTTACCATCGTTAGGGTCTGTAGTCATAAACAAGGCATCTTTGCCTTTAATTTCAACATTACCGCTATGAGAAACCGCACCGGTTTCCGAATTGGTTTCCGAGCTTCTCTGCAATAAAATTCTGGCATCATTGTCCTCGCTGCCGGTACGCATCATATACCTGTTTTCACTAACTTCACCATACATACCTGTAGTGGATATTTTTCCATCACCGTCCGTGGTCGTATTATCGGTATTAATATCGCGGATAATTATACCTTTACGATCTACATTGAGCCATTTGTATTCATCATCTACATTTCCGGAACCTGTAGAAAGAGAAGCCGTACGCAGGTTCTGCGTATCTACCTGACCGGCGGACAGCACACCTTTAACCATCGCATTGGATCCTACCACCACCGGAAATGTCTGGTCTTTAGTGTAACGAGGATATATATCGTTTCCTCTGGAATCTTTACCGCTGACCTTATCAGCACCACTAAAGCCGTTCTTCTCAATCATAACGTGAGTACCGCCAACCTTATTCAAGCCGTTATCAATCTCCAGATTATCGGTAGTTAATTGGAACATTTCCTCGCCCAAAAGAGATACTTTGGCATATTGTTCATCAGGATTTCCTGAAGTATTTTTGGATTCACCGTAAAACAGGCGGGCATTGGTAGCATTATTATTATTAATCTTGAATGAATTATTGAAGGTACCGATTGCCACGCTTCTGCCGGATTCCAGTTTCTCAGCCAATGATACATCGCCCCAGTTGGAAACTTTACCTTTATTACCGGCAACGCGGAACGGATATTCTGATGAGGTGGTTGTTGTTCCGTCCTCATTCTCGGTGTTGGTTATTGTCGGCTTACCGAAACGCAAAAACGCCTCCCCGCCTTTCTTTTCCACCACAAATTGTCCGGCATACTCATTACCGAATTTTTCTACCAAAGCCGTAACCGAACCGCCGATTAAAGCATTCGGATTAGTACCGTCAGGATTCAGGTACAGCCCGTTTTTGGCATTTGCCGTATCCGCTGCTTCTCCCAAATGCGCCATATCCTTTTCGGCACCGACAATCAAACTGTTAATGTTCAAAATATTATGATTTCCGGTATTTTCTCTGTCATCAGGATCCGAAGCTTCATCGCCGCCTCCCATATACAAATCGGTACGCATTGCATTACGCCATTTTTCACCGGTATTTTCTGCCGTTCTTTGCAGATATTTGGTATTTTCTACCGCGCCGGCGCCGGAAGTGCTGTTGATAACATTAGATGATGCGGTCACTAAGGAGAACTCATTATTACTGTTTGAACCGAAAACATCTTTAACATCATTTGCACTCAAATTCCATACACCGCCGATGCCGTGTGCCGACTTATCCGCTTTAGTGTATCCGCCGTTAGCACCGATTAACGAAGCTATACGCGAAGTTCTTTCCTGCCCCAAACCGCCGGCACTTTTTGCCGGAAACAACGCAAACGCCGTCAGATTACTGCCCTGACGCACAATGGCAATTTTCGGAGAATTGTAATCATACAAAGCCTTGCCGTTGTTGAAACCATACGGCATATACGGCTGAATATCAGACCACGAAACTTCTTTTACGGTTTCGTTCTTTTCAACAGGATTGCCCTCTTCGTCTTCTCCCTCGGTCATTTCTTTTATCAAATTCCGATAATTAGCCGCCATATAGGCTTCCGCTGCTCCCATATATGAGCGAACCGTATCGGCAGTATTAATATCTTCTACTTCCAAGGTTCTTTCGGCAGATTTTTTATACATTGTCGGGGTAACGACCGCTATCAAACCAAGCATAGCCAAGGCTTCTATCATCAAGCCGCCCTTTTGTGCAATGTTATTTTTAATATTCTTTTTCATTGACGTTCTCCTTATAAAACTTTCCATAATTCTTATTATGATTTATGTATGGCAAAAACTATAGTCAGTAATTAATATCTTAAAATGTCATACCTCCGAGCTTTGGCGAGGTCAAGGTATCTTCGAATTAATTCAATCGGTAGATCCTCTGACGTTTTCTGACGAAAACGAGGGATGACACTTTATTATTTCTTTATGTCATACCTTTTTGCCGACTGGCAAAATCAAGGTATCTTCGAATTAATTCAATCGGTATATCCTCGGACGTTTTCTGACGAAAACGAGGGATGACACTTTATTATTTCTTTATGTCATACCTTTTTGCCGACCGGCAAAATCAAAGTATCTTCGAATTAATTCAATCGGTAGATCCTCTGACGTTTTCTGACGAAAACGAGGGATGACACTTTATTATTTCTTTATGTCATACCTTTTTGCCGACTGGCAAAATCAAGGTATCTTCGAATTAATTCAATCGGTAGATCCTCTGACGTTTTCTGATGAAAACGAGGGATGACACTTTTATTTTACCATACATAAACCATAATCTTTTCACATAATTCTTATTCGTTTTCGCATTTGTCATCTTCTTTCTGCATCAGCTTGTAGCAATGATTGGCAACATCAGATACCGGAAGCCGCATATATGCAAACAAACACGGGTGAGCGCGGCAATCTGTTTTAGCCTCGCTCCATAAAATCGATTTTCCGGATAACAACGTATATTCATATATCTGCGTCTTATTTTCATCACGATTGTATTTTCCGGATTTGGAACTGTATCCGCGCAAAATGCACGTATTATCAACGCAATCAGTCCAACCGTAAGTTGAACCTCCGCTGGTAGGCTTTGCAACAAAACCCATAAACATCGGCGCCGGAGTTCTGCTCTTACCCTCAATCTCTTCGTGTGACAGCCATTTATCGGGGATTTTCATATATGATACCAAATAACGATTACTGGTCAGATTACAAGCAACGTGATGTCTGGTACCCTTTTCTTCAACATCGCCGTCTAAGCAGTATATGTAATGTTTCATATCCATATCTGAATAATCATAACCTTGCGGCAAATAACAACTTACTTTGGTGTATGAAAGACGCGGAGATGTGGAAGCTTCGCTCCCGCCGTAGCTAAGCTCAACCGGACCGCCGGCACTCGTACGCACTCCTTCTACCCCGTCCCAATCGGAATTATCGGTCTGTTTGACAATCTCACACTCCATATATCTGGCCATAGCCAAATGTTCCGCTTTAAAACGATTAACTACCGTCGCGGCTTTGACTTCATTAACGGCGTGATCTTTATCCTGACGCGGAGACAGGTTAAAGAAGCTCAGTGCTACCATCAGCGTTGCCAATAATATCCATATGTACATACTATTCTCCCATACAGAATCCTTTAGTGTATGCTATCACAAAACTGAATATATGTCTAGCAAATTTTTATGAACTTTTTATGAACCTTTTACCGCAAATTTCTTATTTTTACAAGGATTCTCACCGCAAATATCAAAAATAATCATAACTGTGCCATCCCTCTAGCGTGCAGCAATCGTCAGATGGTCTACCGGTTAAGCATCAAAAAAGCGGCATTTTCTGCCGCTTTTTCAACTTATGCCGTTTTTTTCACCGATTTTTTAATGAGTTTAGGTTTAGCCTTACCGGCAACCACTTTTTCATCAATAACTATCTCACTGACGTCTTTTTGATCCGGCAACTCATACATCCATTCCATTAAAATTTCTTCCATAATGGCACGCAGACCTCTTGCTCCAGTCTTGCGTTTGATTGCCAATTTTGCCACTTCAAACAAGGCATCTTTGGTGAGCGTTAACTTAACGTTATCCATATCAAACAGCGAGGTATACTGGCTGACAAGCGCGTTCTTCGGCTCGGTCAAAACCTTTATCAAAGCCGGCTCGTCTAAATCATCCAGAGTGGCTATCACCGGAACACGACCGGTAAATTCCGGAATCAAACCGTATTTAATCAAATCTTCCGGACGCACATCTTTCAGAATCTGCCCTACGGTCTTATCTTCTTTATCGACCTTAGCTCCGAAACCGATAGAGGTTATACTGCCGCTACCGTGCTTTTCGATAATTTTTTCCAATCCGGCAAAAGCACCGCCGCAAATAAACAAAATATTGGTGGTATCAACGTGTAAAAATTCTTGCTGCGGATGTTTACGCCCCCCTTGCGGCGGAACATTTGCTACCGTACCTTCAATAATTTTAAGCAATGCCTGCTGCACACCCTCGCCGGATACATCGCGCGTAATCGACGGACCGTCACCTTTGCGCGAAATCTTGTCTATTTCATCAATATAAATGATGCCGCGCTGAGCTTTTTCTATATCATAATTGGCATTCTGCACCAATTTAAGCACAATATTTTCCACATCTTCTCCAACATATCCCGCCTCGGTTAAAGTAGTAGCATCGGCAATGGCAAACGGAACATTCAAAATCTTAGCTAAAGTTTGCGCTAACAATGTTTTTCCGCAACCGGTAGAGCCGATTAAAATAACGTTTGATTTGACGATATCAACTACATCTTTATTCGGATTATTCAAACGTTTATAATGGTTATAAACCGCAACCGCCAACACTTTCTTAGCATAATCCTGACCGATAACATACTCATCTAAAAATTCTTTTATTTTAGATGGAGTAGGCAGGTTATCTCCCATCGGATTTTCACCTGTTCCGTTCTTTTTTTCTTCCGCCAACGGCTCCTCTTCCATAATGGAATGGCAAACGTCTATGCACTCGTTGCATATATATACGCCGCGTCCGGCAACCAATCTTTTCACTTCTTTCTGACTTTTGCCGCAAAACGAACAGTGCAGAATATCATCATCTTTATCACTCATAATCCACCTACTTTATCTCTTCACGATTTGTAATAATATGATCAATCAAGCCGAAATCCAACGCTTCTTTCGGTGTCATAAAATTATCTCTGTCCATTGCTTTTTCAATAACCGAAAGCTTTTGGCCGGTATTTTGTGCATATATGGTATTCAGACGCTTACGCAAATCTAAAATCAATTTAGCCTGAATTTCGATATCGGTTGCCTGACCTTTTGCACCTCCGGACGGCTGATGAATCATAATCTGCGAATTAGGCAGCGAATACCTTTTGCCTTTAGCACCGCCGGCCAATAAAAATGACCCCATAGAACAAGCCTGACCGACGCAAATTGTCGCCACATCGCAAGAAATATACTGCATAGTGTCATACATTGCCAATCCAGAAGTGACAACACCTCCCGGAGAATTAATATATAAAGCAATATCTTTTTTCGGATTTTCGGCCTCCAAAAACAAAAGCTGAGCACAAACCAAAGCCGAAACTTCATCATTAACTTCACCGGTCAGAAAGATAATTCTCTCTTTCAACAAGCGTGAAAAAATATCAAAAGAACGTTCCCCTTTCGGTGTCTGCTCAATAACCATAGGCACCAAAGAATTTATAATTGCAGAATTATTTGTCATTATTTTTCCTTATAATATAGATTAATCTCGGTATAATAAATCATAGTTTGTTTAAGATTTTCTAAACAAGTTTCCGTATTCATCAAATTTTGTAGCATAAGAATTTTGTAACACAAGTTAAAAAAATAATCAAGCCCGACATATTACTTCAATCAGGCTATAAATCTTTTATTAACACATCGCGATTATACTCCTTCTACCGAACAATTTTATAAGGACTTGAACTATGAATAACAAATTACGTTTTTTATTATTGCCTGCGTTGATACTCTGCGTCAGCACCAACGCGGCTTATGCCGATGATGCGGCGGAAAATAATTACGGTTGGTCAGCCGTTTTGAAAAAAGCCGGATTGGAAATTACTTCAACCGAAGTGAAAAATTCCGAAGAATATGCCGATTCTCCTAATGCCGAACTCAGCGGTGACAGCGAAACGGTCACAAAAGGAATTTTTGATTTTTCGTTAATTGATCAACAGGAAAAATTCAAATGGGAAAACAATTTGTTCGCAGAATACGGCAAGACTAAACTTCGTCCGAAGGAAGGACCTGACGTAACTAACGAAACTGCCGATAAAATTTTGCTCTCCACTGATTTTGCTCATAAAACTTGGCAATATTGGGATGCCTATGTAGGTCCGTTTGTTAACTTGGCTTATCAAACCGAATTTGAAAAAAATGACGACGCTCCGCGTACCAAAATTGCCAGAGGTATGACCGGTTTGAAGCTGTTTGACGGTAAATATATAGAAAGTCTTTACGCCGCCGTTGTCGGGGAATATGATTTTACCTACAGACACGATAAAACCACCAAATTAGCCTATGAAATAGGTCTTAAAGGCGCGTATCCTTTGCGTGAGGGGGTAGATTTCAACCTTGATACTTATTTCCGCGATTATGTTAAATACAGCTCATACAATCCGAAAGATTTTGAATATGAGTACAGCCTTAAAGGCAATATGATGGTTGACGTGTACGGAGGTCTGAAGATGGGACCGTATATTCAATATTTCCGCGCGCAAGACCGCGGTTCAAAAAAATACGGCAGCAGCACCATTATCGGTGTTGAAGCATCATTCGGCGGAGAATGGGGATTATAATTTGCCTGCCTGTTTTGTACAAAAGAATGCCTTCTTTTCAGAAGGCGTTTTTTTATGCGGAAACATTTATTAACCTAATGTTACGGGACTTTCTTATTTTCCTGTGCTATCTTTTGCATAAAGAGGATAAAATGATAGGTAACCCTTTCGCGGAAATTTTTAAAAATGCTTTTAAAACAGATGTTTTACAATCTGCCGTCTATACTCCTACGCAGATTAACCGTTTTGAACCGAGGGTTAAAATATTTATGGACTCTCTTAATCGTTTTATGCGCACATCCGGACAAACTCCGATAATGTATCAAAGATATTTATTTGATGAACATAAACTTTTTGAATATGCTCTGTTTTTACGCGGATATATGAGAGATGCGCAAACCGTCCTATCCGAATTGAAGCAAAAACACGCCGTTGACAGCGACTTGATTAATCTGTTTGAAGCTTCAAGTCAGTATGTTGTAGCCTGCAACAATCATTTGAAAGACAAAAGAATCTTTAATAATAACGTTAATTATTGCTCTTGGAAAATTGACTTATCTGCCGGTTTGCAACAGGCTACTTAC
Source organism: Alphaproteobacteria bacterium (assembly GCA_017471705.1). Taxonomy (GTDB): domain Bacteria; phylum Pseudomonadota; class Alphaproteobacteria; order RF32; family CAG-239; genus RUG410. Next base: position 21,528 of record JAFUSH010000019.1, on the reverse strand, counting down.
AGTCCGGTGAGCAAAAGCGAAAAAAACAGACATAATTTATATCTGTTTATGCCGTTCCGCTTGAAAGATAATGAGCAAATGTTAAACACTTGGATATACAAAAATATGCGGAATTCATTGGATAATCTGCATATTTTCGGTGAACAGGTTGACACCTGTGCCGTATTCTACCCGATACAAAAGTCAAGATGTTCCAATGTGACATCACTATTAAAAACATTAAAATACGGTGATGGTTTCTATGAACCTGAAGATTTGCAATTCGTTAAAAATCATTGGGCGGATTTTATAGCGAAAAATATTAAATTTAATAATGACGGAAAAATTTGCGCCGCGGAAAAATATTCCTCAGCCGAATTGAACAACAATTTCCGAAACATAACTATTTTCAGCTATTGCGCCGGTACCGCCAATGCTCATCGCTGTCTTAACGTATTATATTTAATGACTTCGCAAATATACGGAGAAAAAACAGCGCAAGATGCAATGAGAAATGTATTCGTCACCTCTTACGGTTTTTTACCGCCGCGTGAAAAACTATATTATTCCGGAGTTCATTTCTACTCTCATAAAGATGATGACACCAATTGCCGAGAACCGTTTGTAAATCTTAACAATCACGAATTATACGAAAAAACAAAGTGCCGAAAACAAGATTCTGCCGCTCGCATAAGTGTTATGCCAGATATGCGGAACTATATAATAGCATTAAAAATTCCGGAAAAAACCGTGATTTATAATAATAAGCGTATTGAGAAATTTGATGACGCCGAATATGGTCATAACTTAAATAACGTAAATACGGTCAATTTGGCTTCGCCCGATAACTACGCGCATAAAATATTCAAATCAGTTCTTGAAAAAAGCAGTATGGGAAAACGCGGAAAAAATGTGCTGCAAGCCGATAATCGGACGGCAGATTTTTCACTTTTAAACTCGGCTGTAATCGGCAGAAGGCAATATCTGTAGAGCTAAAATAAAAAAAGTCTCCAGAGGGAGACTTTCTGACACACGTTTGTGCATTATTTTGCACAGCTTTTTTTATCGGCGTTGATTACCGGCTCGTCTGTTGGTTCGATACCCTTGCGGACGACGATGCAAAGTCGGCTTTTTTTCTTCTGTCGAAGTACTTTCCGGATTTCTGTTTTTTATTTCACATTGTCCGCCTTTACAACCGCAATTGCAGCAAAAACGCGAACACAATCCGGCCAAAATACCGGCAACCGACGGAACAACCAAGAACAGCCATAATTGGCTCATTGCCTTACCGCCGACAAATAACGCCGGACCGAAACTGCGCGCCGGATTAACCGAAACTCCGGTAATCTGCAAACCTAAAATATGCAAAACAACCAAAGTCAAACCTATAACCACACCGGCAATTTTCAAATCACCTTCGGTAGTTTTAAGTATTACTTTAACAAATATAAAGGTGGCGATAAATTCAAAAACAGCGGCACTCACAATATCATATCCGCTGCCGTATCCTTCTCCCCAGCCGTTTTGTCCCAAACCTTGCGATGACACATCGTAACCGGTCAGGTGTCCGGAAACCATACACAAAACAAGTGCTGCTCCGGCAATTGCACCTAAAAACTGAAAAATAACATAACCTATGGCATCTTTCACATTCATTCTGCCGGCACATAAAACTCCGAGCGTTACCGCCGGATTGACGTGTGCTCCCGAAACCGGACCGATGGCGTAAGCCATAGCTGTCAACGCTAAACCGAAGGCTAACGCAATCCCGATATTTCCGACGTACGGTGCCGAAAATACCACGGTACCGCAACCGATAAGCACCAGAACAAATGTTCCGAACATTTCTGCAATATATTTTTTCATCAGTTATCTCCTTTGTTAAAAATACGACTTAAGATTATTTGTTTTAGCTTGTAGATAAAAGTAAATTTTTATTTTTCTCCACATTTTTATCGTATATCATTCGTGATGTATAATCAGGAGAAACTGAAATGAAACTGCAAGCTATTGACAATAAAGGAAAAATTTTTGATTTCGGCGAAGAATTTTACAAGGGTAAAACCATCGTATTATATTTTTATCCTAAGGATAATACCTCAGGCTGCACTAAAGAAGCCTGTGATTTCAGAGATAATATAAACCGTCTGACATCGGCGGTGCAAGTTATCGGAGTTAGTCCGGACAGTGTGACAAGCCATCAAAAATTTCAGCAAAAACAGAATTTGAACTTCACACTCGTTGCCGATACCGAACATAAACTATCCGAAAAATACGGCGTGTGGAAAGAAAAATCAATGTATGGGCGCACATATATGGGAATTGAGCGTTCCACGTTTATTTTAGATGGGCAGGGACAAATTATCAAAGAGTGGCGTAAAGTCAAGGTTGCCGGTCACGTTGACGAAGTTTTGCGGGCTTTGGCAGAGTTGTAATTGCTTACAACCCTGCTTTTATTGCTGCAGCCAACTCTCCCGTTTGAGCAAGCTGATTCTCTTTCAGTGCCGATTTCAAGGATATTTGCGGTTCAATAAATTCGCAGTTTTTGAGTGTTGTCAGTAAATCTTTCATCTGCTTTCCCGACATTACCGCCCACGTTCCGTTATCCATAATCGCAAAGCGGCGGTTTTGCAAATTATGCGCGACTAAATCGTGCAAGAAATTTTCCATATTCACGAAAATTCCGCCGTTATACGTCGGCGCTGCCAATACTATGGTTGAAACCCTAAACGCCTCGCTTATGATGTATGAAGCGTGAGTTTTGGAAACATCATACATTTTAATATTTTCAATGCCCTGCTCCGCCAATTTTGTCGCCAAAACAGCCGCGGCATCATACGTATTGCCGTATATTGAACCGTAAGCAATCACCACCGCCTTATCTTCCGGTTCATAAGCCGACCATTTATTATATTTATCAATAAAATATCCTAAATCGTTACGCCAAATAAAACCGTGCAGCGGGCAAATAGTTTTAATATCCAAAGCCGAAGCCTTTTTCAAAACATTTTGCACCTGCGGTCCGTATTTGCCGACAATATTGGTATAATAACGGCGCGCTTCATCAAGATAATCACGCTTAAAATCAACTTCATCGGCAAAAATATTGCCGTTTAAAGAACCGAATGTACCGAAAGCATCAGCAGAAAATAAAACTTTATCCGTACTGTCGTATGTCATCATAACTTCCGGCCAGTGCACCATCGGTGCAGAAACAAAATTAAGCGTATGAGTTCCCGTATTCAGTGTATCACCTTCCTTGACCAACATAAACCGTTCATCCGGCAAGCCAAGTTCAAAAAACTGCGCAATCATCTTTTGAGTTTGCATATTGCACACTATTCTGACCTGCGGACAGATACGCAATAAATCAGCCAATTCGGCACAATGGTCAGGTTCCATATGGTGAATGATTACGTAATCCAACGCCTTTCCGTTTAACGTATGGCGCAGATTCTCAAAAAACTGTCGGCGAACCGAAGAATCCACCGTATCAAACAATACGGTTTTTTCATCATTTAACAGATATGAGTTATACGAAATTCCATTCGGTATCGGATAAACATTTTCAAACAAGGCCAAGCGATTATCACTGGCTCCCAACCAAGTCAAATCTGCAGTAACTTTTCGAACATTGTGCATTTTCATTTCTCCTTTTAACACTACCGTTAATGTAATCAATTTGCGTTAAAAGTAAAATATTTTTATTCGGCTTCTGTATAAAACTAAAACCGCCCTTATTCAAAAGAGCGGTTTTAATTGATAATTAGTCCTCAGGACGCAAAAGTGTTTTGAACAGCGGCCAAAAGATATGGTACGCTATCGCGGTAACCAAAACTGCAAAAAAAACAGCTGCCCCGCTTGCAACGCAGATACCTAAATTAGCCAACCAAGCCAAAGTGGTGTCGGATATTCCGAGAGGTAAGCGGACAATGTTTGCCAGCACTGCGGCGAAAACGAACAAAGTCCAGTTCCAGCACCAGATTCTTGGATTTCTGTCGCGAAGGTAGGTTTCGGCGGTGTTTGAAAAACAAGTAGCTACCGAAAACCCCGTCACACACAAGAGAAACAAAAGATACATCATCATATCAATCAATTTTTTGAATTAAAGAATCAAATACCCAGCAAAATACGGCTTTAACCGCTAATGTTGCCCAAAAAGCACAACACCACGCAAGACAAAAGAACATCGCTGCCAAAAAAGGAAACAATATCCAATTCAACTCTTGTAACGGATGTTCTCTGCGTTCCGGAAAATCCACGAACAAACACATAACAAAAGCCGATACAATCAAGGCTCTGTTGATGAACTGTGTCCACGCTCCGGAATATTCTGCGAGCTCCTTATGCAGCAAATCCTTGTAAGAATCTGAAAAACCTGCCAATACACCAACGCATACTCCCATAAAAATCAGTACTTGCATCAGCGTATTTCCCTCAAAAATAAAAAGTGCTTCCATATGCTATAATTTAATGATTATCTACACAAGGATTCCGCTCCCAAACGAAGGGAGCGGAATCTTTTAATCAGTTTTGCTTGCAGTTGTATCTTCGGTTACAGGCTTGCTGGTATTTTTCCTGCGGCTTACTTTACGAGCGGCCAACATCACTTCCTGATGTGTTTCATCTACTTTCTTGTAAATGCTGGCTTCACGCGTACCGCTGATAGTCAGGAAAATACCGATAGCTGACTGCAAGAAGCTCCATTCCACCATACGAATATCGTCAGGAAAAAACGGCGCAACCAACATATTAACGGCAAATCCGAACACTAAAGCCCAGCCCACGCAAGGCACCCAGAGTTTTTCGCGCAGAATATCTTCTGCTAACTTCTTTGTATCATCCTGCGGCGGCTGTAAGTTCTGCAAGTACTTGAATTTGTACAGAACAAACTGGCGTGCAGTACCGAGCCCAGCGATGATACTGGCGCTTAGTATGAGCTGCTCAGAATCAATCGGCACACAGGGGAAATAGAACGGCGCCACACAGCAGTTTATGACAAAACCGAGCGCAACCACTATTCCTAACCCAACAATCCACAGATGAGACGTCTGCAACTTTACATCCGTCTTCAACCACTTAACAATTTTCATAAGGCTTATTTTTTTAGTTAATAATTTCTATTAGATGGACATATTATTCTTTATTTTGGAAATTATGTCAAGAATTTTCTTTATTTAATTAAAAACTTGCATATTTTCGGCATTATCGCTATATAAAAACAAGGAGAATTTTATGACCGGTTTATGGAAATTATACGCTTTATTTTTTAAGATGGGTATTTTTACATTCGGCGGCGGATATGCTATGCTGCCGATTTTAAAAGGCGAAGCCGTGGAAAAACAAAAATGGATTACCGAAGAAGAATTGCTTAATTACTATTCCATCGGACAATGTACACCGGGGATTATTGCCGTAAACGCCGCCTCCTTCATCGGCTATAAATTGCGCGGCATATCAGGGCTTATTGCTGCTACATTGGGAGTTATTTCGCCATCTCTGACAGTAATTATTATGGTGGCGGCGCTTCTTGGTCAATATATGGATAACCAATATGTACAATGGGCATTCGGCGGAATCCGTATCAGCGTAATAGCTTTGATTATCAGCACCGTTATCGATATGTGGAAAAAAAATATTAAAGATGTGCGGGGATATATCATTTTTGCCGTAGCGGCAATATTACTGTGGTATTTTAATATGTCGGCAGTCACGATTGTCATAATTGCCGCCGCCTGCGGTTTTATTCCTGATTTAAGGAGCAAAAAACAATGATATATCTGCTGTTATTTTGGGAATTTTTTCAAATCGGCTTATTTGCCGTCGGCGGCGGATTGGTAACAGTTCCTTTTTTATTTGATTTATCCGAAAAATATACTTGGTTCACATCGCAGGAACTTACCGATATGATAGCCATATCCCAATCTACCCCCGGACCGGTGGGTATCAATATGGCGACATTTGCCGGTTTTAAAGCTGCCGGAATACTCGGCTCTTTAGTTGCCACTCTGAGCGAAGTATTACCTTCTATGATTGTTGTTTATTTTATTGCCGAAATGCTTTCCAAATGGCGCGAAAACAAATATGTCACTCAAACGCTTGAAGCAATACGTCCTGCGGTTTTGGCTTTGATTTTATTTGCCGGTTGGGATATTGCCAAAGAAACAATTACCGGTTATGAAAATACAGCCGTTTTATTTATTTTGCTGACAGCTATGCGATTATACAAGACAAGCGCGATTTTTTATATTATTATTTCGGCAATTATAGGAATTGCGTTGAAAATTTAAAGGAGGATATTTTTATGACTGAAACAGTTTATGATGTGGTAAGCATCGGTAATGCTTTGGTTGATGTATTGGCCAAAGTCGGAGATACTTTTTTGAGCGAGCGAAAACTGAATAAAGGCAATATGACGTTGGTCGAAGCCGCCGAAGCAGGCAAAATTTACGCCGATGTTATTCCTGAACGGCAGGTTTCGGGCGGTTCTGCCGCCAATACGGTAGCCGGACTCGCATCGCTTGGAGCAGATTGCGCTTTTATCGGCAAAGTTCACGATGATGAACTCGGACAACTTTTTCAACGTGATATCGGCGCCGCAGGTATTGACTTTTTCACCTCTCCGCTTACCGAAGGTCCGGCAACCGGACGAAGCGTGGTATTGGTAACTCCCGATGCCGAGCGTTCTATGTTTACCTATTTAGGGGCGGCACGCAAACTTACCGAAGAAGATATTGATGAAAAAATCATCAGCGAATCCAAAATCATTTTCATTGAGGGATATTTATGGGACGAAGCCGCAGAACATCAGGCAATAATCAAAGCTTGCGAACTGGCGCATAAGCACAATCGCGAAGTGGCTTTTTCGGTTTCAGATATTTCCTGTGTAAACAAACATCGGGAAAAAATGTTGGAGCTGATAAAAGAACACGTAAATATTTTGTTTGCCAATGAAGACGAGATAAAAGCTTTGTTTGAAACCGATAATTTTGAAGAAGCATTGGAAGGCATTAAACCGATGGTCAGCATTGCGGCAATAACTCGTGACAGCCGCGGTTCGGTAATTGTTCACGGACGCGAAAAAATCTTTGTGGAAGCCGAGCAAATTGAAGATATTATCGACACCACCGGCGCCGGAGATTTATATGCCTCAGGTTTTCTGTATGGATTGATTCACGGCAGAAGTCTGGGAACCTGCGCCACCATCGGCGGGATTACCGCAGCCGAAGTTTTGACACACTACGGCGCGCGTCCGGAAGTATCTTTGCGAGGTTTGGTTCGCCATCGGCTTATGGCATACGGTAAACGACCTTAAAAAATGCTCAATTATGATTCGTGTATGATAGAAAATGTCATACCTTTTTACCGCAAGGTAAAATCAAGGTATCTGCCGATTAATTAAAATAATTCGTAGTCCCCTTGAATTTTCCGCCTACCGGCAAAAAATAGGGGTGACGATATTCTTTTGTCATACACTAATAATAATTAAAACGCCCCGTTTTTACGAGGCGTTTATTTCTTTTCAGCTTATTCTGAATTATTCTGCCGGCTGCGGATTTTCCGGTTGCTCCGGCATACCTTTCATCGGGTGATGTTTACCGTGTTTATGGCAACCCTCGCTGCGATTATCCTTGCCTTCGTTATGGCAACCGCACTTTTTACCGTCTTTGTGACAACCGCACTTGCAATCGGCACCGCATTTACAGCCGTGAGAAGCTTCTTCTCCGGTGTTCACGATAACGATTGTATTGCCGTTACCATCTTTGTAGAACGGCAAATTACCCATATTCTGAGCATTTATTATTTGCGCCGGCGACATACCTCTGCGAGCCGGACAACGTCCCAAACAAGTATCATTCATAAATTGGTTCACACCCATACCGGCAAAAAATACCAACGCAAAGAATATAACCTTACCTAAAACGCGCTTACACGGACAACAACCGCCGCAGCCGCAACCGCCGTGATGACAGCTGCATCCCTTTTCGCCGCAAGTGCATTCCTTGCCTTCTTGACAACCGCATTTGCAGTCAGGACCGCAATCACATTTTTGTTCTTTAACTTCTTCTTTAGCTTTATTTTCTTTAACCATTATATTTCCTTTCGTTTATTGTTTTTCAGTATTAAAATAGTATGCCGTTTGCAAAAAGTAAAGATAAATTTTCATATTCACTCAAACACAATTTTCATTTCTTTGCCGTAAAAGTTCAATAACCGCCGGACTGTCACGTATTTGAGATATTTTCCCAGTTCTATTCCTTCTATTACCTTTACAGGTAGCCGGTTTCTTTAGCCACGTGTTCCAAATTAAAATGCTTATCCCACCGCGCTTTCCACAGTATAAAACCTATTTCCATCATCGATTGCTTATCTACAAAATATTCCACTTTTGACATTATCGTAAACTCCTTAATTTGTTAAATAGAAACAAAAACCACCTTGATTTTCCTTCAAGGTGGGGAGTTCGTTACTGTCTATATTACAGTCCGATGTATTCAACATATTTCACCGGCTCCCCGTTAGAGGAGATATTCTACTGGAAGGAGCTTTCGTATTTCCTTAAATCCGATGGTTATTCCTTATTTTTCATAAATCCTTCAAGCCAATGAATATCATATTGACCGTCCAAATACTCAGGTTGAGCAATAATATCCTGATGCAAAGGAATAGTTGTTTTTACTCCCATTATCACAAACTCTTCCAACGCACGGCGCAAGCGCATTAAAGCAGCGTTACGCGTGCCGGCGTGAACAATCAGTTTAGCAATCATACTGTCATAAAACGGTGGAATCGCATAACCTGAATAGATTTCCGAATCCACTCGCACACCTAAACCTCCCGGAGCGTGCCATTCTTCAATTTTACCGGGGCAAGGCGCAAATGTCGCCGGATCTTCGGCATTTATACGGCATTCTATGGCGTGACCATTGAATTTAATGTCATCTTGAGTATATCCGAGGTGAGCGCCGGAAGCAATGCGAATCTGCTCTTTAACAATATCAATACCGGTTATAGCTTCGGTGACAGGATGTTCTACCTGTAAACGAGTATTCATTTCCATAAAATAGAACTTGCCGTCCTCATACAAAAATTCCAATGTTCCCGCATTGCAATAGCCTATCTTGGCAATTGCCTTACGCACAATTTCACCGATTTCGCGGCGCTGATTTTCGTTCAAAGCGGGAGACGGGCTTTCTTCTATCACTTTCTGGTTGTTGCGCTGAATTGAGCAATCGCGTTCTCCCAAATGTACGACATTTCCGTATTTATCGGCCAAAACCTGCATTTCTATATGGCGCGGATGCTGCAAATATTTTTCCATATACACAACATCGCTCGGAAAAGATGCCTTAGCTTCTGCTTTAGCCATAGTATAAGCCTCTTCGATATCATCATCACCGAAAGCAATTTTCATTCCCTTTCCGCCGCCGCCGTCTTTGGCTTTAATAATCACCGGATAACCGATTTTACCGGCCCAATGCTTTGCCTCTTCCAGCGTTTCGAGTGCCGGAGAGCCTTCCGTAATCGGCAAACCGGCCTCTTTGGCTGCTTTGCGGGCGGTAATTTTATCCCCCATAAGACGCATCTGTTCGACACTCGGACCGATAAAAGTTATACCGTGCTTTTCCACCATATCGGCAAAATCGGCATTTTCAGACAGAAATCCGTACCCCGGATGAATGGCATCGGCGCCGGTAATAATCGCTGCCGATATAATCGCCGGTTTATTCAAATAAGAATCTGCAGAACGTGCCGGTCCTATGCATACGGCCTCATCAGCTAAACGGACGTGCATAGCATTGGCATCGGCTTCGGAATGCACCGCTACCGTGCGAATTCCCATTTCACGACAAGCACGATGTATTCTTAAGGCAACTTCTCCGCGATTGGCTATTAATATTTTTTCAAACATATTTTTTCCTAAATCTTATTCAATAATCACCAACGGTTCACCATATTCCACCGGATCACCGGTTTCAACCAAAACTTTGGTAACTTTACCGGTTTTATGTGCCTTAACCGGATTAAATGTCTTCATAGCTTCAATCAGGCAAACGGTATCACCTACCGAAACATTATCCCCCTCTTTTACGTAAGTCGGAGCATCGGGATTGCTGGAAAGGTACACAACCCCCACCATCGGCGATTTAACCGCATTGGGACTGTTGGAATAGTCAATATCTTCACTTGTTTCTTCTTTATCTTCGCTGATATTTTTCGCTATTGAAGCCGGCGCTGCAACCGCAGGCATAGGAACCGCAGCCGCATAATTGCCGCAAACATCGCGAGATAATGAAATTTTGCAATTTTCATCTTCGTATTTCAGTCCTGTCAATTGATTTTTATCAAGAATTTCAGCCAATTTGCCGATAATTTTAGTATCAATAGAATTTGACATTTTTATCATTTTCCTTTCTTTTTCAAAACATAAAATCATCTATAGACCATTTTTGCAAAAAAACAACAAAAATGTGTATTTTTTTTGCAATTTTTATACAAAAATCGTCATTTTTTGCTTATTTTTTGTATTTTTTAAAAATTGCAAAAACGGCTGTGCATAACTGACAGCCGTTTTTAATTTTTTAATCAGCTTTTAGAATGCGTAATTAAAGCCAAACGCAAACACTTGAATCGAATTTGTATAATTTGCCGTCGCATTCATACCGGAATTTCCGGTAAGAGCGGTATCCAAATGCGATTTATGTGCGTACATATATGTATACGCAAAATTAAAGCTTAAATGTTCATTATACTGGTATCCCAAACCGGTTGAATACCAAACTCGGTCAGTATCCGGAATGCGCGGAGTTCTATGCTGCAACCGAACCGCCCCTTGGTCATAGGCAATACCCAAACGCAACTTCCATTGCTCATCAAGCATATAGCTGGCGCCTACGGAGTAAAAATTAGTATCGCGCCATTTTTCCTGAACACGTGAGATATACCCCGGAGTAGCCGGATTGTTCAATCCGCTTTTGCTCACAAAAGTAAGATTTTGGAATGAACTCCAAAATACTCTCTGGTATTCGGCCATAACCGCCAAACGTTCATTAACATCGTGATATATACCCATAGACAGCACCGCCGGAGTATTTAATTTCGCGCTGATTTTCTGATTCATCATCGCGTCAATCATAGCCCCCGGAACTCCCGGAACCGCACTTCCCGAAGATTTCATTTTACCCTTGATTTTATGCTTTACTTCACTGCGATACCCGACACCCATACGCGTAGAATCGTTAAATTCATACAGCATACCGAGCTGATATCCCAAATCCATAGCGTGTCCGCCCACGGTTACAATCTCGGTACCGCTCTGACGGTGACTGTTGGTCAGATGAGCCCATACCAATTGTGCTTGCAAACCTGCCCCCAAAGATAAATTATCGGTAGCCTTATATGCAGCCATCGGAGTAATCGTCGCTGTTTTTACATCGGATGTAATACCGTGATCGGAACCGGCCCAATCTTTATCATATTTTGTAATCATTCCGAAAGGACTGTTTCCGCCCAGCCCCAAAAACAATTTGTCGTTTACCTGATGTGAAATTGCGAAATTTGGAGAAATTGCCGCGTGAACCACATTTTGAACGTCTGCATCGCGATTTCCGGTCTGATCTCTTACATCTTTAGCCGTAGCTTTAGGTGCAATATAACTTCCGCCTCCGGAAAACTGAGTTCCCTTATGTCTGGTTAATCCTGCCACGTTATAGTAAGCATACGAATTTTCTTCAGCACCGGCGGTAGCTCCGGCATACGCGTTTCCTTGAGCTGCAGATGATTGCTCTCTCAAATGGAATCCGGCAGCATAGGCATTACCGCACAATAAAACGGCGGTAAGGGCTGTCGTTAAGGATAAAACTTTTTTCATATTAGTCCTGTTTATCTGTTGTAACAATGCGGAAAACTTTGATACTCTTCATTAGTTTCCCTCGGGAAACCTATTACAATATTTTAATTTTGGCAAGTTTTTTCTTTATTATTATAAACAATTTTATCATATTACTAAAATAATCGTGTATTTTCAACGTATTAACTGTCATTTTCCGCTTGTTGATTAATAAGGTTATTTTGTTTACAAAATTTTAACCTGTGGTATAACAAAGGATACTATGTAACTACAGGAAAGGTTAAATCCGTGAAAGACTTTGTCAGACTTTGTTTAAGATGTATTCTCACATTAATGAAAGCCACGTGTATTTTTGAATTTGATACCGATAAATTGCCGAAAAAAGGTGTTTTTGTGGTTAATCACGTATCGTATTTGGATCCGATTCTGCTGTTTGCCTTTTTACCCGGAAATCCGGTATTTGCCCTCAACGGACATTTATACCGCCGCCACTGGATACGATTTCTTATGCAAAGAGCCGATGTAATACAATTTAACCCGATTGAACCGGCAGATATAAAAAAATTAATTGCCACCGTTGACGAAAACAGATTGGTAGTCATTTTTGCCGAGGGACGTATTACCGAAGACGGCGGATTAATGAAGATATATGAAGCTCCGGGACTGGTTGCCGATAAATCAAAAGCCCCGCTTATTCCGGTTTGGATTGACGGTCCGCAATACGGATATTTTTCTAAAACAAAAGGCAGACTTCCGCATCGACCGCTTCCGAAAATGCGTATATTTGTCGGGAAGCCTCGCAATTTCAAGCTCAAAGATGAATTGCGCCGCCAACGTGACCACATCAGCAACGAAGTTTATATAATCTTGCGCGAAATGGGATTTAAAATTAATTATGATCCGAATATTTCCATTTTTGCCCAATTGATGAAAACCGCTAAAGTTTATTCACGCACAGGATGGTTTTCCAAACGTCCGCGTATTATTGAAGATGTCAACCGCAAGAAGAAATCTTATAAAGACATCATCGTAGCGGCATTTGCTTTGGGGCGCTCATTTAAAAAGTTTACGGTTCCCAACGAAAACGTCGGGGTTTTGTTACCTAATGCCATTGCCACCGTATGTGCATTCTTCGGGCTGTCTGCATTTGAACGTACTCCGGTTATGATTAATTTCTCGGTTGGTGCCAAAAATATGGTTTCTATGTGCCATACGGCGATGGTCAAAACCGTTATAACCTCAAAGACTTTTATAATTAAAGGCAAACTCGAGCCGGCCGTGGAAGCACTCGAAAAGGCAGGATACAAAATCGTGTATCTGGAAGACATCGCCAAAAATATGTCGCTGTGGACTAAAATCAGCGCCTTCTTGAGCTATAAAGTAAAGCGTGTACCGCACAAAAAAGGCGGCGATAAAAAGGCTGTTATTTTGTTCACCTCCGGTTCGGAAGGAGCTCCGAAAGCGGTTTTGTTAAGCCACGCCAATTTAATTGCCAATGTAAATCAACTGGCGGCAATTCAGACCATAACTTTCAAAGATATGTTGTTCAATGCTCTGCCGATGTTCCACAGTTTCGGTTTGATGGTCGGTATGCTGTTTCCGCTGTTCCAAGGTGCCAAACTGTTTTTATATCCATCTCCTCTGCACTATCGTGTAGTAGCGGAATTAGTGTATGAATTGGGAGTTACCTTGATGATTGGTACGGATACTTTCTTACGCGGATATGCCAAAATCGCTCATCCTTATGACTTTCATAATATACGTTTGATGTATTCCGGCGGAGAAGCGGCTAAACCTGATACACGCAATATGTGGATGGAGCATTCCGGCGTCAGAATGATGGAGGCATACGGCGCCACGGAATGTTCTCCGGTAATGACCGCCAATAACGGTATTTTCAACAAATTCGGCTCTATCGGTAAATTATTGCCGGGAATGCAGTACAGAATTGAACCGGTTGACGGCATCGAAAGAGGCGGCGAATTATGCGTTAAAGGTCCGAATGTTATGCTCGGATATTATATGGCGGATAATCCGGGAGTTTTGGTTCCTCCGCAAAACGGATGGTACCATACCGGTGATGTGGTTGATATGGATGAAATCGGTTTCTTCACCATTAAAGACCGTATTAAGCGTTTTGCTAAAATCGGCGGCGAGATGGTTTCATTGAACGCTGTACAGGATATGGTCATTGCCGCTACCGAAAGTATGGGAGAGTACAATTACGGTGTTGTGGCAATTCCGCACGAAAGCAAGGGAGAACAAATTGTTCTGGTTACCAATAACAGAAGCGTGACATCTTCAATGCTGCACGAATATGTTAAAAACAACGGAATGTCGGAACTTTATTTACCGAGAATAATTCTTTATCACGATAAATTACCGGTATTTGCTACCGGTAAATCGGATAACGTAACTCTGAAAAGAGAAGTTATGGAAGAGTTATCGGCAACTGCAGAAAAGGCTGCTTGATAAATTTGTGTAATTTGTTGTTTTGTGGTTGCTTTGCAAACAAAATAAAGTATGATGTGTTAAGTTAAAAATATTAAAAGGAAAGAAATAATGGCAGGAAGTATAAATAAAGTTATTTTAGTCGGTAATCTGGGGGCTGATCCGGTGGTAAGCAACACCCAAAGCGGTGCCAAAGTTGTTAATCTGCGTTTGGCAACCTCAGACAGTTGGAAAGATAAAACTACCGGCGAGCGTAAAGAGAAAACCGAGTGGCATCGTATCGTTATTTTTAACAGCGCTTTGGCTGATACCGCCGAAAGATATTTGCGCAAAGGTTCCAAAGTGTATATTGAAGGGCAGCTGCAAACACGCTCGTGGAAAGATAACAGCGGTAATGACCGTTATACCACAGAAGTTGTATTGCAAAATTACGCCGGTACTTTGATGATGTTGGATGCCAGAAATTCCGATGCAGGTTCCGCAGAGATGAATGATGTATTTTCTTCCTCTCCGTCTTCGGGTTGGGATAATTCAGCGGCAACCACACCTTCGGATTTGGATGACGATATCCCGTTCTAGTGATTTTAACCGTATCAAGAACTTCGGATATTCCGAAGTTCTTTTGTTTGTAAAAAGGGCTGTATATGAAAATTTTGGTTGGTATGAGCGGAGGCGTTGATTCATCTGTAGTTGCGGCTATGCTTAAAAGTCAGGGACACGAAGTTATCGGGGCCACAATGTCTATTTGGAATAAAGATACTAAATTTTCCGGTGATATTCACGCCGATTCCTGTTTTTCGCCGCACGAAGAACAGGATATCGACACAGCTAAGCAAATCTGTCATAGCTTGGGGATTCCTTATTACGTTCTGGACTGCTCCAAACGTTATCAACAAATGGTTCTTGACAATTTCAAAAGCGAATACAAAGCCGGACGCACACCAAATCCGTGCGTTATGTGTAATTCATTCATAAAATTCAGCGCCTTGCCTGATGAAGCGAAAGCACAAGGCATTGAATTTGATAAATTTGCAACCGGACACTATGCGCAAATCATATATAACGAACAAAATAAACGATACACGATTAAACGCGGCGTCGATAACACAAAAGATCAATCTTATTTTTTATATCGCTTGCTTCAAGAACAATTAAGTCGGGTGATTATGCCATTGGGCGAATTAACCAAAAAACAGGTGCGCGAATTGGCCGTTAAATACAAATTAGCGGTTTCGGACAAACCTGACAGCCAAGATTTTTATTCGGGTGATATTAACGACATTTTGCAAAATGAACCGCAAATCGGTAACTTTGTGACGCAAGACGGCAAAATACTCGGTCAGCATACGGGAATATGGAATTACACCGTAGGACAGCGCCGCGGAATGGGAATATCCGCCGAGCGCCCTCTTTATGTTTTGGGATTCAACAAAGATAAGAATGAAGTTATCGTCGGTTTTGAAGAAGAATGTGAACGTAACGGCTTAATTGCCGATAATTTGTGTTGGTCGGCAATTAAAGGAATTGAAGCTCCTATTGAGTGCGAAGCTAAAATACGTTCATCACAGCAACCGGTGGCGGTTAAGGTTACCCCGATAAATAGAGAGCAGATTCAAGTGGATTTTTTTGCCAAACAAAAAGCTATAGCTCCCGGACAATCGGTTGTTTTGTACAAAGATGACATTATTTTAGGCGGCGGCATAATCAAAAACTCATTATAGTTTTTACCACAATTTAACCTTCTTGTTTTACTATTAAAATAAGGAGAGTGGTATGGTATTGATTGCACCGAGTCTGTTGGCTGCGGATTTAGGTAATTTGAGAGAACAAATAAAACTGGCTGAAGAAGCCGGTGCCGATTGGTTGCATTTTGACATTATGGACGGACATTTTGTTCCGAATTTAAGTTTCGGTCCCGATTTTGTGCGGCAAATGCGTCCTTTGAGCAAACTGTTCTTTGATGTGCACATTATGGTGGAAAATCCGCTTTTGTTTATACCTATGTTTTATAACAGCGGTGCAGATATGATAACATTTCATTATGAAGCGACTTCTGATATAAATAGCGTTATAAGCGAATTAAAAAAGCATAATCTTAAAGTCGGAATATCCGTAAAGCCCGATACTTCGGTTACAATGTTGGAACCTTTTCTAAATGATATCGATAATATTTTGATTATGACAGTTGAACCGGGATTCGGCGGGCAAAGTTTTATGCGCAGCAAACTAGCTAAGATTGCTCAGACGGCAAAGATGATTGAGGGGCGCAGTATTACTTTGGAAGTTGACGGCGGTATAAATCTGCAAACTGCCGATGATTGCGTACAAAACGGTGCTGACGTCTTAGTGGCGGGAAGCGCAATTTTTAAAGCTGATAATCCGCAAGCGATTATCAAGCAAATGCAAAATTTGAGGAGAAAATAATGGCAACTATTTTAATTGTGGAAGATGAACAGGCTATTGCCTTGTTAATTAAATACAACTTAGAAAAAGCCGGCTATGAAACCATTTATGTTTCGCAAGGCAACAAAGTTTTACCGGTTGTTGAAAAAGAAAATCCTTCATTAATATTGTTGGATTGGATGTTGCCGGAAATATCCGGATTGGAACTGTGCAAAATCATTCGCAACAATCCGGAACATAAAAATACTCCCATCATTATGCTTACGGCCAAAGGGCAGGAAGAAGATAAAATCGCCGGACTTTCGGCTGGTGCAGATGATTATGTTACCAAGCCGTTTTCGGTGCCGGAATTGTTAGCGCGTATCCAAACAAACCTGCGTCGCACCGAAAATATGGGGGATAATGAAAAAAAGGAATATAGCTTTAATGATATAGTATTAAAAACAAAAGAAAAAAAAGTATTCCGCGGAGATAACTATATCCAATTAGCTCCTACAGAGTTCAAAATACTTAAGATGTTGATTTCTTCTCCGAGACAGGTTTTCTCAAGAGAAGATTTATTGAAAGAGGTTTGGGGTAACAGCATATATGTGGAATCCAGAACGGTTGACGTACATATAAGAAGGCTGCGAAAAGCCCTTAACGAATTCGGTCCGGATTATATTCGCACCATTCGCTCAACCGGATATTCAATAGATGACCACGACATAAGCTAGAAAAAACTCCTCCGTATCGGAGGAGTTTTTTCTATTTCGGAATTAAAATTTATTTCAACCTATATCCGGTTTCTTCTAAATTATTAATTTTGTTTCCGTTTACGCTAACACCTATAACGTACTTAAACGAAGTATATTCTTCTCCTTCAGCATTTTCCAAGCATCCGTTAATAATGGCGCATCTGCCACATATCCGATTTCCGGCAAATCCCTTATATTCATACTTTTGGCACGGAGGACAAGACACTTTTCCAGCTGTATAACCTGCTTCACATTTAAGCTCCGTACATTTATAATACTTACCTTTGGCATTGGTACAAGTAAGGCAATTCCAACCAATGCTACAGGCCTTACCTGCACATTTTGCAGAGGTGAGATTATATCCCGTGCAAGGATTTCCTCTGCTGGCTCGAATATTTCCGCTGGCTCCGCTACCCGGAAGGAATTGGACGCCGGCCGTTGCATCAAAACATACAAAAAGTCCCAAAACAGCAACTAATGACATTATATCAAAAATCTTTTTAAACATTTTATATTCTCCATATTGTTTTCGTCATAGTACATTATTTTTTTTTGATGTGCAAATAAATATTTAATTTATTTTTCTTCGTTTATATACTTAGCTTCTGCCGTGACATAATCGAACTTACCGCTGCCTAAGAGCGGCGGAGATTTTATATATAAAATCTCTTTGGGAATCCATAAATCGCTTAAACCTTGAATGCGAAAATATTTTTGAATTTCTTTAACATTTGTATTTTCAATATTGGTAATCAGCACCAGTTTTTCACCTTTTTTATCATCACTGACGGCGATAATTCCCTGCTTTGCATCAGGATACATTTCATCCAAAATTTGTTCGATAGCCGTCAAAGACACCATCTCTCCGCCGATTTTAGCAAAACGTTTGGCTCGTCCGCTGATATGAATAAAACCGTCTTCATCAATTTGCACAATATCTCCGGTATCATACCAAACATCGGCTTTTTGCAACACCTCCGGTTTTTCGGGTTTAATATAACCCATCATAACATTATCTGCCTTAACCAATAATTTTCCGCCGTTATCCACGCCGTTTACTTTTTCCAACCGATGCTCAATTTGCGGTAAAAAGCGTCCTACCGTGTCGTTGCGATAAAACATCGGCGTATTAACGGAAATCACCGGAGAGGTTTCGGTAGTGCCGTAGCCTTCAAAAATTCGCACTCCGAACTTTTGCATCCATAAATCTGCCGTGCGTTCTTTCAATTTTTCACCGCCGACGACCGCAAAACGTACGGAGAAAAAGTCGTACGGATTTGCCATTCGACCATAACCGTATAAAAACGTATCCGTTCCCAAAACAGCCGTAGCCTGCAGATTATATGCTACTTCCGGAATAATGCGATAATGCAGCGGTGACGGATAAAAATATGTTTTTACGCCGTATAAGAAAGGTAGAATAGTACCTACTGTCAACCCAAACGAATGAAACATCGGCAAGGCATTCAAAATAACATCGCGAGCGTGAAACGGTACCGCCAAATGAATTTGCAGCACATTAGCCTGCAAATTGCGATGTGATAATAAAACTGCCTTCGGCAATCCTTCGGAACCGGAAGTAAACAAAATGACTGCGGCTTCTTTACTATCGCATTTTATAGGTTTTCGCAGAAGATATTTCCATATTCCTTTGATTTTATCAGTTAACTTTATTTTCTTGGCAAATTCCTCCAAATATATGACTTCACATCCGTATTTTTCGGCGCAGTCAATCAAATATTGCAGTTGTCCTTGTTCAATAAAACGACGGGAAGTAATTACTTTTTTGACATTAACGGTTTTCAAACAAGACGAAAATTGTTTTGTACCCAATGAAAAATTAAGCATTACCGGTAACTTATCAGAACAATGCAATGCAAAAAAACTGACAGCCGATGCCAAACTGTTCGGTAACAAAATGCCTATATTTTTATCATTACCCAAGGCCGATAAATATGCTTCTCCCAAAACGTATGTTTTCAGAATAAATTGTGAATAAGACAAAGTATTTCCCGTCACATCCTGAGCAATTTTATGTTTGCTTCCGTAAAGTCTTTCGGCATTAAGCAATAAATTAAACAACGGCTGATTTTTCTCGGTAGTATTATATATCATATCCGCCATAATATCGTGAAGCTGCAAAGATGTCAGACGACGACGCTCGCGAGCGCTGACATTCTGCAGTATATTCAAATTACACGCCGGCAAAACGGATAATTTGATTTTAGGAAACATCTGCGTCTTAATTAAATTGCCTATGTACGAAAACTTTGAATATTGGGCTCCGTCAATTCTGAGCGGAACTATTTTAGCTCCCGATTTTTCGGCAACCACTCCGGCTCCTTCGTATATCTTCATTAATGAACCGGTAACACTTATCCGCCCTTCGGGAAAAATCATCACGGTTTTGCCCTGATTAACAACATCTATCAAAGAGCGAACCGAAAGCGGATTTGTCGGATTAAGCGGATAAAAATCAACTATACCGCTGAATATTTTCACATACCACTTAGCTCCCCAAGCTCCGTCTATGGCAAAAGTAATTTTACGCGGCAGATAGGCGGCAATCAAAATACCGTCCAACAATGAAACGTGATTGGCAATAATCAAAATTTTAGAGCCGGCATTGCGAAGATTTGTCAGTCCGTCTACCTTTACTCGGAAAAACAAATTAAGCACCGAACAAAATATTGACCGTAACAGTGCATCAGGCAACAACTTACATATATAAAAGGCTACTCCGGCACTGATAACGGCAATAAATAAAAATAAATCGGTAATTTTAAATCCGAGTGTAACCAAAACAACGGCTAAAACGGAAATACCAACCATTCCCAATGAATTGACGATATTATTTCCGGCTATCACCGCCGCCACATATTTACTCGGTGCTTTTTTTTGCATCAAGGCATTTAACGGTACTACATACATTCCGCCCATAAACGCAAAGGCAAATAAACATATACAAATCAGAAAACCGCGCGGCATAAATAAAAATTTGCTCAGCTTTAACATTTGTTCCGGAGCGTTAAATCCTACCGATAAAATGTAAATCATAAATGCACATAAA
The DNA here is from genome assembly GCA_017471705.1 of Alphaproteobacteria bacterium. Classification (GTDB taxonomy): domain Bacteria; phylum Pseudomonadota; class Alphaproteobacteria; order RF32; family CAG-239; genus RUG410. The sequence continues at coordinate 1,037 of JAFUSH010000019.1, read as the reverse complement.
CTCAAACCGATTGCACTCAACGGCACGTAAACTATAGATATCTCACCTTTAAGCAGCTTATTGCAAAATACCGAACCGGCACCAACCCCCAGCGAAAACAATATCAAGAACAGCGTAACAACTGCAGGTTCCGTATTAAATACTTTACTGCACAGCGGAAAAAGCTGCGTTAAGAAAAAAGTGCCCAAAATCCAAAACCACGTTGCTCCGATAATTGCCCTGAATACTATTATATGAGAACGAATTAAGCGCAAATTTTCGCCTATCAACCTGAATATATTAAAACTTATTTTTTCGTCAGGTCTCAACCCTACCGTACTCGGAATCTGATAACTTGATATCATACCTATTACGGCACAAGTCAACAATAAAGCAATACTGCAGGGTATCGGCAGTAAAGTTCCCAATATTGAACCCAATATTATGGAGATATATGTGCTGGCTTCAACGTACGCATTACCGGCAATTAATTCTTCGGAACGCAAAAGCTGCGGCAACAAAGCATATTTAATAGGTCCGAAAAATGTAGATTGAAGCCCCATTAAAAATAAAATAAATATCAGAAGATACAAACTTTTATACACAAACAGAAAACCGGCTCCCAACATCAAAATAAATTCGGTGACTTTCAATATTCTGGTCAGATATGCTCTGTTGTACTTATCGGCCAATAATCCGGCGAAAGCCGAAAATAAAAAATAAGGTAATATAAATATGGCGGCAATTATATTAGAATAAATACTTACCGTCTGTTCACCGGCAACCATTTTATAAGCAACAAACGTCATTAGAGTATTTTTAAAAAGGTTATCGTTAAACGCTCCGAAAAATTGCGTAATCAACAACGGGACAAACCGTTTTGAACGCCAAAAATCTTTATCCATAAAATTTCCCCGTAAATCACTTAAAAGTTCCAACTCAATCCGAACAAGGCGCGATAATCATTAGAGGCATTGCCGTGTTCCGGATTAAATCTTACCCCCAGTTCAGTCCCCAAGCTCACGCTCTCGCTCAAATCTTTATCCGCATAAAACGCT
>JAFUSH010000018.1 GCA_017471705.1 Alphaproteobacteria bacterium | reverse complement strand
TCCACCAGTAAACTGGTGGTACTATTAACGCTACAAACCTTGCGGTTTGACCGCACTTTCAGTGCGGAACGGCGTTATTCTAACGCCTTAACATTCATCCCCGTATAAATACGGGGTTTTCTGCAAGGCAACTAATAAAAAATCCCGCAAGGCAGAACCTTACGGGATTTTTCGAGTCTTATTAAATTGATTAAATTACTTCAATTCAACTTTAGCGCCGGCCTCTTCCAACTTAGCTTTCATAGCATCAGCGTCAGCCTTGGCAACGCTTTCTTTAACAGTCTTCGGAGCGCCTTCTACCAAGTCTTTAGCTTCTTTCAAGCCCAAACCGGTAATAGCACGAACTTCTTTAATAACATTGATTTTATTTGCACCGGCTTCAACCAATACAACATCAAATTCTGTTTTTTCTTCAACTGCGGCAGCAGCACCGGCACCGGCGCCAGCTACGGCAACAGCAGCGGCAGCGGAAACGCCCCACTTTTCTTCTAACATTTTTGATAACTCAGCAGCTTCCATAACTGTTAAAGCTGACAATTCATCTACTAACTTGGCCAAATCTGCCATTTTTTTTCTCCAATAAAAAATTAACTTTTCAAATTAAACTAAAACTATTTGCCTGTTAATTATCCTTTGACTGTGCCCCATCAAGCGGCACAAAGCCCAAAGATTAAGCAGCTTCCTTTTCGCTGTATGCTTTGCATACTCTCGCAACTTTGGAAGCAGGAGCTTGCAACAAACCGATGAGTTTGGCACGCAATTCGTCCATAGACGGAATAGAGGCTAACTCTTTAATTTCGTTCAAGGTCAGCATCTTGTCAGACAAGGCACCGCCGACGATAACCAATTTTTCGTTTTCTTTTGCAAACTGAACACAAGCTTTGCAGGCGGCAATCGGGTCATTAGCATAAGCCATAATAACCGGACCTTTAAACAGGTCTGTCAAACCCTCAAATTTTGTGTCTTTCAATGCTAAACGGGCAATACGGTTTTTAGTAACTCTTAAAGAAGCACCGGCTTCACGGATTTTCTTTCTCAAGGCTTCAGCTTCTGCCACCGTCAAGCCGATGTATTCGGCTAAAACGACAGACTCAGCACCTTGAAAGATACCGTTCAATTCGGCCAGTAATTCTGTTTTTTCTTCGCGGTTCACTTATTGTCTCCATACGAATGTTATGTTCTCGGTTCAACAAGAACGTTACCAAAACCCACATCATACCCAAAGGTATAATGCGGAACCCTAAATCTGTCCGAAGGAGAAAAAAGATTAAAATAAATCTCAAGTTCACTCCGTCTGCGTCGGAAATTAAGAAACAAGGCTGACAAATCAAATTTCCGCCCCGTTTCACCCACGGTCTTGGACAGTATGAACACAGCAAATTGCATTCATTGCTGTTGTAAATATTACATTTATGAAATATTGTCAAGCTAAAAATACAGCTTGGGGCAAAACTCGCCAGTCACCACAAAAAAATCTTCAAATTATCTAGTTTAATTCAGCCAGTTCATCGGGGCTGAAATCGGTCTTTTCACCATTTATTACCATATATCCGTTCTTGGCAGAACCTTTTTCAAACAAAACTTCAACGATTAAATTTCCTTTTTTATCATAAGTTTTTTGCGTACCGTTTTTAATGCCTTTTTCATAGTTCATTTCATTATGAACCTGTCCTTTCGGATAGTAATTATAAAATACTCCGTCTGCCTGACCGTCGGTGAAAACACCCTGCATATAAAGCACTCCGTCCTCTGTATAAAACTTCCCCATACCGTTAGGTTTGCCGTCTTTGCTTTGAATTTCCATCTTTATATTTCCGTCAGGATAGTATACTCTGTACAATCCGTTAATAGGCTTTTCATCAATATTATAAACCACTCCGGAAGATACGTTGGTATTATTTTCATTATATATTTCATCGTTGGCAGATTCGTCGCAAGAAACAACAAAAAAAGCAGAAATAATCAAAAAATGCAAAAATTTCATAAAAAGCCCCCAAAATCAGGCATATTTTATGAGATGGGCGGATAAAAGTCAAATAATATTAATCATAGCCCACAGGTTATCGATAAATATTTCAAAATATGCTGTTTTTAGGGATTTAAGCACTTTTTTTATTTGACTTTTATATTTTGTTTGGACTACTATCCTTTTTGAGAAGTTAGTTCTCGTAATGAAAATTATATAAAGGAATAATACAATGAATAAAAGTGAATTAATCAGCAGCATTTCTTCTGCTTCCGGCTTATCTAAGACTGACTGCACAAAAGCTTTGAACGCTTTCATTTCTACCGTTTACAGCTCGTTAAAATCCGGTAAGGATATTCGTTTGGTTGGCTTCGGCACATTTTCTACTTCTAAAAGATCTGCTACGACGGCTATCAATCCGCGCACACGTCAAACCGTAAAAGTTCCGGCTCGCAAGGTTGCTAAATTCAAAGCCGGTAAATCTTTACAAGAAGCCGTAAACAGCAAGAAATAATCTGTTTTTTGACTTTTATAAAAAAACGGGAAGTTATTTGCTTCCCGTTTTTTTGTTAACGTAATTTATCCTTACAGACGTACTGCCGCACCGCCCCAAGTAAAACCGGCTCCCATTGCGGTAAGCACCACCAAATCGCCTTTTTTCAAACGCCCGCTCTCAATATTCTCCGACAGTGCCAAAGGTATTGATGCCGCAGAGGTATTTCCGTGGTGATCCAGAGATATAATAACCTTATCCTCCGGTAAATCCAATTTTTCACGCACACTTTCAATAATCCTGATATTTGCCTGATGAGGAACCAGCCAATCAATATCTTCCTTATTAATACCGGCATCACTCATAGCTGTTTCGGCTGCTTGCGACAAACTCCCCACCGCGTGCTTAAATACTTCTTTACCGTTCATAAACACCACTCCGGCATTTTGGGTTGAAGAAACACCGCCGGTAGTCTTCAAATTATCATACATAGAACCGTCAGCAAAAATGCAAGTGCTTAAAATTCCCGTATCCGAAGCATCACCTTTGCCTTCTTTAGCGCGCAATACAACAGCACCGCCGCCGTCACCGAACAAAACGCAAGTATTTCTGTCGGTCCAATCAACTATTTTGGAAAGTGTTTCGGCTCCTATAACAACCGCAGTTTTAACTTGTCCCAGACGAATCATATTGTCTGCCATCGTCAAGGCATAAACAAATCCGGAACAGGCTGCCGATATATCGAATGCAGGAGCACCGGCTCTCATACCTAAATCACGCGCAACTTTAGCGGCTGTTGACGGAGTCGTATTATCGGTTGTAACTGTTGCCAAAATTAATAAATCAACATCTTGCGGATTGACGGAGGCATTTTTAAGCGCCATAGCGGCAGCCCTGCCGGCAATATCCGAAGTTATTTCATCTTGAGCAATATGACGGCTGATGATACCGGTGCGAGTGCGTATCCATTCATCGCTCGTTTCCACCATTTTTGATAAATCATCATTTGTCAGAACTTTGTTCGGTAAATAATGCCCGAAACCGATTATTTCACTCCTAATAGACATCGTATAATATATCCTGTGACAACTCGTCTAAATCAACGTGTTCAATTTCATCTCTGATTGTTTGTACAAAATCCTGCCGCACAAGTTTTGAAGCATTGTCTACGGCATAGGAAAAACCCAAAGCGTCCGTACCGCCGTGGCTTTTGACCGATAATCCGTTCAATCCCACAAACATAGCGCCGTTATATTTACGCGGATCCATAGACTTTTTCAGCGTCCACACAACCGGCAACAAAAACGGCAGACCGATTTTAGCCCAGATTGACTTCTTTATTGAGGTTTTTAATAGTCCGGTTATTAATCTGGCAGTTCCCTCCATAGTTTTGAGGGCAATATTACCGGTAAATCCGTCGGATACAACCACATCGGCATAGCCCTCCCCGATTTGATGCGGTTCAATATAACCGATAAAATTCAAATCAAGGTGAGTGCTCTTAATCATTTTGGCGGCCTGATGAATTTCTTCGCGGCCTTTCATTTCCTCGGCACCAATATTCAGCAGAGCTATACGAGGTCTTTCAATTCCCAAAGTATGCTTTGCCAAAATATTACCGATAATGGCAAACTCGGCCAAATTAACTGCACTGCATTCGGTGTTGGCACCTAAATCAAGCATAACGCACATACCGTTCTTATGCGGAATATTGGTACATATAGCCGGACGGTGAATACGCTGAATAGTTTTCAAAATCATTTTTGAAATAGCCATCAACGCACCGGTATTACCGGCGGATATAACAGCTTTGGCATCTCCTTTGCGAACAGCATCTATTGCCATATACATACTGGTATTCTTGTTGCGAATTACCTGCGACGGTTTATCTTCATTTTTTACGGATTCCGGAGCATTTGTCAGAGTGCAGTACTCTTTCATTTGCGGAAAACGCTTCATTTCTTCGGAAACTTTTGCTTCATCGCCAAACATTAAAAACTTTATATCGGGATTATTCTTATGTGCAAGATTAATTCCCTCAACAACAACGCGAGGGGAATTATCCCCCCCCATTGCATCTACGGATATGACCAGATTATTATCAGACAAAACCTGCTCCATATTCTATAAATTTAAAAATTATTTTGCTGCTTTGCTTGCAACAACTTCTTTACCATCATATTGACCGCATTTAGGGCAAACGTGGTGAGGTCTCTTCAATTCACCGCAATTCGGGCATTCCTGATACGAATTCGGTGTCAACGCATCGTGAGAACGACGCATATCGCGACGAGATTTAGATACTTTTTTCTTAGGTGTAGCCATTTTTCTTCTCTTTTAGTTAATTAATTACACAAACATTCGGCGTTATCTTTAACACAGCTCTATTTAAAAAGCAAGCAAAAATAACTATCCGTCGGTTAGTTTGCTTTGTATATGCTTTTTTTATGATTTGCAAGCGTTTTTTAATATACAGTGCAAAATATTTATTTTTCATATTGACAAAAATATTTTTTTCTGCTATTTTAGACTAAATAGAATGATGTTTGGAGAAATACTATGAATAGTTATAAAGTGATATGCGTGGGAGTTACGACAGCGGCTGCTATATCGACCGAGGCTCAGGAACTATTAAATACGGACGCTTTATTAGTTGAAAAAGTAAAACATGAGGTGAAATTTACGGCTCCTGAAATTACTAAAGAGAATATGGCGGCATTTGAAATTGCCCCGCAGCAAGAGTATGTCGGTGAAGTCTTAAAAGCTAAAACACCTATAGCAGAAAAGAAAAGTTCTTGGGAAGTCTTTAATTTAAATGTAGTAACTTCTCGTGACAAGCCGGATAAAATGACTTTTTCAGACGGTACGGTTGCTTCCGTGACATACGGATATGTTAACGGAAGCACTGCGGAAGAGCCTGTTGCAATATCTTTTAAACGCTCCAATGAAAAAAGCGCAACAATCGTAACGCTGGCAGATGAACTGAATTACGGTGTCAATACTTCCGGTAAAGAGCATCCCAGTATGCGGCAAATTGTATATGATTTAAAGTTGGCAAAAGACCTTGATTTGAAAAACTATGGAGATTATTCAACCAGAGACAGATTATTTTTACAGAAAAACACCAATAATCGCCTGTCAAAAATAGGGACGACGCTGAAACAAATAAGAGAATTAGGCAGAAAACCGATGGATAATTTTAGAAACAACCGATTTGCAATGCAGGTTAAAAGTAAAGTTGATACTTCAAGATTGCAAGCTAAGGCATTAAATATGTAATTTAACCTCATTAGAAAAGCCTCGCATTTCGCGAGGCTTTTTGTTTAACCGTTATTCAGCGGAGAGTTTTTAATCGTGTCCCTTATTTCTTTAATATCATCAGACAATTCCTTTATCGGCGGGTATATATACAATACAATTCCGATAATCAGTGTCACGGCTAATGATATCATTATGAGTATAAACAGCAATCCCATAATAAAAGTCGGAATTGCACTCAAATATACGGACAATATCTCCAAAATTGCGACGACGACGGTCAAGCTCATTGTTATCACCCAACCGAGCCACCAATAAAACTTGCCCTCTTTATCTGCAAAATGAACCAGAGAAAGCCATATAACGGACAATGATATTACTATCAAAATAACACTGCCGAATATGCCGTCCATAACTCCCAAGATGACCGATGTAAAACCGACCGGACCGGTAACATTCCAAACAATTCTGGCGCAACGGAGATGCTGTTCGTGACGCGACAGCTCTTTTCCGCTTTTCTCACTGCTGACGCTGAATTGCATAATAGCCATATTTGCCGCTATCGCAATAAGCCACACAAACCACGGTGATTCGGATATCACACACGCGGCTATTACCAATGCAATGCAAAAAAACATTGCCAGACCGCAGAAAAAATCATACTTATTCATAAGCGCAAAATTATATTATGTAAAACAAAAAAATTCTCATTATTATATAAAATCTCCGTGATTATATTATAATGAGAATTGATGTCAATATCTATTATTTAAGCAGTTCTGCAATTTCTTTGTTTTGAGCATAATCGGACGCCGTCTTACCTTTTAGGTCGCGAATTTTAATTTTTGCGCCTCTTTCCAGAAGCAATTTAATCACATTAATATCTTCATTAAAAGCTGCCGCATACATAAGCGCAGTTCTTCCGTTATTATCCTTGGCATTAATATCGGCTCCGTATTGTAACAACATCTTTATAACTTTGGGAGTTACATCAACGCGGCAAACATTCATCAACAATGTGCGTCCTTTGGCATCTCTGGCGTTAACATCGTGCGGAGCATACTGCACACCGTTAGTGTTATTATTTTTTCCTCCCAAACTGTTAACCAATGCCTGCGCCATTTGATTAATATTTACTTCTCCGTTTCCGGCGCCGTTAGCCAGCATATCCGCCATTGTTGCCAAGCCTTGCACACGCTGACCGGAATTGTTATTACTGTTTAAACCGCGTTTAGCTACGGCATCAAACATAGCGTTTTTCACCTTATCCGAACCCGAATCAAATATAGCCTCTATCCAATTGGCGCTGTTTTGCTCATTGGAAGCGACTGTCCCCGTTATTCCCTGAATCGTATAATCCAAGAGCTTATCGGCTATAGCCGCACGATTGACGTACACATAATATCCGCAGCCGCATAAAATCAGAATCACCACAACAATAATCTGCAAACAGGTTTTTAAAATAAATGAATCACGCATATTCGAAGCTCCTCATTAATGATACCGTCAAGATTAGCATATAAATCAAATTATGCAACTGTTTTAATTATACGTATCTTTGCTGTGATTTCACATTTTCATTATCAAAGTTTTAATAATTTGTGTATAATACTGAAAAAGGTTTTTATTGGAGTATAGCTATGTTTTGGAAAGTTCTTAAAGGAATAATATTGGCCGGATTGATAATATTCTATGCCGTTAATCTGTATTACAGCAGAAACGACTTATATGGCGCTCTTTTGTTTAACAGATTAAACTTTGTCGCACTTGTATTGATACTTTATTTGGCAGCCGATTATATCAAAATATGCACTACATTATGTTTGTTGGTTGTTACCGGCGGGCTTCTGTTTCACGGGTATATGTACTATAACGTATATATGGCTTCCAGAGAAGGCGTTGATACATCACAAGTCAAATCTTGCGCCGAATCCGGCGGATCTTGGTACAGCAAACTTAACAGAAATTGTTATTAAAATATAACAATCGCAAAAGACTCCCTTCGGGGAGTTTTTTTTATACTTATTCTTATTATAAATTTTGATTTGTGGATGATATGATAACGTCATATATCCGAGCAAAGCGAGGTCAGAGTATCTGCTGATTAATTAAAATAATTTGAAGTCACCTTGAATTTTTTGCTTGCCGCAAAAAAATAGGGGTGACAGTACTCTTTTGCAATACATAAATCATTATTATTACAAAAAAAAGGAACGCAATAACGTTCCTTTTTTTGTTTATTATTCAAGATATTACTTTCTTCTTAAGAAAGCCGGTATATCCAAGTCTTCTCCTGATATGTCGAAATCATCATCGGTTCCTGTTTTGCTATCAAACGAAGAAGATAATTTAACTTCCTGACGTTTCGGTAAATCTTCGTTTGCCTTGCGGCGGGTTCTGATGCCGATAACTCTTTCAATAAAACTTGGACGAGTGCTTTCTGTTTCTTCAGATACATCTTCCTTTTCTGTTTTAATTTCGTTTTCCTGCGGCTCCTCTCCTTTAAAGATTGACGTGTCATTGCCTTTGAACAAAATAGGTTCTTCATCATCTACCGGACCGAAACCTTCTATTGACGTATTGCCGGAAAAAAAGTCATCATCGGCAACCAACGCATTGAGTTCTTCATCAGCTTTTTCATTTTCTTCGCTTTTATTATCATTATTCATAATCGCGGTGAATAATGCAGAAGCCTGAGGAACTTCCGGCAATTCTTCAGACTTATCCAAAGAAGCAAAATCATCATCCAAAGAAGTTTTATCAGCTTTACTCAATTCGCTCAATTCTTCTATTTGCGCGTCAACATCAGATGTTATGTCTTCATTTAATTCATCAAAAATACTTTCGTTTTCTTCTTGCGTTTCTTCCTGCTCACTGATTGGGTTGTATGCAGGCACATCCACCGTCGGAACAAAAGTTGTATCATCATAACTCTGATCAATCAGCGACGGTTCTTCAGCAGGTACTTTCGGTTCTTCACGTCTTAAAATTCCGTCATTAATTCCGGTCACTACAATGGAAACTCTTATTTTTCCTTCCAAACCTTCATCATAGCTTGAACCGAAGATAATATTGGCATCATCACCTACTTCTTCTTTGATGGTATCAGCAGCTTCCGCTAACTCCGGCAGCGTAATATCCTGACCGCCGGTAATATTAATCAACACTCCCTTTGCCCCTTGCATTGTGCAATCATCCAAAAGCGGATTTGATAATGCCTGCTTTGCAGCCTCTTTAGCTCTGCCTTTACCGCCGGCCTCACCGGTTCCCATTATAGCCTTGCCCTTATCTTCCATAATATTTCTGACATCGGCAAAATCCAAATTGATTAATCCCGGCATCATCATTAAATCGGTAATCGAGCGAACTCCCGAATACAGCACATTATCCGCCATTTTAAATGCTTCCGACAATGTGGTATTTTCATCTGCCACACGGAACAAATTTTGATTAGGTATAACTATAATGCTGTCAACTTCTTTGATAAAGCTCTCCAAAGCTCTATCGGCAATTTCCATACGTTTTTTGCCTTCAAACCCAAATGGTTTAGTCACTACGCCAACCGTCAATATTCCTTTTTCTTTAGCAATATGCGCCACAACCGGAGCCGCGCCTGAACCGGTTCCGCCGCCCATACCGGCGGTAATAAATACCATATTCATACCGTTCAAGGAATCGGCTATTTTTTCTTTGGCTTCTTCGGCGGCCATTTTACCTATTTCCGGTCTGGCACCGGCACCCAAGCCTTTGGTAATTTCCAGACCTAATTGAATTTTATTACTGGCAGAGGAATGAGCAAGAGCCTGCGCGTCGGTATTTGCCACGATAAAATCGACTCCGCCTAAATTCTGAGCAATCATATTATTGACGGCATTACCGCCGCCGCCGCCGACTCCGACAACGGCAATACGAGGTTTCAAATCCGCGACCGTTGTATCGGCGACACCTAAATTTATAGACATATTCTCATTCTCCTGTTTCAAAAAGTTGACATTATTTCTTATTTTGCAAGTTAACTTAAATAAATTAAGTTTTAGTTACCATTTTTACGAATTTTGACGAATCCAATTAAATATTTTAGCTATTTTACTGCCTTCGCCTATCGGACTGCTGACTATCTTTTTAGGTTTACGCTCTATATTATTGGTTGCAAACAGAAGCATTCCGAGGGCAGTCGAAAAAATCGGACTGTTCAATTTATCGGGTAAATCGGGAATATTACGCGGATTTCCTATACGAACCTGCTTATCCAATATCATATTAGCCACATCTCTTATCCCTTTGAGCTGACTGCATCCGCCGGTTAAAACAACACGATGGTTCGGAGCATTGTGTAACCCCTGATCGTCTAATTTGCATTTTATCAATTCAAACATTTCCTCTACTCGGGGAACGATAATATTAATCAATTCAGAACGCGGTAAAATTCTGGCACTGTTATCATCTTCTTCGCCGAGCGGGAATACGCTGATATTTGTTTTTTCATCATTACCTATTCCAAAAGCATAACCTTCTCTAACTTTCAAATCTTCGGCGTGTTCAAAAGAGGTTGTCAGTCCGTAAGTAATATCTTTAGTTATATTGATTCCGCCGACCGGAATCGTGGAAAACGCCACCGGAAATCCGTCTTTAAATGTAGCAATACTCGTAGTTCCGCCGCCTATATCAATAACGGTCGCACCGTATTCCCTTTCATCTTCTATAAGACAGGCTAATCCCGAAGCATACGCGGATAATACTTTAGAATCGATATTTAAACGCGCTTCTTCCACCACCGACGATAAATTTTTGTACAGTATGTTAGGATACATTCCCAGCAAAATATTAACCGCCAGTTTATCACCGTATATATTGCGCGGGTCTTTAATATTTTCGCCGTCATCAACTTTATAATTGGTAAGCAAGCAATGAATTAACTCATTTTTACCGACATCAATTTTAGCCAAGCCTTTTTCCATAAGTTTGTTAATATCGGTTTCTCCGATGGGGCGACTCCGCTTCAAGGCAATTGAGGCATCATAAATGCTGGCGCTTGTTTTTTCACCCGATACATTAAGAATCACACCGTTTATACGTTCATGAGCATTTTGTTCGGCAGCTTCCACGGCGCTGCATACCGAAAGAGTCGCATTATTTATATCGGTAATTATACCGTTTTTAATACCTTTAGAAGCATTATATCCGTAACCGGCTATTTTTATTTTTTTATCTTTATTTATATGAGCTATTATACAGCAGACTTTGGAAGAACCAATGTCTAACGCGGCGACTATCGGGTGATTCAATGTTGTATCCTTTATGTTAATATCATTTCTTTTCGGTGTTTTCATCCGCCGTATTTAAACGGACTATCACCTTGTTTTTTAACCTTAAATCAATAAAGGTTAATTTACGTTTAAGAATACCCTTGGTTTTATCTAATTTTACAATTTTTTTCCAAGCCTCGGCAAAACCATCTTCCGGCATTTTGACGGTAACACCCTTTTCCACATCGTCAAAAATAAGATTCCAACGCCTGCCGGAAATATAATTTGCCGCTTTAAGACGCTCGTATAATTCCTTATCTTTGCTGACAACTTTCAATAACTCGTTAAAATGCTCCGGCGCACCTTCCCCGATAATCTGCATTACATTTTTTTGCGGCACATATTCGGTTTCTATAATCTTTCCGTCTTCGTCAATCGGATAAAATTCATTTTTGTATTGCCAAATTGATTTTATCTCTTTTTCTTTGATACTTATATGTATAACATTCGGGAAATAACGCCGTCTCACACTGGCTTCTTTCACCCACGGCAAATCCTTAACTTTATCGCAAATATCCTGTAAATTAATTTCCAAAATATTATCACCGCGCTGCAGATTTACAGCTTGCAAAACATCATTTTTTGTTGTTTTGACACGCCCCTCCAAAGTAACATCATCAAGCCCCCAACCGACAACCGCTGTCTTTTGGTATATTCGGCTCAAAAGAGAATCTATCTGCTTGCCTACCAGATTATGACGAATGGTTATAACTCCCAAAGTCATAAGCCAAATACAGCCCAACAACAGCAAGTTACCCAGTAATCTGTAAGGCCAAACTATTGTTTCGTATATCTTGTTATCAGCAACCAATTCCGTTATCTCCTGCCAACCTTATTTACTTCCATTTCCAGCCTGACACCGTATTTATCTTTAACCATACGGATAATTTCATCGCATAGATTTTCTATATCGGCCGCGCTTGCGGTTCCGTCATTCTGCAAAAAATTGCAATGTTGCGGAGACATCTGCGCTCCGCCGATTTTTAACTTATCCGCTCCGCTGTTTTTTATCAATTCCCACGCCCTCATCTGCGGCGGATTTTTAAACGTTGAACCGGCGGTTCTGATTCCCTGAGGTTGATGTGTTCTGCGATATTCAGCCTGTTCGGTTATCAGTGCCGAAACAGTTTCGGGCGTCTTCTTTTCAAATTTCAGGCATAATTCGGTTATAATCCAATCTTCGGGAAATTCGCTGTATCTGTATGCAAAATGAAAATCTTTATTTTGCACCTTTAATATATTTCCGTTTCCGTCAACAACTTCAGCCCATTGCAATACATCAGACATTTCTCGTCCGAAACAACCGGCATTTGAACGTAAAGCTCCTCCCAAACATCCGGGAATCGAACACAGAAATTCCAGTCCGCCCAAACCTTCTTTTTCCACCGTTTTTTTCAAAACGTTATTCAACAATCCGGCGCCGCAAATTATGTAATCATTTTCAATTTTTATTTGGCGGAAATTTTCATCGGCAAGTTTGATAACCACACCTTTTATACCGCCGTCACGAACCAATAAATTAGCGCCTCCGCCCAAAACAAAAACTTCAGTATCCGCAGCTTTATTTTGCAAAAAATATTGCAAATCTTTTGTATCTTTCGGAAAGAACATAACTTCGGCAGGTCCGCCCACATTAAGCCAAGTGTAGTTTTTAAGCAACTCACCATATTTATACGTTCCGCGTATTTGAGGAAGTTTTTGCAAATTCTCGGCTGTACTCATCATAACAAATCCTTATCCTCCGAAGCTGTATTTTGTCTGGTCAGTGCCAATAACATTCCGATTTCCATAGCGCTTCCGAGCAAAGAAGAACCGCCGTATGATATAAACGGCAGCGTCATTCCTTTAGTCGGAATAATATGTAACGAAGAAGCCATATTTACAAAGGCCTGCACCCCGATAGAAGCCGCCAACCCGACTTCGGCATACATCACAAACAAATTGGTTTCTTTAACCGATGCCCGTAAAGCTCTTACAACCACTACAGCAAATAACAATATAATGATAAGACACAACCAAATTCCGTACTCTTCCCCTGCCACGGCAAATATAAAATCGGTATGCGCATCAGGTATTTGCAATTTAACGGTTCCCTCCCCCGGTCCGCGTCCGACCAAATTACCGTTCTGAAAAGCTTCCATAGCTTTATTTATTTGATAACTGGTCTCATTGCTTCCGTACAAAAATTGGTCGACACGGGTGTGGAAGTGCGGAAAGATAAAGTAGAACAACACCAACGAAGCAACCCCGCCCAGAGCCAAAACCGTAACAAATAACATCGGCAAACCGGCTAAAAACAGCTGTAAGGCGAATACTGCGGTATAAAGAAGCGTCATACCGATATCCGGCTGCAGTAACAGCAATCCCGCCACTACCCCGTATAAAGCAATGGAAATCCACATACCCTGAAAATAATCGTATTTTTTTCCGCAATCCAAAAGCCACGCTGTTACAATAATAAAAATCGGCTTCATAAATTCCGATGCCTGCAATGAAAAGCCGAAAACACTGAGCCAACGTCTGGCACCCTTATTTTCGATTCCCCAAAACGGTGTTATAATCATTAATATCAGTATGATAATAAAACCCAAAATTGACAGACGACGAATTGCTTTCAGCTTAAGCATAGAAAGCGCGAATATCGTAACTACAGAAGCCAAAACATAAACAACGTGTTTGCGTACAAACCAATAATCATCAAAATTTATGCGTCGAGCCACCGCAGGACTGGCAGTAATGTCCAAAATAAGTCCGATAACAAGCAAAGCCAAAGAAACAAACAAAGTTATCTTATCGACGGTCCACAACCATTTTGCCAATGAGCTTCTGCTTTGTCTTGAAAAACTTACCATTTAATTTTCCTCATTTATATAAAAATCAAACATCCCACCGCGGTCAATAATAAGGCAGCTCCCCAAAAACTGAATACCACTTTTTTTTCGGACCATCCCAATTGTTCAAAATGGTGATGTATGGGAGCCATCCTGAAAAATCGTTTACCGGTTTTCTTAAAATACAAAACCTGAATCATTACCGATAAAGTTTCTGCCACAAATACGCCGCCGACTATCGCCAAAATAATTTCGTGTTTGGTCATAACGGCTATTGCCCCCAAAATAGCGCCTAAAGCAAGGGAACCTGTATCACCCATAAAGACCTTAGCTTTCGGTTTGTTGAAGTATAAGAATCCCAAGCAAGAACCGACTAATGCCGCACAAACAACCGCAACTTCACCGCACCGCGGAATATAAAGCATATTATAATCGATGGCATTATGCAAACCGCAGCAATAAGCCACCGCCGTGAAGAAGGAAAACGCTATAATAAGCAGTCCGGACGCCAATCCGTCTAAACCGTCACTCAAATTAACCGCATTTGAGGCTCCGGATATAACAACCACAGCAAAAGGCGCATACAGCCAAGATAAATTGATAAATACGTTTTTCAAATAAGGAAATGTCAATACGGTGTTCACACCCCGTGGAGTCGCCGCGGTTATAATACTGGCAGCGATAAGCGCCGTCAAAAATTGTAAAAAGAGTTTCATACCGGCGGTCATTGCGTTGGAGTTTTGTCTTTTTACCTTCCAATAATCGTCAACAAAACCGGTTAAACCATACATTACAAGAATGAGTATGCTCACCCAAACGAAGTGGTACGTTATATTGGCAAAAAGAAATACGGACAATACCGCGGTACCCAAAATAAGAATTCCGCCCATAGTAGGTGTCCCTTTTTTAGTTTGCAGATGACTCTGCGGACCATCCTCTCGAATCGGCTGACCGAATTTCTGCCACTTGCGTAAAAATTCAATCAATTTTCCACCGCAGACAAGACTCAACAGCAGAGCCGTCACAAACGCCAAAACCATACGATATTCCAACGATAAACTTGCATACCATAACGTCAACATACCCCATTTCTCCTGATATTTTACGGGATTTTATTCTAAATATCTAAAATAAGTCTTAAAAAATGATAATTTATGTTTAAATTTACGAGAATTTTACTATTATTCGTATATGGTGTTTCCAAACAAGGGGAAATTGATATGAATAAATTTTATATATTATCTTTGATGAGTTTGTTGATTACGGTGAGTCCGGCTTTTGCCGAAGATCTTTTCGGTCTTGACGGAGATGATGATATGTTTGCATTGAGTTCTTCTTCAAGTCAGGAACCGACTGAAAACAAAGCACCTTTAATATCATCATTTTTGAGCAACCGCATACCGGAATCCACCGCGAAAAATATCAATAAAGCCGAAAAAGTTTTTTGCTATGTGGTAGATTACGCCGCCGCCGGATTTGAAGGATACACAATTCACAATTTGGCGCTTAAAGGGTCTTGCGGCGAGCTTTCGCAAGCCGGAAAAAATTTAGTTAAGAATTCTATTTTTGAAAATAATTCTCTCTATTCAAACAGCAAGGATAATTGCAATATTTCTCCGAAAATCATTTTGAGATACATTAACGGCGCTGATTATACCGATGTATTGTTTTCATCACCGTGCCAATCGCTCACTTTCTTCCACGACAGTGATATAACCACGATTAACGCCGCACCGGGAGCGGCAATCATCGACCAGATTGTTAAGGCTTATTCAAGTTTATCCGAGCCGTATCAATCTCCCGCTCTTTTGGGGCAAATGGTTGCCAACGGTCAAGCCTTAAATCAACGAGACAAAGAAGTATTGCGTAAAATGGCTCCGAGTGAAGCGCCTATAAAAAAATGGAACACACAGCAGCCGGCACCGCAGCAAGCCCCAGCGCAAAACAAACAACCGGCACGCTCCGGATGGAATAAATTGCGTCAATAAAATTCGGTCAAAATTCTGTTGATTAATTAAGTGACTGCTTGCCTAAAGCGGTATTATGGTTTATTTATGTTGGTACGAAATAATTTTAGGTAAAATAAAGTGAAAAATGTATCTGATTTAAAAACTGCTATTTTATATGCACAAGCTATGTATGATGGTGCCGAAGAAGCTAATCAGCTTAGTGCTTTGTATTCAGATGCCGAGGTTTTGAACAGTATCATATGCGAAAAGAGAGAAGAATTAGGTAAATTAAACAATCCGTTATGGAAATATTCGCAAAAAGAAGAAGTTCTTACTGATATAAGCAGAAAACTCGGTTTATCGCAAAGTATGCTGAACACTCTCAAATTGTTGGCGCAAAACGGTAAGCTAAATGTGTTGGAACAAACTTTGCGGCAATTTATATTGCTTTATCAAAATAAGCATAATATTGCCGAAATTGAAATCACAACGGTTATCCCGTTGACTTCATCACAGGAAAATTTGTTGAAAAGCAAATTAGAAAATATTTTTCACAAACAAGTTATATTACGTTACATCATTAATCCGCAGATAATCGGCGGATTGGTGATTAAATACGGCACAAATTTTATAGATAACTCCATAAAGCATAAACTGCGTGCTTTGGAACAGCTTATGAAAGGGACAAAGTAATGTCTGTACAGGCAGATGAAATATCTTCCATTCTAAAAGAAAAAATCGCTGATTTTGACTTGTCATCCGATATGTCGGAAGTAGGTCGTGTTTTGTCGGTAGGTGACGGAATTGCCCGTGTTTACGGTTTGGATAAAGTTCAACTCAATGAAATGGTTGAATTTGAGAACGGCGTAAAAGGTATGGCGCTTAACTTGGAGGAGGACAGCGTCAGCGTGGTTCTGTTCGGTACCGACGAAGGAATTAAAGAGGGTGATATCGTTAAAAGAACCGGTAAAATCGTCAGTGTTCCGGTCGGCAAATCTTTATTGGGACGCGTAGTTGATGCCTTGGGTAATCCTATCGACGGTATGGGGGAAATTAAGGCTGAAAAATTCAGCAACGCCGAAATCAAGGCTCCGGGTATTATTCCGAGAAGAAGCGTTCACGAACCGGTGCAAACCGGCTTAAAGGTTATTGATTCATTAATTCCGATCGGGCGCGGTCAGCGTGAGCTTATTATTGGCGATCGTCAAACCGGTAAAACATCAATCATTATGGATACCATCATTAACCAGAAACGTGTTAACGATACTGCTAAAGATGACAAAGAAAAACTCTTTTGTATTTATGTTGCCGTCGGACAAAAACGTTCTTCGGTGGCGCAAGTCGTGAAAACATTACGCGATTTCGGAGCAATGGAATATACGATTGTTGTTGCCGCCACTGCTTCCGAAGCGGCTCCTTTGCAATTTTTGGCGCCTTATGCCGGAACCGCTATGGGAGAATATTTCCGTGACAACGGTATGCACGCCGTAATCTTTTATGATGACTTATCCAAACAAGCCGTGGCATACAGACAGATGTCGCTTTTGATTCGCCGCCCGCCGGGACGTGAGGCTTATCCGGGAGATGTATTCTATTTGCACTCCCGTTTATTGGAGAGAGCGTCCAAGATGAATGAGGATTACGGTTCCGGCTCTTTAACCGCTTTGCCGGTTATTGAAACGCAGGCCGGTGACGTTTCGGCGTATATTCCGACTAACGTAATTTCAATTACGGATGGTCAGATTTTCTTGGAAACCGCCCTTTTCTATCAAGGTATACGTCCGGCAGTGAATGTCGGTATTTCGGTTTCCCGTGTGGGTTCTGCCGCGCAAATTAAAGCAATGAAACAAGTTTCCGGCTCTATGAAGTTGGATTTGGCTCAATATCGTGAAATGGCAGCTTTCGCACAATTCTCTTCCGATTTGGATAAATCCACCCGTCAATTGTTGGATAAAGGTTCAAAATTGACCGAGTTGCTGAAACAACCGGTTCATCAACCGATGGCAACCGAAGAAGAAGTTGCTTCCATTTTTGCCGGTGTGCGCGGTTTCTTAACGCAAATAAAAGTCGCCGACGTTAAAGACTACGAGCAAAAGAGTATTGAGGAATTGCATACCAAGCATCCGCAATATTTGGATGAAATACGCGAAAAGAAAGTTATTTCTCCGGAACTGGAAAAGAAACTTGCCGAGTTTTACGGCTCGTTTACCGAAAAATATTTGCAAAAACAGGAAAAGGCAGCATAAATGGCCGGATTAAAGGAATTACGCACACGCATAGATGCCATTAAGTCAACGCAGAAAATTACTTCAGCGATGAAAATGGTGGCTGCTTCACGTTTGCGTCGGGTGCAAATATTGGTTGATAAAAATTTCGGTTATTCGGAAAATCTGCGCAAATCGGCTCTCCGCGTTATGATGGAAATAGAAAACGAAGAAGAAACAAAAGGAGTGCAATTTATGCGTCCTCTGTTGTTGCAGCAAAAAAAGAATCCGACCAGATATACTTTATGCGTTATATCATCTGATCGCGGCTTATGCGGAGCTTATAACAGTAATATTGCCAAACGCGCCGCTCAACGCATCAGAGAATTGCAAAAAGCAGGTAAAGAAATTACGGTTGCCTGCATCGGTAAAAAAGCTTATGATATTCTGCGTCGTTATTTTTCCGACAGCAACATAATTCTAAATCGTGTTGACAATAATTACCGCGGATTGACTTATGCGGATATGGCTCATAAGCTTTCCGATGAAATCTTAAAACAATTTATTGCCGGTGAATTTGACGTTTGCGAATTTGTATACGCCGACTTCAAAACGGCTATCAGCAGAACTTATGAATGCGAGCAGGTTTGTCCGCTTGAACTTAATACCGAGCATTTGAACGATGAACAATTGCAATTGATTAATCGATCAGGCAATGCTTTTTACGAATATCTGCCGGATAAACTGACGCTTTTGACCGAAATTTTACCTATTCTGTTCAATGATAATCTGTTCAAAATAGTGGTAAATTCGGCAGCCTCGGAACATAGTGCGCGTATGACCTCAATGGACAGCGCTACCCGTAACGCAAAAAAGATGATTAGCGAATTGACTTTGAAATACAACAGTTTAAGACAATCGGCAATTACCACCGAACTGATAGAAATTATCGCCGGTGCCGAAGCAATTTAACCCTAGGAGAGTATAATGACTACCAAACAAACACAATCACAGAATCACGCTATTGGTCATATTCACCAAGTTCTGGGCGCGGTTGTAGATGTTAAATTTGAAGATGAAAATGACTTACCGGATATTTTAACGGCTTTAGAGTGTCAAAATAACGGTCGCCGCTTGGTGCTGGAAGTTGAGCAACATTTGGGCGGATGCGTAGTACGTTGCATTGCTTTGGATTCTACCGACGGTCTGGTGCGCGGTATGGAAGTTACCAACACCGGCGAGCCGATTAAAGTGCCTGTCGGTCCCGAGCTGCTCGGACGTATTGTTAATGTTTTAGGCGAACCTGTTGATGAAAGAGGACCTGTAAAAAGTCAATTATATTCGCCTATTCATCGCGAAGCTCCGGCATTTACCGATCAATCCACCAAAGAAGAAATTTTGGTTACCGGTATCAAAGTAATTGACCTGTTGGAACCGTACAGCAAAGGCGGTAAAATCGGTTTGTTCGGCGGCGCCGGCGTGGGTAAAACAGTGTTAATTATGGAATTGATTAACAACATTGCCAAAGGGCACGGCGGTTACTCGGTATTTACAGGTGTGGGTGAGCGTACCCGTGAAGGTAACGATTTGTACCACGAAATGATTGAATCCGGCGTTATTGATTTGCAAGGCGATAAATCTAAAACCGTGTTGGTATACGGACAAATGAACGAACCGCCGGGAGCACGCGCTCGTGTGGCTTTAACCGGATTGACCGAAGCGGAATATTTCCGCGATCAAGAGCATCAAGATGTGTTATTGTTTATCGATAACATATTCCGTTTCACGCAAGCAGGTTCTGAAGTTTCGGCTTTGCTCGGACGTATTCCGTCTGCCGTGGGTTATCAACCTACGTTAGGAACCGATATGGGCGCTATGCAGGAGCGTATTACCTCCACTAAAGACGGTTCAATTACCTCAGTACAGGCAGTATATGTACCGGCCGATGACTTAACCGACCCTGCTCCGGCAACAACGTTTGCTCACTTGGATGCGACCACGGTATTATCGCGTAAGATTTCAGAGCTGGGTATTTATCCGGCGGTTGACCCTTTGGATTCTACCAGCCGTGCTTTAAGTCCGGATATTGCAGGGCAAGAACACTATGAAACGGCACGTCGTGTACAGGAAATTTTGCAAAAGTACAATTCTTTACAGGATATTATCGCCATTTTAGGTATGGATGAATTGTCGGAAGAAGACCGCCAAGTGGTATCACGCGCCCGTAAGATTCAAAAATTCTTATCGCAACCGTTCCACGTTGCCGAAGTATTTACCGGTTTGAAAGGCGTGTACGTTCAGCTTGAAGATACAATTAAAGGTTTCAAGGGAATTTTGGACGGCTTATATGATGATTTACCGGAAGCCGCTTTTTATATGGTAGGCACTATTGAAGAGGCAATTGCCAAGGCTCAAAAAATGAAAGAGGAAAATAATTAATGGCGCAAAACGTAACCTTAAAGATTTTCACACCTGAAAAGACGGCTTTAGAACGTAAAGTTTACCGCGTAGTTTTGCCTTACGGCAATATTAACTTAACGGTATTGGAAGACCGCGCGCCGACATCTTTGGTTCTGCACGCCGGTATGTTGCAGATTTTGCGTGAAGATGACAGTGTGGAAGATATTTATTTCATCGACAGAGGAGTTGCTGATATTGCCGATAATGTGTGTCAAATATCGACGGCGCATCTTATCCGTTATGATAAGATAAGCGTAGATGAAGCAAAAGAGCTTGCCCAGCAGGAGCCGCAAAACGCTGAATTTTACACAATGATTTTGGAAACGGTTGAGGGGTTGGCAGATATAATCGGCACGATGGTTAAACCACTCTGATTATAATTCACAATTAACAAATGAACAGCTCTGTTTTTGCAGGGCTGTTTTTCTATATATAATCGGTTATATGTTTTTCTGATTTATTCACAACAGCAAATATAATATTTATAAGTGTTTTATTATGTTTTTCTTGCGTTGTTATAATTTTATTTATTTTAAAATTGATTTTTCTTATTTCAAAGAGTAAAGTATATATGTTGAAATGTGACGGCGATATTTGCGTGAAATTGTATGAGTAACCGAGCGAGGGGAAAGGAGGCAATATAAGCTCACTCCGTTTTAATAAAGGAAATTACCTATTTTTAGGTAATATATGGTTCAATTAATCGCTCAACGGTGATTGATGTATTATAGAAAACAGTCACCCCTATTTTTTGCCGATAGGCGAAAAATTCAAGGGGGCTACGAATTATTTGATTAATTTGAAGATACTGATTTTGCCTGTCGGCAAAAAGGTATGACTTTGTTT
>JAFUSH010000017.1 GCA_017471705.1 Alphaproteobacteria bacterium | reverse complement strand
CCGCCAGCTCGTAAGAAAATCTCTCTTAAAATTACTATTTCAGGTAGAATGTTTGTGTCATATCGTGATAAATCTTTCTCCTTGTTTTAACGACTTTTTTGTTACTCTAACTGTTCCGTTTTAAATTTGTCGTAACATAAAATTATTTATCAATATCTACCAAACTGCAAGCGTATTGATGAGCGTTAAAGGCATCTAAGTCTTCAATTTGTTCACCGACTCCGATATAATAAATCGGCAATTTACTTTCTTCGGCAATTGCCACCAGTATTCCGCCTTTAGAAGAACCGTCGAGTTTTGTTACAATCAGACCGTTAACTCCGATGATTTCACGAAAGGTTTGAACTTGTGCCACGGCATTTTGACCTGTGGTGGCATCTAATGTCAGCAGTACTTTATGCGGTGCCTGCGGTATAATTTTTTTTATGACGCGTTCTATTTTTTTCAATTCATCCATTAAACCGCTTTTGTTCTGCAAACGTCCGGCGGTATCAATAAACACTATATCGTCACTGTTTTTGATTGCGCCGTTTATACCGTCATAACATAATCCGGCGCTGTCACAACCGTCAGAACCGAAAAATACGCGGATGTTTAATTTTTCTGCCCACGCCTTTAATTGTTCAACAGCGGCGGCTCTGAAAGTATCGGCGGCAATGAAAGACACTCTCTTGCCTTGTTTTTGCAATTTTGCCGCTAACTTACCGATTGTGGTGGTTTTGCCGGCTCCGTTTACACCGACCATCAGGATTATGTAAGGTTTTATATCTGTTGCCACAGTAAATTTTTGTTCGCAAGGTTGTAAGATTTCTTCGATATTTTGTGCCAAAAGTGAGCGAATCTCTGCATCGGTTATGTCTCTATCCTGTTTTTGTTTGGCAAATTCGGTAATTATTTTCTGAGATGAAGCAACTCCCATATCTGCCGTGAGCAACAGTTCTTCCAATTCTTCCAAAGTGGAATTATCCAGTTTTTTCTTAGTAAATATATCGCTGATACCGTTGCTTATTTTGGCGGATGATTTTTTTAACCCCAGACCTAACTTTTCCCAAAAACTCATTTATTCCTCGCTTAATTCTCTTAAAATTGCGGCACGTCGGCGGCGTTCCTCCATCGGCAATTGCTGCATTTTGGCGGCAGGGGTTCCGGAGCGTTCCGAATACGGAAAAACGTGTAATTTGTTTAATCCTGCTTCTTGAACCAATTTACAGGTATTATTAAATTGTTCGACGGTTTCTTCCGGAAATCCGCAGATAAAATCGGCTCCGAATTTAACATCAGGACGTACGCCGCGTATTTTTTTACATAAAGAAATCACATCTTCACGCCGGTGTCTGCGTCCCATACGGCGTAAAACCTCATTATCACCTGATTGAATTGATAAATGAAAATGTGATGATATATTGCTGTATTTACGTAATAAATCAATAAATTTATTATCAATTGCAGCGGGATCCAACGAACCGAAATTAAGCTCCGGTAATTCCGGTATTTGTTGTAAAATATATTCCGCCAAATCGGAAAAAGATGGTTCATAAGAACATATATCAACGCCGGTCAGGCAAATTTCTCTAAATCCGTTATTTACCAGTTCTTTAATTTGCGCGACGATTTTTTCCTTGGGAGCAGAGCGATTTTTACCGCGTGCATACGGAATAATACAATATGTGCAACGATGATTGCAGCCTTGCTGAACTTCTACAAAAGCTTTCTGACGTCCCTCAAACCCCGTTATTATATAGTCATTGCATTCGGTATCGGCAAAAATATTACTAACCTGTTTTTTATCTGAAAAAATGCCACCAACGTATTTTTCGATTTCTTTCTTCTCTTTATTGCCTAAAACTAAACTTACTTCTTTCATATCCGCAAGTTTTGCCGAATTAATTTGCGCTGAGCAACCGGTAACGATAATATCGCAATCGGGATTTTCACGTTTTAACTTACGAATGGTTTGACGGCATTGCCTTTCTGCTTCTCCGGTAACCGCGCAAGTATTGACTACAATTAAATTCTCGTAGTTTTTAAGTTTTTCCTTGATAACTTCGGATTCATAAGCATTAATTCGGCATCCGAAGGTTATAACTTCCACCATATTGTTTTTTCCTTTATCGGCAATATATGTGATAATCGATAATTTTGCAATATTTTTTGCATTATATCTGTATATTTTATAAATTCTGCCGATATAATCTTATAAAAAGAGCATAATACGGATAATACAATCAAATTTATGCACTTTTCATTTAAGAAAAACTTGTTACTAATATATTGTTTTTACATTATATTTACAGAATACAAGGAAAATATTCTGGGTAAAGTGAAAATAATGCTTGTCAAATAAAATATTTTTGTGTAAATGAAAGACAACAGGCGATTGGTCTGTAAAAATTTGTTTTAATTTTATGAGGTTAATTTATAATGACTGAAGATACCGCAGAACGCGTTAAGAAGATTGTCGCTAAACACTTAGGTGTTGACGAGGCTAAAGTTGTTGAAACCGCCAGCTTTATTGATGACTTGGGCGCTGACAGCTTGGATACAGTTGAGTTGGTTATGGCTTTTGAAGAAGAATTCGGTTGCGAAATCCCTGATAAGGCTGCCGAAAAAATCTTGACTGTGAAAGATGCAATAGATTATCTTTCTAAAAATGCGTAAGTCGTGAGGCTTTATTTAATTAAACTCGCTTGAAATCATAACGGCGAGTTTTTTTATTGAAAAAGGAATTCAGATGAGAAGAGTTGTTGTTACCGGTTTGGGCGTGGTTTCTCCGTTCGGACGCGGTGTTGAATATAACTGGAAATGCCTGATGGAAGGTAAGTCAGGTATTCGTAAAATTGAAAATATCGATTTAAAAGACATTCCGGTGACTATTGCCGGACAAGTACCTTTCGGAGAAGGTGAAAATGAGTTCAATCCCGATACCGTGATGGCTCCGAAAGATCAGAAAAAAGCAGACAGATTTATTCTATACGGTATTGCAGCGGCTAATGATGCCTTGAAAGATGCCGATTACGAACCTAAAGATATGAGCTATGAGGAACAGTGCCGCGCCGGTGTAATGATGGGATCCGGTATCGGCGGTCTGAATAATATCTACGAAAACTCAATTTCTTTTAATGAAATTGGAATTAAACGTATTTCTCCTTTCTTTATTCCGTCTTGCCTGATTAATTTAATTTCCGGAACCGTATCTATTGACCACGGTTTGCGCGGCCCGAACCACGCCTGCGTTACCGCTTGTTCTACCGGAACCCACGCCATTGGTGATGCCGCTCGCATTATTGCTATGGGGGATGCGGATGTGATGATTGCCGGCGGTGCCGAATCAGCAGTGAATGTTCTGGGACTTTCCGGATTTGCCCGTATGCACGCAATTACAGCCGATTTTAATGATGAACCGCAAAAAGCTTCGCGTCCGTGGGATAAAAAGCGCAGCGGATTTGTTATGGGAGAGGGTGCCGGTGCCGTTGTTTTGGAAGAGTTGGAACACGCAAAAGCCAGAGGCGCTCGTATATATGCTGAAGTTGTCGGGTACGGAATGAGCGGTGACGCACATCATATGACTGCTCCTTGTCCTGATGGTGACGGTGCTTACAGAGCAATGAAAATGGCAGCTGAACACGCTAGAGAGCACGGTGTTGAAATCGAAGATATTAATTACGTTAATGCTCACGGTACTTCTACTCCGCTCGGAGATTTGGGCGAAGCTCAGGCAGTACGTCGTTTGTTTGGCGATAAAATAAACAATATGTCTATGTCATCAACCAAATCGGCAATCGGACATTTGTTAGGTGCTGCCGGCGCCGTTGAAGCCGTTTATACGGTCAAAGCGATTACGGAACAAACTTGTCCGCCTACGCTTAATTTAGAAGAGCCTGAAGAAGCTGTGGCTGATATTGATTTAGTGCCTTTGAAACCTAAAAAGAGAACAATTAAAGCCGCTATGTCTAATTCCTTTGGCTTCGGAGGAACCAATTCGTCAATAATATTTAAAAAATTTGATGAATAGTTAGATGAGGTTATAATATGAAAAGGCTGCTGTTTCTTAAATTAGTAATTGTAATTTTCGGAATGGCAGCCGTTTTTTTATATAATCACATTCAAAAGGTTATTTATGCTCAAAATAAAATTACCGAGGAAGTGTTTGTGCAAATAGAAAACGGAATGCCTCTGCAGAAAATTGCACAAATGTTGCAGGAAAAGCGGCTTATCAAGCATAATTACGAATTTATTTTATATGTCAAATTTAATAAACTTTATCCTAAATTTAAAGCCGGAGAATATCTGATAAATAATGATATTTCCATCGCCGGATTGGCTGATTTGTTTTCCGGCGGTAAAGCTTATTTGCGCAAGTTAACCATACCGGAAGGCTTAACCTCTCGTGAAGTAATGGAAATCATTTTGAATAATGAATACCTGACAGATGATTTCGCCACGATAAAAGAGGGCGAAATCTTACCGGAAACGTATACTTTTACTCGCAATGAAAGCAGACAGAAATTAATAAATCAGGCTAAAGAGGCTATGAATAAGGTTCTGCAACAAGCGTGGAACGAGCGCGATGCCGATTTACCGCTGAAAAACAAAGAAGAAATGTTGATATTGGCTTCTATTGTTGAAAAAGAAACCGGAGTTGCCGAAGAGCGTCCGCAGGTGGCTTCGGTGTTTATTAATCGTCTGCGTAAAAATATGCTTTTGCAAACAGATCCGACGGTAATATATGCCATTACCAAAGGTGAGATTGATTTAAACCGACCGCTTTTGCGTAAAGATTTGGAAATTGATAGTCCGTATAATACTTATAAATATGCCGGATTGCCTCCGGCGCCGATTTGCAACCCCGGAAAAGAGGCAATAATGGCTGTGGCTCATCCCGATAAGACTCCTTATTTATACTTTGTGGCCTCAGGTACGGGAGGACATAATTTTGCCCGCACGCTTGAAGAACACAATCAAAATGTTCGCAAATGGAAGTCTAAAATTAAATAGCCTAAAAAAACTCCGCACAATTTTGTCAGTACGGAGTTTTTCGTTATATGTTCGTTTATTATGAATGATCCAAGAAAGAGCGAAGCTTTTTGGAGCGGCTAGGGTGTTTTAACTTACGCAAAGCCTTAGCTTCAATCTGACGGATACGTTCACGGGTAACGTTAAATTGTTTACCGACTTCTTCCAACGTGTGGTCGGTGTTCATACCGATACCGAAACGCATACGCAATACACGTTCTTCACGCGGTGTCAGAGATGATAAAATACGCGTACAGGTTTCTCTTAAATTGGTATGAATTGCCATATCCAACGGTTGTAAAGCGCTCTCGTCGGCAATAAAATCGCCTAAAGAAGAATCTTCTTCATCTCCGACCGGAGCTTCCAAACTTACCGGTTCTTTGGCAATCTTCATTACCTTACGAATTTTATCAAGCGGCATAGAAAGTCTTTTAGCCAATTCCTCAGGCACCGGCTCACGCCCCATTTCAGCCAACATCTGACGAGAAGTACGTACCAATTTGTTAATGGTTTCAATCATATGAACCGGAATACGAATGGTGCGTGCCTGATCTGCAATAGAACGGGTAATAGCTTGACGTATCCACCAAGTAGCATAGGTTGAAAATTTATAGCCGCGGCGATATTCAAATTTATCAACTGCTTTCATCAAACCGATATTACCTTCCTGAATCAAATCCAAGAATTGCATACCTCGATTGGTATACTTCTTGGCAATTGATATAACCAAACGCAAGTTGGCTTCAATCATTTCCTTTTTGGCACGCTCGGCTTCGCGTTCGCCTTTCTTGATGGTTTCTACCATTTTGCGATATTCGTTTATAGGTAAGTCGCATTCCTGAGCCATTTGTGCCACATTATTGCGGATTTCAACGATTTCATCTTTATGCTTATCCAAAAACATATTCCAATGTTTATCTTTTTTCTTAGCTATTTTTTCAATCCAGTTAGGATCTAGTTCAGACTTTTGGTAAGCTTCTATAAAATCTTCGCGTTTAATCTTGCAAGCCAAAGCCAAGCGCAGTAATTTACCTTCCTGCGTCATTAAACGCGTATTCATATCATTCAGCTGATTAACCAATTGTTCGACACGATTACTGTTAAGATGAATTGAACTCATAAGTTCTATAAGCTCTTTTTTCAACTTGATGTATGACTTTTCTACTGACGGAATAATTTTACGTCCGGAAAGAATGGAGGCCATTCTCTTATTTTGAATTTTCTTAAGATTATCATAATATCCGGAAATTTTGGTTAATGTTTCCAAAACCGGCTGCAATAATATATTTTCCATTGTACTCACGGAAGTAGTGTTATGACCGATTCCTTCGGCATCATCTTCACCATCCTCCATATCTTCGCCTTCTTCATCCATAGATTCGATGTTATCTTCTTCATCGGTTTCTTCCATATCATCATCAACACCATCATCGATATCTATGTCGGTTTCCAAATCATCGTCGATTTCATCTAAATTTTTTTCATCAAGTTCTTTGGTAACTTTTTCTAAATCGTCAACCGTAGCCTCATTATCATCATAGACCATAGCTTCGGAATCATCACCGTACATAACCTCTAAATCAACGATATCCCGCAGTTGCAAGGTGCCGCTTTCCAATTGATCTCGCCAATCAGATATGGCTTTAATCGTCATCGGGCTTTCGCATAACCCGCTTATCATAACGGTTTTGCCGGCTTCAATACGCTTGGATATTGCAATTTCACCATCGCGGGACAACAGTTCGACCAACCCCATTTCTTTCAAATACATTCTTACGGGATCGTCCGAATGTCCTATTTCTTTGGCGTCAATATTACCGACGTTTTCTTCATCGTCATTATCATCGGCGTAGGAGTATTCGTCACTTTCACCTTCATTTTCTTCGGCGTCTGACTCTGATATTATGTTTATTCCCATATCAGAGATATTTGACATAATATCTTCCAACTTTTCGGAAGACATTTTTTCGGGCGGAAGCACTTTATTAAGTTCTTCCATTGTGATGTAACCCAATTTTTTACCTTTGGCAATCAAATGTCTGACAGCCGTTGCGGAAGCATCCGTAACAACATCATCACCGTTACCGTTCTCATATAAATCCTGATTATTTTTTTCTGACATAACGTTCCTTGAAAAATCGATTTTTAATCTTTATAAAAGATTATAATTTGCTAGCACCAATATACATAGTTATTTTTAACCTGTTTGTCAATAAGCAGTTTTAATAAATTTACAGTTTTTTTATATCATTTACCGGCATCTGCAATAAGAGAGTTGCGTTCTTCAATCAGCTTTTGGTATCTGAGATAGTTTTCTTTGGCATTATCATCATTGTTTTTCATTAATGCAATACATTCTTTTATTTCTTTATCTAATTGTTTTAACTGAGCTTCTGATAATCCGTCATCAATTTCTTTTTTCAGTTCCGGTAAAGTATTTTTTTGCATTTTATACATATCAAGTTCCCATAAGTTTTCCACTTCCTGAGAATAATTTAATTTCAACTTGCCTAACAGATTGTCAGAATCCGAATAGTCATCCTGATGAGCTATTTCCAAAATTTCGGCAAGTATTTTAGACATATTGTTATTTCCGAATTCAAATATCGATAAATGTTCTTCATATTGAGAAATAAGCTGCGGATAAATTATCATTGCCGCAATAATTTTACGAATAAATAAATCATCCAACGGCGGTTTTTTTACCAAATGATACTCAGTATCAAGTTTTGAGTATTTTTTAGAAGCTTTCTTTACATAATTTGCATTATCATATTTAGCCGGTTTATTTATCATACCGAATAGTTTAGTTATCCGCTTTTTCATTTCTTGTCCGTAATAGGCACGGATTTGATTATCTTTAATTTTATTTACCTCGGCAAAAACATCTTTTTCAAACAATGCCTTTTGTTCCGGAGTATCAAAATCCCTGTTCATCTTACACTTATGCCACAGAATATCGACTAACGGTTTGGCTTTGCTTAAATATTGTTCAAATACGTCAGCCCCCAAAGAATGTAATAATTCATCAGGATCTTTCTTTTCTTTCAAAAAAATATAGTTTACGGAACATCCTGCACGTAAAATAGGCAGTATTCTATCCACGGAACGGATGGCAGCTTTAATTCCCGCACTGTCTCCGTCAAAACAGAGAATAGGGGTGGGGCAAACTTTCCACGCTTCCATAACTTGTTCTTCGGTAAGCGCCGTTCCTAAAGGAGCTACCGCATAACTGAAATCAAAGCTGTCTAAAGCCATAACATCCATATATCCTTCGCATATTATAAGACGTTTTTTAGCATAAGAAGCATCTTTGGCCAGATTCATATTATAAAGAATTCGCCTTTTATTAAAAATAGGAGTTTCCGGAGAATTAAGATATTTAGGTTCTCCGTCTTTTAATATCCGTCCGCCGAAAGCAATGGTATTGCCGTTTCTATCAGTAATCGGTATCATCAATCGGTCAAAAAAGAAATCGCGCACCCGATTTTTTCTGTCTTCGTTGACGCTGACCAACCCCAAATCAACCATATCATTTTCAGATACTCCGCGCGCCTGCAGAAAAGCCTTGAGACCATCACCGCCGGGGGCAAATCCGAGTTTGAATTTTTTAATCGTTTCATCCGAAAACTGTCTTTTTTCACGCAAATATTTCAGAGCATAAGCACCAATCGGCATATAAAGATTTTTCTGAAAATATTCAGAAGTAATATCCATTATTTCATATAATGACTGACGTTTTACAACAGCTTCCTGACTTTCTTTGCTGAATGTCGGAAGTTGCATATTGGCACGTGAAGCAAGTTTCTTAACAGCTTCAATAAACGGAAGATTTTCGGTATTCATCACAAAGCTTATTATGTCGCCGTGCGCACCGCAACCGAAACAATGATAAAAACCTTTGGATTCATTTACGCTGAACGATGGAGTTTTTTCCTTATGAAAAGGGCATAAACCGACCGCATCGCGACCGCGTCTTTGCAACTTTATTTTTTCTCCGATTATCTCGGTAAGTGACAGACGCGCTCTTAATTCATCTAAAAATTTTTGTAAATCTTCCGCCATATTTTATTAAGCTAAAAGTTTTTTAATAATCGCTGATGCGCTGCCAAAATCCATCTGACCGGCATATTTACCTTTCAGCGCACCCATAATTTTACCCATATCTTTGATGCCTGAAGCACCTGTTTCGCTAATCAACGATTTAACGATATTTTCAATTTCTTCCGCACTTAATTGTTTAGGTAAAAAGCGACTGATAACATCTATTTCGTCTTGCTCTTTATCCGCCAAATCCTGACGATTGCCTTCTTTATATATGCGAATTGATTCGTTGCGCTGCTTAATCATTGTCTGCATCATAGCTAATAAATCGGTATCTGAAGCCTTTTCCAATCCTTTTCCTCTGGCCTCGACATCTTTTTCTTTTTGACCGGCTATAATCAAACGCACTGCGCTGACCGTTTTCATATCTTTGTTTTTCATTGCTTCTTTTAAGCTGTTTTGTAAATCATCTCTTAACATTTATTATTGCTCCTTCAATTTAGAGTTATTTCTTCCATACTTAATTTTACCTTGCGGACCTTATATGACGGAGTATCCGCAACAATGCGGAACAGTACGCTCGCATTCGGACTTACGAGCTGCATCGGCAAAAGTTCGGTAATTTCACTTTCAATCTCATCATTGTCGTTTATAAACGAGGCCTTTACCGGCAGTATCCTGACGGCGTTTTTACCGCTGTTATATAATCTGCCGGTAATTTCTACCGCGTATTTATCTCCGTAATCAAGTTCCTTTACGCGTACATCGCGAAACAGTATATTTTGACCGTTATGTACGCTTTCTATATTAAATCTGGCATAAAAATTTTCCATTTCAGGTATTTTTGATACGATGTAATAACGATTGCCGTACGCTAAATATACTGCCAAGATTATACTTAAGGCCAATAGAAAGGCAATAATCGTGTATACAGAGAAAAAATTCAGGCAAAAGTGACGGATTTTTTCGGGCACGGACATATTTTCAACGGTATTTTCGCCTGAAAACAGATTTTTTGTATCGTGTGATAAGCGACTGAACATAGCGTTAATATCATCGTTTTCCGTTTTTCTTTCCTCGGTATCGGAAACGGTATAATTTTTTCCTTCCGGCTCGATTTTTTTAACATCTTCAGGAAAAACCATCCAAATATTTCCGCACTCGGCGCATTTAAACTTTTTTCCGCCGACCGGAACGCGAGTATCGGAAATATTGTACACAGAATTACATTTTGGACAACTTATTAACATATTAACCTCTTTTTTTTACACTATATTCCAAAAATATTGATAAGCAATCAAAAAAAATATTTTATTAAGCGCAATATTGATATACAATTGCCAACATAGTTGTTGAAGGAGGAAAAATGGCTGATATTGTTACCGATACTCGACCCATCATAGAACTGCAGAATGTTTCTATCGGATATGACGGAAATGATGTATTGTCGAATGTTTCTTTAAGTCTGCGGGCAGGGGATTTTACTTTTGTTACCGGAAAGTCAGGTGCCGGAAAGACCACATTGCTGAGTATGCTATATTTGATAAAAAAGCCATACAAAGGTATTTTAAATGTGTTCGGCAATAATATAAATTTTTCCAACAGAGATTCTTTGGCGGCAATGCGTCAAAGAATAGGCGTTGTTTTTCAAGACTTCAGATTGCTTGAACATTTAAGCGTATATGATAATATTGCCTTGCCTTTGAGAGTTCGCGGAATGAATGAAAAAGAAATATATAAAAGAGTGGTGGAATTATTGCGTTGGATAGAAATGCACAAGAGTATTTATAAAACCTGCAGTACTCTTTCCGGCGGTGAAAAACAACGCGTGGCAATTGCCAGAGCGGTCATAAATCGTCCCGATATTCTGTTTGCCGACGAGCCTACCGGAAGCGTTGATGCGGAAATAGCCGATAAATTAATGCGTTTATTTGTTGAACTTAATAAAGTGGGAACAACGGTAGTCATTGCCACTCACAATGAACAGTTAACTTCAACTTATAATTACCAACGAATTGATTTGTCCGGCGGAACTGCCAAATTATATCCGGCTCTGCAAAAAATTTAACGGAGAATAAAAATGCACAGAGAATTAATGCGTAAAAACGAAATTCCGATAGATGATGAAGAAACATCGGTATTTATGTATGTTTTATCATCAATATATATGTATTTGTTCATTATAGTGTTAGCCATAGTTATGGCGATAAATACTATGGTTGAAAGTTGGGAAAAAGATATTCTGGGTTCCGTTACAATTCAGGTCAGTCCGATAGAAGATGATAATAAAAAAATTGACACCGATAAAACACAGGAACAACTCAATAAGGTTCTGCAGTTTATGGAAAATGCCGATGGTGTCAAAAGCGTTAATATAATCGACGAGAAAACTATCGAAAGATTGATGACGCCGTGGCTCGGGAACAAAGTAGATATAAATTCATTGCCGATACCTCAACTGTTAGATGTTCAGCTTAAAGATAATGCAGAGATAAATTATGATGAAATGACCAGAGGTTTGCATAAAGTTACTCCGAATGCTTCCATAGATAATCATCGTTTATGGCTTAATCGATTGTTAAAATTTGCCGGCTCATTAAAAACTTTGGCTTTGTCTGTTTTATGTATGGTTATAGGTATCTGTGCCTTTTCCATCTATTATTCGACACGTACCAGTTTGGGAATAAATTTAAATTCCATAGAGATTTTGCATATTATCGGTGCGCAAGATAAATACATAGCCAAGCAATATGCCAAGAGTTATGCTAAAATCGGCTTTTTTTCAGGTGTTATAGGGCTTATTTTTGCCATACCGAGCATTATTTTGGTAAGTAAATACGGAATCTCCACCGGTAGCGGGCTTCTGAACAGTGCGGGACTTTCGACTTTTCATTGGCTCTTTATGATGATTACGCCGCTGTTTTCTTTATTTTATGCTATGGGCACGGCATATTATACCGTGCGAAGGTCACTGGAGAAAATGTGTTAATGTCAGGGATTATAAAAAAATATTGGTTAATTGCTTTGGTGGTTTTTGACTGTATTTTTGTGCCTTGGTTTTGCGGATTCTTATGGTTCGGGCAAAAAATCAACGATTATAATGACTATGCTTTGAAATATACAGATGCAATTGTGGTATTGACCGGAGGACGAAACCGAATTTCAAGGGCCGTCGAATTGGTGAATAATAATATGGCCGAACATCTTTTTATATCCGGAGTTGAGAAAAACACATCTTTGAAAGACATTCTCAAAGGATTAAAGATTTCGGTTGATAATCCCGAAAAAGTTGAATTAGGTTACAAAGCCACCAACACTATCGAAAATGCCCGCGAAATTAAGGAATGGATAGAAAATAATGATATTAAATCGGTTCGTCTGATTACTTCCAATTATCATATTCCGCGAAGTTTAGCCGAACTTAAAGCTTATAATTTACCTTTGGATATAGAGGTAACTCCGGTTTATTCGGAAAATGTGGCGAACTATTGGTGGCAATCTTGGGGAACATTTAAGCTGATATTCGGTGAATACAATAAGTATTTGGTAGTGATTTTCAGAAATTTATTTAAGTAAGGAACAAAATAAAATGTTATATATCAGATCTTTATTGACTAATGTCTTTTATTTCGGAACGTTATTTTTGGGCTGTACATTTCAGCTTATCGTAGCTTTGTTACCGAGAAAAGCGACTATTTTTTATTGGGATAAAATCATTATGCCGATAGCGCTCTTTTGGGTTCATTTGTTTGCCGGTATAAAGTTTGAAATAAGAGGAAAAGAAAATATATTAAATAAAAATGTTTTGTATGCCTGTAAACACGAATCGGCGCTGGAAACGTACGCTTTTACTCAATTTGTTCCGACTACCACTTATATTTTGAAAAAAGAATTGATTTTTATGCCGTTTTTCGGCTGGACACAGTATTTTTACGGAATGATTCCGGTTAATCGTAAAGGCGGAGCAAGCGCAATGAAAAATATGCTGAGCGAAGTGAAAAAAAAGACGGATACAGGACGTCCCGTGGTCATTTTTCCGGAAGGGACCCGTTGTTTTCCGGGAACTACCAAGGGGTATAAATCCGGTATAATGTTTTTAGCTGAAAATCTGCATTTACCGGTTGTTCCGGTAGCGATAAACACCGGATTTTTCTGGGCAAAAAATTCATTTTTAAGATATTCAGGAACCGCAGTATTTGAATTTTTGCCGGCAATCAGCGCCGAAGGAAAAACTAAAGAAGAATTTATGAATGAACTGCAGAATGCTATAGAGAGTAAATGTGCCGAACTCAATAAAGAAGCTGTGGAAAAATATCCGCACGCGGCAAAAATATGGAAAGAACATCATAATGCGTAAATTCGGAAAATATATAAAATCGTTCTGCACGGTGTTAGGTGCTTTGGTAATAACAGGCGGAATTGCGGCGTTATTTATCGGGTGGTATAATAACCGTCGGATTTATATTCCGCCGCATACAATGATAATGGTTGATATGAATCATAATTTTTCGGAAGTTCCGACAGACAATTTACTTGATGAGATTTTGGATCGTCAGAGTATGAGTTTCCAAAAATTGATAAAAGCGATTGAAATAGCAGCCGTAGATGACCGTATTGATGCCATAATTGCCAGAATAGACGTAAGTAATTTGGAAATGGCGCAAATACAGGATATAGCAAGGGCTGTTACGAGTTATAAGACTTCAGGTAAACCGGCCTACGTATTTTCCCAAGGGTTCGGACCTTTGGGACGCGGAAATCGAGAATACTATTTAGCCACATTTTTTGATAAGATTTATATGCAGCCTCATACTTCAATAGGTATAACCGGTATCAGTATAGAAGTTCCGTTTTTCAAGAAATTAATGGATAAAATCGGAGTTGACGCCGAATTTTATACACGTTACCAATACAAGACGGCAATGGCATCATTTACAGATGATAAAATGTCCGAGCCTTTTCGTGAAGAAATGCAAAATTTGGGCAATGAGTTGATGAATGAAATCAAGTCCGATATAAAAAATAATCGTAAACTTACGCAAAACATTGATGATTTGATTAATAATGCGCCGATTTCGTCCGAAGACGGAGTTAAATTCGGTTTGATTGATGAATTGATGTATTTACCTCAGTTAGAAGAAAAATTAAAAGGTGAGGGAGCGGAAAACTTTATTTCAATAGAGGATTACGCTTCACAAATTTATCCGAATACCGGAAATATTCCGACAATAGCATATCTGAATCTAAACGGCATTATCAATACCGGAGAAACATCTTCAGATATAGACGGTGAATATGTTTTGGGAAGTCAAAGCGTACTTGCTGATATATCAGAAATAGAAGACATTAATAATCTTAAAGCCGTAATAGTTCGCATTGACAGCCCTGGCGGAAGTTATAATGCGGCGGATGAAATATACTTTGCATTAAAACAACTGAAAAAAAATAAAAATATTCCGATTATTGTTTCTCAATCGGGATATGCCGCATCGGGTGGATACTTTATTTCACTCGCCGGAGATTACATTATTGCCGAGCCAACAACAATCACCGGCTCCATCGGTGTTTTGGGCGGCAAATTCACGGCGCAAAAGTTATGGGAAAAACTGGATATAAGTTGGGATGGTATAAAAATAGGTAATAATGCAGGCATTTTAAGTATAAATACTCCTTTTTCGGATAGTGAAAAAGAAAATTTCAATGCTTCACTTGATGAAGTTTATAAAGATTTTACCGCTAAAGTTATGGAAAATCGCAAGCTTACCAAAAATATAGATGAAATAGCGCGCGGCCGAGTTTGGAGCGGACGTCAGGCTCTTGAATTGGGGCTTGTCGATGCATTGGGCGGTCTTGATGATGCCTTATTGGAAGCGAAAAAACGCAGTAATATAAAACCTAAACAGAAATTTAAAATAATATCATATCCGCGTGAAAAGAGCTTTAGTGAAAAATTACGCGATTTGATTTTAAGCGGTAACGCGGGAATAAATAAAATTATCGATAACAGCAGTGTTGATATCCGTTATTTAAAACTTTTCAAACGCTGTCAATATGATACTGTATTGTTACCGTTTAGCATAAATATGTAATAAAAGAGGATTATATAATGGCAATAGATAACGAAACAGTGAAGAGAGTAGCCTTTCTTTCACGTTTGAAAGTTGATGACGATAAGATAGAATCGACTAAAGAGGAATTTAATAAAATCCTGCAATGGATAGAAGAGTTGAATGAAATCGATACCGATGAGGTTGAACCTTTAATTTCGGTAAATAATGTAAACTTGCGTGTCAGAAATGATGAAATAACCGCAGGCAATTGTCGTGATGATATTTTGAAAAATGCACCGTCTGCCGAATATGATTATTTTGCGGTGCCGAAGGTAGTGGAGTAAAAATATGAGCGATATCACCAAATTAACCGTATGTGAAACTTTAAAAGCCTTACAAAACAAAGAGATAAGTTCGGTGGAATTAACTAAAGCTTATATTGAAAATATGGAAAAAGGCAGACATTATAACGCCTATATAACCGAATGCGCCGATAAGGCTTTAAAACAGGCAGAAATTGCCGATAAAAATTATCAAAGCGGAAATAATCGTCTTTTAGAGGGGATTCCTTTGGGAATTAAAGATTTGTTCTGCACCAAAGATATCAGAACCACGGCAGCCTCGCATATTTTAGATAATTTTATTCCGCCCTATGAATCAACCGTGACACAAAATTTACTAAATGACGGTGCCGTATTTTTAGGCAAACTTAATCTGGATGAGTTTGCTATGGGAGGCAGTAATGAAACCAGCTATTTCGGACCGGTAGTTAATCCGTGGAGCAAAGATACCGATTTAGTTCCGGGCGGATCTTCCGGCGGTTCGGCGGCTGCCGTTGCGGCAAATATGTGTGCTGCGGCAACCGGAACCGATACCGGAGGTTCTATCCGCGAACCGGCAGCTTTTTGCGGCTGTACCGGTATAAAACCGACATACGGTCGTTGTTCACGCTATGGAATTATAGCATTTGCCTCTTCGTTGGATCAAGCCGGACCGATTGCCAAAGATGTTAAAGACTGCGCTTTATTGTTGCAGAGTATGGCCGGATTTGATGAAAAAGATTCCACATCTTGCGATATTGCCGTTCCTGATTTTCCTAATTTATTGAATGGTGATGTAAAAGGTTTGGTTGTCGGAGTGCCGAAAGAATATCGTCCGCAAGGATTAAACGATGAAGTCGCTTCTTATTGGGATAAGGCGGCAGAGTATTTGAAAGCACGCGGAGCAATTATAAAAGAAATATCTTTACCGCATACCAAATATGCTTTGGCGACATATTATGTTTTAGCTCCGGCAGAGGCTTCGTCCAACTTGGCAAGATATGACGGTATTCGCTACGGTTTCCGTGCCGAGGGCAAAAATTTGGACGATTTGTATATAAATACCAGAACTTCAGGCTTCGGAAAAGAAGTACAGCGTCGTATTATGATTGGAACGTATGTTTTATCGGCAGGATACTATGATGCGTATTATCTCAAAGCGCAAAAAATGCGTCGCCTCATTCATAATGATTTTATGGAAGCATTTAAACAATGCGATATCATTTTAACACCTACTTCGCCGATTACGGCTTTTCCGATAGGTGATGAAAGTATGCTTGAGAACCCGATTAATATGTACTTAAACGATGTGTTCACGGTTTCGGTTAATTTGGCCGGACTTCCTGCTTTAAGTTTACCGATAGGTTTGTCTGAAAACGGTTTACCGCTCGGAATGCAGCTTATAGGGAAACCTTTTGACGAAGTTACCGTGTTTAATGTTGCGGCCAAAATTGAAGAAGATGCAAAGTTTGAAAGGAAATAAAATGGCAGACTATGTTATAGAAACAGCAAAAGGAAAATGGGAAGTCGTAGTCGGCTTGGAAATTCATTGCCAAATTATTTCAAAATCAAAGATTTTCAGCGGTGCTTCAACCGAATTCGGCGATGAACCGAATACCAACGTATCATTAGTTGATGCCGGTATGCCGGGAATGTTACCGACACTCAATAAGGAGTGTGTACATCAGGCAGTTAAAACCGGTTTGGGATTGAATGCAAAAATTAATAAATATTCTGAATTTTCACGCAAAAACTATTTTTATGCCGATATGCCGACTGATTATCAGATTACGCAATTCCGTTATCCGATAGTGGGCGAAGGAAATATCTGCGTTGATTTAAGCGACGGCAGTACAAAAAATATCGGCATTGAGCGTATGCATATAGAACAGGATGCCGGAAAGTCAATCCACGATTTAAGTCCGACCAAAAGTTTTATAGATTTAAACAGAGCAGGGGTGGGACTAATGGAAATTGTGACCAAACCTGATTTTCGTTCTCCGGAAGAAGCCGGAGCATTTTTGCGTAAACTGCGTTCAATTTTACGTTATTTGGGAACTTGCGATGGTAATATGGATGAAGGTTCTATGCGCTGCGACGTTAATGTTTCGGTTCGCCCGTACGGTTCGAATGAATTTCGAACCCGTTGTGAAATGAAAAACGTAAACAGCGTTAAATTCGTTATGCAGGCTATCGAAAATGAAGCTAAAAGACATATTGAAGTATACGAAAACGGCGGCAAAATTGAGCAGGAAACCAGACAGTTTGATCCGAGTACCGGTCTGACAAAAGTTATGCGTAAGAAAGAGTTTGCTCACGATTACCGTTATTTTCCGGAACCGGATTTACCTCCGCTTATTTTAACCGATGAATATATTTCCGCGGTAAAAGACGAAATGATTGAATTGCCTGATGCCAAAAAACAACGTTTTATATCAGAATTGGGGCTCACGTCATACGATGCAACCGTGCTTTGCGAAAATAAGGAAACTGCCGATTTCTTTGAGAAAGCCGCTCAAAGTCACGATGCTAAAAAAGTGGCTAACTGGATGATGAGTGATTTTTTTGCAATGCTTAACAAAAAACATTTGGATATAACCCAGAGTCCGGTATCTGCCGAAAATTTAGGAGCGTTGGTGGAGCTGATTACCAAAGAAATCATATCGGGAAAAATAGCCAAGGATGTATTTGAAATTATGAGCGAAACCGGTGAAAATCCGGAAAAAATAGTTGAAGAAAAGGGACTTAAACAAGTGACCGATACTTCGGCAATTGAGGCAATAATAGAAAAAGTTATTGCCGACAATCCGGATAATGTTGCCGCGTATAAAAACGGAAAAACTAATTTAGCAGGTTGGTTTGTGGGACAAACTTTAAAATTGTCGCAGGGCAAAGCTAATCCGCAAATCGTAAATAAATTGGTGAAAGAAAAATTGGACAACTGATATGTTTATGAACGAGTTAAATTCAACCAAAGATAACAAGGTTGTGATTTCTCCCTTATCTCACGATTATGAGGGACGTTTTTCCCGTAAAGGAGATAAAGACCATAAAATTATATATAACCCTGAATGGTTGGATACTTTATTGTCAATATTATTTATATCGTTTTTATTGATGACCGACTTTATGTTGTTTGCAAGCTCCGGAAATGTTAAAACTTTTGAGTTTTCGGCATTTCCGACCGGAGAAGTTATGATAATTATGAGCGGAATAATATTGTACTCTGCAATTACCATACTGAGCTGTTATAAATATCGCAAGCTTAAACACGCGGTTGTCGCTTTTTACTCGTTATTTTTTGTATATATGATTTTTAAACAATTTTCTCAATATTATCATTACGTAAATATAGGAAGTCATATAGTACCTATATATATTGTAATAGGAGTGGTATTTGCCGTTGTATCTTTTTTTGTGTTTGAGCAAAACAGACAGATATATCGCATACTTTATGTCGTAGCTGCCGGAGTATTATTTCTTCATATATACATTTCATATACTAACAGTACGGAAACTCACGAATATATTGAGGCTTTTAATATTCAGAAACCATCAGATACAAAAAACAAAAAATTTGTTTACCTGATGTTGCCTGATTTTGTGTCTTATTCGTATATATCGACATTTCACAGTCCGGAAGCAGAAGAAACCAGACATCTTATACGCGGTTTTTGGCAGAAAAATAATTTCAAGGTTTATAACAGAGCTTATACTCCGGAAAAAAGTTATTTATATAATATGGCTGCGGCACTTAACCCTGCCGCTAAATCAGAAACTCAAAAACACATATTAAAAAACAGGTTGCTTACGGAATATTGGCGCTTCTATAATCTGCGCAATGAGTTCATCTATTTAAAAGATACCGAATTATACGATATTTTCAGAAAAAATAAATTCCAAATTTCGGCATATAAATCCCGTGATTTTGATATGTGCCGCAAAAACTATTTTTTTAATGTTAGTCGCTGCGTGGAAAAAGTTAATCGACCTACTAATTTATACGATATGGATAATATCTCATTATGGGCTAAAACCGGAATTTTAATGATAGATTGGATTTCTAGCATTGATTTGTTTAATAATGTTTTGCCGTCATTATATAAGTTGTTGGAGCCGGTAGCAAATGTTGATAAAATGCCTATGGTCGGCACAAATTATAATAATCTCTATGTGGTTAATTCCGTTAAGACTTTTGATATTTTGCTTGAAGATATTAAAAAAGACGAGGGTAAACAAGCATATTTTGTGTTTGCAGATATTCCTTCGGATATGTATATATATGATGAATATTGTCATATTCGTCCGCAGACACAATGGCTCAACAAAAGTAATCTGCCGTGGATAAAACGTGATTATACTTATCAAAGACGCGATGCATATTTACAGCAAACCCGTTGCTTAATCGGTAAAATGGAATATTTTATAGATGAATTGAAAAAAGCAAACATTTGGGATAACACTGTTTTAATGGTTCAAGGGACTTCCGGACTAAATAATTTTCAAAACGAACCTATTGATGATGTTAGCGAAGATTTTATTGCCAATAGATTGGTAGAAATGGCTGTACACGATTCCGGTATGACAAAGTATGAAAATGACGATAAACTTTGTTCGACAACAGATTTTGTTGCAGAATATTTGTATGGTTTTAAAAGATGTAATCCGGCAAATTTAGGATTGCATACAAATGTAGTTAATGAAATCAATCGTAAAATAAGTTACTTGTTAAGGGATATTAACAATGATTATTCAGATAAATTCGATAAATGGTATGAAGGTTGGAAAACAGCTAACGGACAAGATACTAAAGAAGATGACAGTCTTATTACTTCCCGTGAAGATAATGATAATAAGATGATTCCGGAAGATGAGGCTAACAAAGATTTGAATGCCGAATTTGAAAAATTGGAGCTGAATGATATATTTGCCGAGTGAGTGGCTATGGTGTTGAGAGAAAAAATATGTAAATTCTATAAAAATAAGAGAGCGGTTTGGTCGTTGCTGTTATTCTCCTGCATATTCATTCTTTCTTTATTTTCAAATTTAATTGCAAATGATAAACCTTTGATTATAAAATATAATAATCATATTCTGTTTCCGGCTTTTCATCAATATACCGACGAATTTTTCGGAGGGGATTTTCCAACCGCAGCCGACTATAAAGATAGGTTAATTGTTGAAAATATTAAGCAAAACGGCTGGATGATTATGCCGATTATACCATATTCGTACAATACCGTTGATTATATGTTGGAAAAAGCTACTCCCTCAGCACCGGACAAAAACCATTGGCTTGGTACCGACGAAGAAGGGCGCGATGTTTTGGCTCGCATATTATACGGCATACGATTGTCGGTTATTTTTGCATTTTTTCTGACAGTCATATCTTCGGTTATAGGTATTTTCATCGGGGCAATTCAAGGATATTTCGGCGGTAAAGTTGACTTAATAATGCAAAGGTTTATTGAAATTTGGGATTCTTTACCGCAATTGTTTATATTGATTATTATTGCCAGTGTTTTTCTGCCGACGTTTTGGAGTTTATTAGTAATTTTATTGCTGTTTTCGTGGACCGGTTTGACTTCAATGGTACGCGCCGAATTTCTGCGTTTACGAAATTTTGAATACGTAAAAGCGGCGAAGGTATTAGGTGTCGGTAATTTCCGTATAATGTTCCGCCATATTTTACCTAATGCACTGGTGACTTCGGTAACTTTTATACCTTTTATAATGGCAGAGGCAATAACGGCATTAAGTGCATTAGACTTCTTGGGGTTAGGGTTGTCTGCCGATTATCCTTCGTTGGGTGATTTGGTGCGACAGGGAAAAGATAACCTGCAAGCTCCGTGGATTGGAATAAGCATATTTATTGTGCTTTCCGGTTTACTTTCAATGCTTATATTCATCGGTGAAGGAATTCGCGATGCCTTGGATACGAGGAGAAATGACCGATGAGTTTATTGGAAATAAATCATTTATCAGTTAACTTCCTTAACCACGAAAATATCGAATCTCAAGCTGTTAATGATGTAAGTTTGAAGTTAAATGAGAGCGAAATTCTGGGAATTGTCGGGGAATCAGGTTCCGGTAAATCGGTTACCGCACTTTCCATACTTGGACTTTTGCCGTATCCTAAAGCCAGACACGGAAAAAAATCGTCGATTATATTTAATAATCAAGAACTTATCGGAATGAATAATAAAGATTTTCAAAAAATCAGGGGCGGGGATATTGCCTTTATTTTTCAAGAACCGATGTCATCATTAAATCCGTTGCATAAAATAGGCAAACAAATAGAAGAAAGTTTATTACTGCATCAACCTGAATTAGGTAAACAAGCCAGAAAAGAGCGTGTTTTAGAACTTCTGCAAGCGGTAAATATTCCTAATCCGGAAAATAAAATAAATGCGTATCCGTTTGAACTTTCCGGCGGACAACGACAAAGAGTTATGATAGCAATGGCTATAGCCAATAACCCGAAAATTTTAATAGCAGATGAACCGACAACCGCGCTTGATGTTACCATCCAAGAACAAATCATTGATTTATTGTTGGAATTAAAGCAAAAATTGGGAATGGCAATTATATTTATCAGCCATAATTTACGTTTGGTACATAAAATAGCAGATAATATTGCCGTGATGTATCAAGGCAATTTGGTAGAGTACGGAACGGCGGAACAGATATTTAATCACCCGCAACACGATTATACTAAAAAATTAACTTCATCAAATTTATTATTGAATTTATGTGAAAAAAATAAAAACAGTATTATACTGAAAACCGAAAATATAGAAGTTTCTTTTCCGCTAAAGAAAAATTTATGGGGAAAAGTTACTAAAGAACTTAA
This sequence comes from Alphaproteobacteria bacterium, assembly GCA_017471705.1. Taxonomy (GTDB): domain Bacteria; phylum Pseudomonadota; class Alphaproteobacteria; order RF32; family CAG-239; genus RUG410. The sequence continues at coordinate 2,928 of JAFUSH010000017.1, read as the reverse complement.
AGCTGTTGATAATGTAAGTTTTGAATTAGCTCAAGGAGAAACTTTGGGGGTTGTCGGCGAGTCCGGCTCCGGTAAAACCACTTTAGCAATGTCTATAGTTAATCTGGTCAAATATAATGGAAAAATATTATTAAAAAACAATTACATATTAGAGGAAGTTAAATCACACAACAAGAATCTGCAAATAGTTTTTCAAGATCCTTATAATTCGCTCAATCCGCGAATGAATATTGCGCAAACAATCGGAGAAGGTTTAAGTGTACATTATCCGCAGATAAGTAATGACGAACGGATAAATATGATAAAGAAAATCATACAAGAGGTTGAATTAAGCGAAGAAATCCTTAATAAATATCCGCACGAATTTTCCGGCGGACAGCGGCAAAGAATAGCTTTAGCGAGAACATTAATATTGAATCCGCGTATAATAATTCTTGACGAGCCGACATCGGCACTTGATGTTACGGTACAGGCTCAAGTTATAAAACTGCTGAAGGAGTTGCAACAGAAACACCGGCTTTCATATATTTTTATTTCGCACGATATGAACGCAGTAAAAGCTATGTCACATAAAATTATGGTGATGAAAGACGGAAAAGTTGTAGAAAGCGGTTCCACAGAAGAAATATTTAATAATCCGCAGCAGGCGTACACAAAACAGCTTATAAAAGCCTCAATGTTGTAAAAGCGCCAACATATTGATATTAGACGTTTTTCTCAAAGCTAAACTATACATAATATACATTATGCGACAAATATGTTTACACAAACGAGCAAATCACCCTAATACGTTTTTCTATATCTGAAATGTTTTTAGGAAATTATATATGAACAATTTACTTAGTATTCTTTATGGAATAATTGTATTCAGTATTATAGCTCGCTTTATTATTTTCTGTATGATCAATATATGCAATCCCCGCTATTGCTATAAATATTATAAAACGTATTATACAAACCCATAAAATGAATTTGATAATTCCTACTACAAAATTTATAATTCCAATTACAAAATTTCTGATTACATTTATTATACCCATATTATAATATTCCTAATTAAAAACTTGATTCAATAAAGGCATAGCTTTTTTTGAATCAGCTGAAATGTTTTTCATATATGTACTGTAATCAATATCTGATACTAAATTACATTTATGCATTATAGTTTGTGTAGCATAGATTACTAAGGGAACATTATCCATTCTATATTGCATCCCCTTTGATGCTATTTCATATATAATTTCATCTTCAGATAAACCTTGTAGGCATACATCAAATTTATTTTTCCAAGATAAAGGAAAAGTATCTTGATCCGATTTCAAAACTGATGATATTGCTAAAGCTAGCATCATATACGAAAAAGGTTGCAAACTCATATTTGTATATATTGAATATGCCTCGTTATTCCTCAATACTAATAACGAACGTCCCATACTGGTTGCAAAAACAGCACTTTGAGATGCCGACATATTACCATACTCATTATTATAGTATTCAGCCTTTGTATTAAGCGAAAACATAAATACTAGGCTTGAAATTATCAAAAATTTCTTCATATTTTCAGTTCCCTACAATTTGCAATAACAAAAAACCCACTTTACGAGAAAGCGGGCGGATGTTCGAAAACCGTATAAACACACAATGATAATACACTACATACAAAAAAGGAGCCTCTGATAAAGCTCCTTCTCTTTTGCCGTAAATCAGCTAAATTATTCGGCAACTGTCACATTTCGTTTACCTTTAAGCGATTCTTTTATAAAATCCAATTGTTCAATAACCATAGGATTATCTCTGAACTTTTCATAGGCAGAATTTACACGTTCTTCAAAATTACCCTCTTTACCTTTGAATATATACATAAAGGCTCTGGTGCAAGCTTTTATTGTTTTTTCATCAATACCGCTGCGGCTCATACCGATGACATTTAAACCGCGCAGGCGTGCCGGCATTCCGTTGGCAATACCGAACGGAATAATATCACGAGACACGCCGGAAACTCCGCCGACCATAGCTTTGCGACCGATATGAACAAATTGGTGAACGGCACAGTTACCGCCTAAAATAACACCATCCCCCAAATGAACGTGTCCGCCGATAACCGCATTATTGGTCATAATAACATTATTGCCTACCACGCAATCGTGGGCAATATGGGAGTTAATCATAAACATACCACCGTCACCGACTACCGTGGTAAAGTGTTCTTTAGGTGTTCCCGAATGCATTGTCACATTTTCGCGAATGATATTATTTTTACCGATAATCAATTTTGCTTCAGGCTGAAATTCATTACCGTGGTCTTGCGGACCGCATCCTAAACGCGCTCCCGGAAAAACTATGGTTCCCTCACCGATTGTAGTATTTCCGTAAACTGTTACTTGCCCCAAAAGTTTTACATTTTCCCCTATTTTTGCCTGTGAGCTAATCCAGCACATAGGACCTATTTCTGCGCTGTTTGCAATTTGCGCACCATCTTCGATAATCGCGGTAGGATGAATTTTTGCCATATCTTTTCCCCTTATAAAAATTTATCAAAACCTGCCTTCAGCATATAAATTTTATCTGTTATATGCAACACACAAAAAGTTACGATTTATTACTTTAGGCTCATTATTTTAAATTAATCGGCAGATACCCTGACCTTTCTCTGCTCGGAGTTATAACGATAAAAAAACAAAAGTCACCCCTCGTTTTCGCCAGAAAACGTCAGAGGGGCTTCCGATTTTTTATACTGAAGCAATGCTATCGCATTGAAAGGTCAGATACCTTAACGAGGTGATGCACCGCACACCTCGAGGTATTGTTAGTTAATTTTATATTATAAAAAGAGTTGTAAAAAGAAAAAAGGGCGGATGAACGACGAGGGATAGAACATAAAGTTCGTTGTCATCAGGTTCTCCGCCCGCTAAACAAAGGATACTTGAT
>JAFUSH010000016.1 GCA_017471705.1 Alphaproteobacteria bacterium | reverse complement strand
TTATCATTTGCTTAAACGCTAAATCTAAAAACTTTTGTGTATAACTTTTTCAACTGGATTGATGACATTTTTAGTGATGCGCCGCACACCGCAAAAGGAATGACAGTAAAAAGGCAATGACATTTTCTTCCATCGTCATACCGGTCTATGAGCCGATATTTTTGCCGAATCTTATAGATGACAAAATTAGTATTATAATGCGCAGAATTTAACAAAACTGTTTAATCGAGCTATATTTAAAAATTCGGCATAAAACTGTTGACAAATTTGACAAAGTCTGCTACACTACAGGTGTTTATAGAAATTATTTTAGGAGATTATGGATGGTTTAGATTAGCGGAGCAGTTGCTTTGTGATGTTCTGGCTGTGTTAATATCTCCTAATTAAATATTAACAATTAACCAATAAAATCATGAGAAAAAGTATCATTATTCGTGCCAACTTTGGTCACGAGATTATGGCTTGTAATTTTGCAGCCGCTTACGGGGTAGATGTTCTCGTTTGCCCAAACAAGGAGAACAAGGAAGAGTATAACGCTGAGGCCGAGAAGATAGCTCGCTTTATGCGCTACTTCTACGATGTAAAAATCGTTCCTTTTGAGAAGAAAGACGCGCTGGACGCTCGCGATATTATAGCAGAGCTTAAGGCCGGACAGCTCTCTGATTTGGAGTGGGAAAAGTTCTTCTCAACATCTATTGAGCCGTCTGTGGAGTTCGACGAGCCGGAGTTCTTCAAGTACTCTCCGTCGCACTACTACAACATTCTTGTCGTTCCTCAGAAGTTGCTGAGTGACGGCGAGTGCGGAGTAAGTGCCAAGGAACAATCAGTTGATCCGTCGGTATTCGAGTCCTTGAAGGACAAGTGTGACTTGATACTCGGACAGCATTTTAACAAAGTAGCCGACCTTGACACTGTCAAGAAGCTGGCGAAAGAGTTCAATATGTTCGTTCCTGGGCTTAAGGAGCATCAGGAGGTTCTGGGTATACGCGGTGTTGAGCATCGTATGTACCACAACCTATACAGCCGTCTGAACGGCAGTATAGGCATCGCAGGAACCCATACGTGGATTATGCTGACGGCGTTCCCTGAGATACCTCAGGTTATCATCTACAACAAGAATGGAGTAGAGAACTGGGAGGCTATCAGCAGAGCCGCTCGCCGTGCCGGACGCAAGGTTGTAACCGTCGGTTTCGATGAGACCACGGATATGACTGAGCTGAGCAGCAGGCTGAAGCGTGCTTGTGTTGCCTTAGGTATGAAATCCTTCTAATCTAAATACAAGAAACCCCGCGGACATTATGTCAGCGGGGTTTCTTACGTAAAATATCATTAATCTGATTTTTGATATTGCAGAGCGTCAAGCGCGCCTTGCAGAATATAAGCGGCGGCAGAAGAATCCAAAACTTTTTTGCGTTTGGCGCGCGAAAGGTCAATTTCATCAATTAAAAAGCGCTCGACTGCAGAAGAAGAAAGTCTTTCATCCCAAAACAAAACCGGCAGAGGAATTTCCTTGGTAAGTTTATCGGCAAAAGCGCGGACTTCTTTGGCTATTTCACCTTCTTCTCCGTTCATTTGCAAAGGTAAACCGAATACGAATCCGCCGATTTCTTTTTCGATAACCGTTTTTTTGATTTCCGCCAAATCTTTTTCCCAAGCAGAGCGATAAAGAATTTTGTAAGAAGTGGCAATTCCGCGCATTAAATCAGATACCGCCAATCCGATGCGCTTTGCTCCGTAGTCAAAGCCCAAAAGCGCCTTATACGGCGGCAGACATTTGTTAAAATCATTTATATTCATATTATCTCCGTTGATATTCATTCTTAAATAAACCAAAACTAAATGTCAACGGATTAATGGCTGTCTATAATCTTTTTTTTACTTTACTATTTACAAATTCAATAGTATTGTATCGCGTACGTATAAAGTTTATTAAAAGAGGTGAAAAAGTGAAAAAGTTCAAGTATTTGCTTGCGGCGTTAATTTTGTTTGCCGTTACTCCGGCACACGCCGAGTTGGAAATTGATGTGCGAGGAGCTACCCGCAATCCGATGCCGATTGCCATTCCGGAAATGATTGGCTCCAATTCCAATATTTTTACCAAAATTATCGGTAAAAATTACGGAGATAAAATCCACGAGGTGATTTCGGCTGATTTAGACAGAAGCGGTTTGTTCAGGATTATTCCGCAGGATAGTTATATTGAAAGGCTGACTTCCATTAATCAAAAACCGCAGTTTATTGATTGGCAGGCGATAAAATCGCAAGCTTTGGTACAAAGTCAGATTGTGGAAACGGAAGGCGAAAAATTGCAAGTTAATTTCCGTTTGTGGGATGTAGTTTCTCAGAAAGAACTCTTGAGCAAGACCTTTACATCATCTAAAAACAATTGGCGCCGAATCGCTCACGTAGTGGCTGATGCCATTTATGAAAGACTTACCGGTGATAAAGGATATTTCAATACTCGCGTGGTTTATGTGTCGGAAAGCGGAGCGGCAAATCGTCGGGTTAAGCGGTTGGCTATTATGGATCAGGACGGTGAAAATCATAAATTCCTGACAGACGGCAGAAATCTGGTGTTAACTCCGCGTTTTTCTCCGAATATGCAAAAAATTACTTATTTGGAATATGTCGGTAACAATCCGCGCGTTTATATGATGGATTTGACCAATAACCGTAAACAGGTTTTGGGTAATTTTCCGGGGATGACATTTGCTCCGGTTTGGTCGCCGGATAGCTCAAAAGTATTGATGAGTTACGCCCATAACGGTTCAACCAATATATATGAGATGAATTTAAATTCGCGCAGTATCAAGCAAATAACTTTCGGCAGTGCAATATCCACATCGCCGAGTTATTCGCCGGACGGCTCAAAAATAGTATTTAATTCCGACAGCGGCGGAAATCAGCAACTTTATGTTATGGACGCCGACGGCAGTAATGTTGAACGCATAAGTTTCGGTAAAGGGCGTTATGCAACTCCGGTATGGTCGCCGCGCGGTGATTATATAGCATTTACCAAAATGCAGGGCGGGGCGTTTTATATCGGTGTTATGGCTCCTGACGGCAGCGGTGAACGTATTTTGGCAGATGGTTATTTGGTGGAAGGACCTACGTGGTCTCCGAACGGACGCGTTTTGATGTATTTCCGTCAGGACAGAGGTTCGCCTGTTCGTTTGTATACCATTGATTTAACCGGATATAATGAACGCCGTATTATTACTCCTGCGGATGCTTCCGATCCGGCGTGGTCTCCGCTTTTACCGTTATAAAAGCAATACGGTCAATAAAAGAACGGCGGTTTGAATTGTGTATGATATGAAAACGTCATTCCTCGCACGATGCTACGCATTCGTGCGTCAAGGAATCTGATCTTCAACGCTTTAGCGTTGCAGCCGTATTATATCAATTCGAAGATCGCCGGACGCATTTGCCTAGAGGCAAAGCGAGCGATGGTCTTTATTGTTACATTTAATAGGAAGCCTACAGATGTATTTTGACGAAAATGCTATGAAATTATAAGAAAATAAAAAAAATATACCGCATTATTAACCTTTTGTTACATTTTAACCGCTACAATCAATACAATGATTTTTTAAGAGGTATGGAATGTTCAGAAAAGCAGCGTTTATTTTGTTATTTTTAGGGAGCGTTTTAGGAACCGGAAATGTTCAGGCTTCCACTTCTTCGATTATGGTTAATGCCGATAACGGAAAAATTATGTACGAATCTAATGCTGATGCAGTGAGATATCCGGCATCACTTACCAAATTAATGACTTTATACATTACTTTCAATGCTCTGGAAAACGGACATTTGAAATTAAGCGATAAGCTCAAAGTATCTAAAGTTGCCGCCGGACGCTCGCCTTCAAAATTAGGCGTAAGAGCCGGAGAAACAATTAGCGTTGATGATGCTATCAAAGCGGTGATTGTTAAATCTGCCAACGACTGCGCTACGGTTCTGGCAGAACATTTTTCTAAATCGGAAGCTGAATTTGCCGTATTAATGACTAAAACAGCCAAAAAACTCGGAATGAATCATACGATATTTAAAAATGCTTCCGGACTTCCTAACTCTCAGCAAAAAACAACCGCCCGTGATATGTCTAAGTTGGCAATGGCGGTGTATCATCATTTTCCGCAATATTATAAATTGTTTGCTATGAAAAGTTTTAAATACAAAGGGCAGACAATTACCGGTCATAATCACTTGCTTGATACGTTTTCCGGCGCCGACGGTATGAAAACCGGATATACTGCGGCTTCGGGGTATAATATAATTACCTCGGCAAAGCGCAACGGTAAGAGAGTTATCGCCGTTACGATGGGACATAAATATCTGAATGAACGCGATAAAAAAGCTGCTTTAATGATGGATAAGGGATTAATAGAACTTAAAAAATCCAAGAATATTGATATAGCGGGTTTGCGTGAGGCAATTGACGGTAAGCCAACAGCGGTTGCTTACGCTAAAAATGAAACTAAGCTGGCCGCAAAAGTAAAAAACATTGCGGTTGCATCGGGGAATATAAAATCAGAACCGGTGCAGACAAAAATCGTATCTAACGGTAAGTATGCTTTGCAAGTAGGTGCTTTTTCCGATTATAAGCGGGCAAAAAATTATGCTTTAAGCATTAAGAACAGTTTAGCTAAAAAATATGCGGTTTATAATATTAAGGTTGAAAAAGTGCAGACAGGTTCCGGAACAATGTATCGCTCTAAAGTTGTGGGAATGGCAAAAAATACCGCAAATCAAATATGTTCCAATATGAAGCGTCAAAAGAAAAATTGTTTGGTTGTGGCTGATAATACTTCTCTGAATTTGGCGCAGAAATAATGGCAGAAACTCCGGTTATTATAGTCAGCAGTTCTGAAAAAGACGTCGGAAAAACAACTATCGGAGTTAATTTGGCGGCGGCTTTGTGGTCTGACGGGTATAAAATAAAATTATTCGCTCCGAAAAATCAAACGGTTGAAGAATTTATGAGCCGCAGGCTTTTGATGTGTTTACAATGCAAAATTGATATGCCGATGCCGCAGATAATAAATTCAATAAATGAAGATAATGATGAAAAAACAATTGTCGTAGCGGTAATTCCGAGTGCGGAAAACGAAAAATATTCCGAAGTGTTCTTCAAAGCTCATACACTGATTTCGTTGGGATGTGAAAAAAAAGATTTTAATTGGTCGTTTAATAATCCGTACATAAATCTTATTTGGCAAACGAAAAAAAATGCGGCGTCCAAAGGAATAAAGCATTTTAACTGGATTGCGGTGCAAAATAAATATACGGGCAAAAATGACAGTCTGAAAGATGATATGCAGAGTATGAGTAAACAATTAGGTTTTAGGGTTGCCGAGCCTTTGCATTATCGAGATGCATACAGATACGTAGAAAACGGCTATTGCGCCGCCGATATGGCTAAATACAAGCAGATATTTAAAATGTCAATGGACGATGTTTATGCCAGACGCGAAATCTTAAATCTGACCGATGATTTGTGGAAACATAAATAAATGTGGCAAACAAAATAAAAATACTTTACCTCGCAATCTTTTTAATGTTACATATATATACATAATAATTATATTTTCAGAAAGGGGTATGCTTATGATTAAAACAGTTCAAACCAAGCCGTATACCGATCAAAAAATGGGAACGGCAGGTTTACGCCGCAAGTCTAAAGTGGCGTCACAAGAAAATTACGTAGAAAATTTTATTCAGAGTGTTTTTGATGCCATCGGCGGAGTTGAAGGACAAACTTTTATACTCGGCGGTGACGGTCGTTATTATAACAAGATAGCAATTCAGAAAATACTGAAAATGGCAGCAGCCGCCGGAATGAAAAAAGTGATTGTCGGGCAGAACGGTTTTATATCTACTCCGACCTCTTCGCGAGTATTGTTGAAAAATAAGGCAGACGGCGGCTTTGTGTTGACAGCTTCTCATAATCCGGGAGGCATAAACGGCGATTTCGGCATTAAATATGCCGTGTCAACCGGCGGACAATGCCCGACATCGCTCAGCGATAAGATTTATGCCAATACGCTCAACATCAAAGAATACAAGATTCTTGATGCCGATGACGTAGATTTGAGTAAAATCGGTAAACAAAAACTCGGCGATATGGAAATAGAAGTTATTGATTCGCTTCAAGACTATATTGATATGATGGAGAATATTTTTGATTTTGAGGCAATCAAAAAGTTGTTTAAGAGCGGATTTACTTTTTGTTTTGATGCTATGAATGCGGTAACCGGTCCGTATGCTCAAAAAATTTTTGAAGATATCTTGGAAGCACCGAAAGGTTCGGTGGTTAATTACGTACCGATGGAAGATTTCGGCGGGTTGCATCCGGATCCGAATTTGATTTATGCCAAAGATTTGGTTAATTTAATGTGGTCCGATAAAGCTCCGGATATGGGAGCAGCCAATGACGGTGACGGCGATCGTAATATGATTCTGGGTAAGAAGTTTTTCGTCACTCCAAGTGACAGTTTGGCTATATTAACCGATAATTATAAACTTATTCCTGCATATAAAGACGGTATTTACGGGGTTGCCAAATCGGCTGCAACTTCCCGTGCAGTAGGAAGAGTAGCCAAGGCCTTGAATATAGGGTATTATGAAGTTCCTACCGGTTGGAAGTATTTTTGCAATCTGATGGATAGCAAACGCATTACTTTTTGCGGAGAAGAAAGTTTCGGAACCGGTTCGAGCCATATCAGAGAAAAAGATGGAATTTGGGCTATTTTGTTCTGGCTGAATATTATTGCGGCGACCGGTAAGTCGGTGGAAGAAATAACGCGTGAACATTGGAAAAAATACGGTCGCAGCTATTATATGCGGAATGATTACGAGATTGCCGATGCGGAATTGGCAAATAAATTGATGGAAGATTTGGAAAATCGTCTGCCGTCATTGTCCGGTAAAACATTCGGTGCTTTTAAAGTGAGCGAAGCCAAACCGTTTATCTATAATGATCCGGTTGACGGAAGTTCTACCAAAAACGGTCTTATCGTATATTTTGAGGACGGTTCGCGAATTGTATACAGATTGTCAGGTACAGGTTCAAGCGGTGCAACGCTTCGTGTATATTTGGAACGTTATGAAACAAAAAGTTTTAATGAAGATGTTGAAAAATATCTTGAACCGTTGGCAGATGTATCTCGTCAAATCGGTGAAATTACAGAACGTACCGGTAAAACAAAAGCTGACTTGCTAACTTAAAAAAGGTGAATAAATGCTTGGGGATATAAACAATCGCCGTCCGGATCGCCAGTTGGAAAGAAATTTGGTGTTTCTTGCCTATGCTATTATGTTTATGTCCTTAAGCGTTTTTGCGTTGTTTTTATATCCGCAGTATTCACTTTATGTTGTAATATCAATGGTGATATGGAATATTATGTGTATTCTTATTACCATCAGAATTTTAAAAGTAAGCGAAAATGCCATAGGTTTTGGTACACTGGCTTCCGAAATAATAAATGATCGCAGTAAATATTGCCGAGTTGATAATTCAAAAGGCGAGACCGTATTGATAAATAAAGCGGCAGTTGATTATTTTCAAAATGTTCCGATATTAACATTTTTGGAACAGAATATGCTTGATACACAAGCAAATAAAATGGATTTTCAAAAATTGTCGTCCGCCGTCAATAAATTACAGACCACGGCTGTGATTATCTCGGTAAAGCCGGAACAAAACAGTGTGTTTGTGGCAAAGGAGTGGCTGAGAATAAATATAAAGCCGATTTATTTGAATAAGACGGATATCTTTGAACACGAATATTCGCTGAGTAAAATCCGTAAAGAAGCATATTTATTTTGGTCGGTGGAAAACATTACCGCTTACAAGAATATGGACGAAGTTTTTCAAAGTGAGATGTCTTCATTGCATCATTTTCTGGACTATCTTCCGGTAGGGTTATACAGTTGCGATGCTAACGGTAAGATAGAATATATAAATAATGCCTTGGCGGAAAAGCTGGATACCGATAAAAATGATGCCATCGGAAAAACAATAGATGATTTTATAGCCTATAAGGCGGAAATGCTGCACACCGCAAACGGTGAATATAGCGATAATATAGTCTTCAAAACCAAGGACGGAGAATGTGAAGCATTTGTAAAGCAAGAAAATATTCGGGAAAATGAGGAACTTAAAACACGCGGAGTTGTGGTATGGAATATTCCTAACGATGATGCTTTAAGGCAAAAACTTAATTTACTCACCTATAAACTGGAGCATTTGTTTAATACGCTGCCGATGGGTATAATATTGACAGATAAAAAATTACAGATTTTGGAGATAAACGATTATGCAACCGAATTGCTGGGACGAAAAAATAATGATTTGGGCGGGCAAAAGTTCAGCGCTTATTTAAGTCGTGACGATATTAAGAAAATTATAGCAGCTTTGGCTGATGAAAATAAAAAAATATTAGGTTTTGATACAGTATTTAAAAACGAAGAGACTGAGAAAAATGTCAGAATTTCACTGAGTAAATTGGAAAATCACTTGAAACCCGAAGGGGCAGACGGTGAAAACTTATTATTTTATATTCAAGATACTACCAATCGCCGCAATTTGGAAATGCAAGTGGCGCAAGCGCAGAAAATGCAGGCTTTCGGGCAAATGGCCGGCGGAGTTGCTCACGATTTCAATAACTTGTTGACCGCTATAGTCGGGCTTTGCGATATGCTGCTTCGCAGGCACGGTATCGGTGATCCGTCTTTTGCCGATTTAATTGAACTTAAGAATAATGTTACACGGGCAATCGAAATAGCCAGACAGCTCTTAACCGTTTCGCGTAAGCAACCGCTTAATCCTAAGCTGATAGATGTTACGGAAGCATTTGCCGATAACGAACATCTGGTTTCAAGAATCTTGGGTGAGAAAATAAGGCTGCAGGTTAATTACGGTTCTGATTTGGGGTATATCAGAGTTGATACGGTTCAGCTTTCGCAGGTTTTGCTTAATTTGGCAATTAATGCCAAGGATGCGATGAACGGAGAAGGAGAGCTGACATTGGCGGCTCGGGTAGAACATTTGGATGAACCTTATCAGTTCGGCGGAGATATAATTCAGCCGGGAGATTTTGCCGTTTTGAGTGTGAAAGATACCGGATGCGGCATTTCTAAAGAAAATATGGAACGCATTTTTGAACCGTTTTTCTCAACCAAAAAAAATGTATTGAACTCCGGTACGGGATTGGGGCTTTCTATGGTTTACGGAATTGTTCGCCAGATGGAAGGTTTTATAAAAGTAACCAGTGAGGTAGGCAAGGGGACAACCTTTGAAATTTATCTGCCTTCGCGTGAAAAAACGGAAGATACCGAAGTAGAGGACAGAGCTAAAGAAAAAGTTATTTTTGATAAATCCGGCAAAGTTGCAATGACAACGATTGCGACCGGAAAAAATTTAACCGCCGGTGAAAAAGTGGTTTTGGATTTGCATATTGCCGAATTTGATACACAGCGCAGTGTGTTACGCAATCCGGGAGAAGTTAAAATTCTGTTTGTTGATGACGAAGATGCCGTAAGAATTGTAGGTGCACGCGGTTTAAGACAGAAGGGGTACGAAGTCGTGGATTGTATATCGGCGGAAAATGCGTTGGAACATATTGAGAGCGGCGAAAAGTTTGATATGATGATTACCGATATGATGATGCCGGGAATGAGCGGGGCAGAGTTAGCAAATATTATGAAAGAAAAAAATCCGCAGACCATCATTATTTTGGCTTCCGGTTATTCCGAAGAGATTGCCCGTAAAGAACTGGCAGGTTCGAAAGATTTTTATTTTATCGGTAAACCTTACGGTTTGGATGATTTAAACAAGAAAATAAAGGAAGTTCTAGCCAAATTATGACAGACAATGCGAACAATAAATTAAGGCAATTACCGTTTGAATTTGAAGCCCGTAATTATATGGGACGTGAAGATTTTATGGTTTCCGATTGCAATATACAAGCCTTCGAAATGTTGGATACTTGGCCTGATTGGGTGTCATTCGGATTACTGATTTATGGTCCTCAAGGGTGCGGAAAGTCGCATTTGGCGCATTTGTTTATCAATAAAGTAAGGCAAAATCTTTCTAAACCGCAAGAAGCATCAATTATTGAGGCGGCGCAGATAAATTCCCGCAATGTTAGGCGTTTGGCGGAAGAAAATAAGTGTCTGGTTGTTGAAAATGTGCATCGCGGAAATAATGAGGAGGCTTTGTTTCATTTATTTAATATGTTTAACGAACAAGGCAGATATATGCTGTTGACGGCAGAAAAGGCAGCAAACAATTTGCATTTTTCATTGCCGGATTTGCAAACCAGACTTAACTCTCTGCCGAGTATTGCCATATCCGAACCGGATGATGTAATGCTGAAAATGCTGATTGTTAAATTGTTTAATGACAGGCAAATTATTATCAGGGAAGATATTTTGACGTATATTATTAATAATACCGAGCGCTCGTTTGCATATATCAGAGATTTGGTAAAAGAAATTGATGAAGTTTCGCTTGCTTATCAGAGTGCCGTAAATTATAACGTTGTCAAAAAGGCAATGGAACAGTTGTCGGAAAGAAAAACAAAAGAACCTGATTTATTTGATGGATTTTAATTGTGGAGGAGATAAAGGTAATGTATGATACTTTGCTTAACAGAAAATGGATTGGAGCTATAGCGTTGGTTGTGTATGCTGTTATAGTTTCGATGTTCTTTACGAATATGAGTGCCAGTTTCGTAAAGCAGACTATACCGGTAGTGGAGCAGGAGATTGACGGCTTTTTGCCTATTACCGTTTCCGGCGGCGAAATTGTTGCGCCGCGAGATACGATTATCGACCGTACTTACGGTTCAAACTACAATGTGCGCAAAGTTGTTCTGGATACGCGTACGGATGAATTTGAGACATCAGGCTTAAAAGACAAGGGTTTGTATATCAGCCGCAAATATATATACATCGTATCTGACAGCAAAACGGAAATTCACGATTTTAAAAACGTACCGGATATTGTTGTTGATTCGGAAGTATTGCATAGCGCTGCGGAGTATATTCAGGAAAAATCGGGAAGATATATTTTCTCAGGTATAGTGCTATTTTTCTTAATGTTTTCGGCTGCGGCAATCGGATTGTATTCTTTGGCAATGCACTGGGCTTTGTCCGGTATTTTCCATAACGAATTCAGACAAACATTACGCATTAATACGTTTGCCTATATAGTAGTTTCGGCTTTGACAATGATTATCGGGTATAATATAGGAATTGTGGCTACTTTTGTTATTTTATTCGGAGTCAATTACGGTGTAAATAAATGGTTGCAGGAAGAAAAAAAAGCAGCGTAGCAGGCAGATTTTAAAAGAATAAAAATTTGTTGCAATTTACGGTGAGTTGCTATATCTTGCCCACATATTTTGAGGACTAATGAAAGGATTTTTTTATGCTTAACCCGAAAAACAACGCGGCATTCCTGCGTATGAATGTATTGACGCAGGTTGCCAAAAGCTTTTTGGAAAATGATTTTACGGATATTGATAATGCGGTTAACATCATTGTACCCGACGGAGCAAGAGTTATGCGCGGCTCACTTGAACGCGATCGTCAGGTAGTTAAAGAACAATGTCTGGCGGCAATGGGATTTACTCCTTGTGAGGCAGATATTGAGGCTCCGCTTTCAGTAATGGCAGAAAAAGCTTTGCAGCGCAGTAGACCGGAAATTGCTACGGTATCGGTTATGCCGTCGGCTTGCGCGGCTTGTATGAAAACTCGTTACACGGTTACCGATATGTGCCGCGGATGTTATGCCAGACCTTGCGAAGTAAATTGTCCGAAAAAAGCAATCACCGTTGGTGAAAAAGCTTCAATTAATCAGGATTTGTGCATAAAATGCGGTATTTGCCACGGAAATTGCCCATACAGCGCCATTAATAAGGCACCGGTTCCTTGCGAAGACGCTTGTCCGGTCAGTGCTATCAGTAAAGATGAAAACGGTTTCGAACATATAGATTACAATAAATGTATTTCTTGCGGTAAATGTTTGCTTTCGTGTCCGTTTGGGGCAATAGTGCATAATTCGCAGATTGTTGATGTGTTGAAAGTAATCAAAGATAAAAATAAAAAGACGGTGGCAATGCTTGCACCGGCTGTTATCGGACAATTCGGCAATGATTTGGGCAAAGTGATTGCAGCATTTAAAAAACTCGGCTTTGATGAGGTGGTGGAAGTTGCACAGGGAGCTGATGTTACTACCAGAACCGAAGCTGCTGAATTTATTGAGCGTATGCAGGAAGGCGCTAAGTTTATGACTACTTCTTGCTGTCCGGCGTGGATGGCGGCGGTTGATAAGCATATTCCGGAAATCAAGCCTTATGTTTCTAACTCAGGCAGTCCGATGTATTATATTGCCGAGATAGTTAAAAAACAATGGCCGGATTGTGTATCGGTATTTGTAGGTCCTTGTTTGGCAAAACGCTTGGAAGCCGAAAAAAATCCGAATGTGGACTGCGTATTGGTGTTTGAAGAAACACAGGCTTTATTTGATGCTGCCGGAATTAAGGTCAATGAAATGCAGGCGGATTCTTTTGCAGTTGAGTCTTCTGCTCAAGGGCGCCGCTATCCGATTTCCGGCGGTGTAGCGGGTGCAGTAGCATTTGTTGTGGGAGATAAAGCTGAATATAAACCTGAACGCATTGACGGCTTAAATCCGGAAGCAGTTAAAAAACTGAAACGGTATGCTATGACTGCGCCGGCTGATATCAATATGCTTGAGGTTATGTGCTGCGAGGGCGGGTGTATCGCCGGTCCGGGGACAATGTGTATGGCCAAAAAAGGTGCGTTATTGGTGGAAAATTATGTTAAAACCAGTGCGGATATAGAGAAATAAAATGGAAAAAATAACTTCGGCAAAACTAGCGCAGATTTTAGGATGCACGGCTGACAAGATAGTTGATGTTGTGATTGATAACGTTTCAACCGACAGCCGCAAAATTACACCGACTTCGTTATTTATTGCTCTTAAAGGAGAGCGATTCGACGCGCATAATTTTGTAAAAGAAGTTATATCGGCAGGTTGCCCGTTGGTTGTTGTTGAGCGTTTGCTTGATGATGTTCCGTCGGAGCGTCAGCTTGTTGTTGAAGATACATTGCAGGCTTTTGGCAAGATAGGGGCATATAATCGTAGCCTTTTTACCGGAACCGTAATCGGTTTGACCGGAAGCGCAGGTAAAACCACCACGAAAGAAGAGATTGCCTTTTTGCTTTCGAAATTTGCTCCGGTTTATGCTACCGGCGGCAATCACAATAATGCGGTGGGCGTTCCGCAAAGTTTGTGCGAAATGGATATGAAAGCGAGCTATGCCGTGATTGAAATGGGTATGAGCGCAAAGGGTGAAATATCGTATTTGACCAATCTGGTTAAACCTGATATAGCGGTTATTACCAATGTTTATCCGATGCATATTGAGTTTTTTGAAAATTTCGAAGGTATTGCCGGCGCTAAAGCGGAAATATTTGAAAGTATGAGCAAAAACGGAGTTGCCGTTATTAATGAAGATACAAATTTTGCGTCGTTATTAAAAGAAACAGCTTTTAAGTATACGCACAACATTAAAACTTTCGGCAAAAATAATCATCCTCAAGCAAAGTTTACGACGCAAGAAGAAGGAGAACAATACGAATATAATGCTTGGTGCGCATTGAGAGTTGTTGAGATATTGGGATTAGACGTACAAAAAGCCGCTTCGTATATAAAAGATTTCGGAGCGTTAGAAGGGCGCGGTAAACGTCATACACTTAGTTTGTCAGACGGTTCGTATACTCTGATTGATGACAGTTATTCCGGACAGCCGGAAGCTATGATTATGGCAATTAATAACTTGAGTAAAATGCAGACAAAAGGGCGCAAAATTGCCGTGTTGGGTAAAATGGCAGAGCTAGGTGAAACCAGTCGGGAACGTCATAAAGAAGTAGGACGGGTTTTGGCGCAAAGCAATGTTGATATTGTGGTGGGAGTATGTCCGGAAACAAAGGATATGTTGGCGCAATTACCGGTCGATAAAGAACAATATTATTTTGCTTCAAAAGACGGGATTGCCGAGTTTTTATTAAATAAACTCTTGCAAAACGGCGATACAATACTTATAAAGGGAGCCAGATATTCTTCTCAGGTGTATAAAATAACCGAAGAACTGATAAAAAGAGGGGAAATGCAATGAAATGTCCATTTTGCGGATGTGAAGAAACTCAGGTGAAAGACTCGCGTAATACCGACGACAATACTTCGGTGCGGCGCAGACGCGAATGTCCGGAATGCGGTTCTCGTTTTACCACATTTGAAAGAGTGCAGTTGCGTGAATTGATAGTGATTAAAAAAAACGGTGAGAAAACTCTTTTTGACAGAGATAAGTTGGCAAAATCCATATCTCTGGCGGTGCGTAAACGCCCTATATCTTCGGAGCGGGTAGAGAAGATTGTAAATTCGTTGCAGCGCCGCTTTGAAAGTTCGGGTGAAACCGAGATTACTACCACTACCATTGGTGAGTGGGTAATGGAGGCATTGTCACATCTGGATAATATAGCGTATATTCGTTTTGCTTCGGTATATAAGGATTTCCGCAGTTTGAATGATTTAAAAGATTTTGTGGCAACTATTGAAAAATTAACCGTCGATAATAAAGATATTAATATAGAGGATAAATAAAATGAGTAAGTTCATATCTCCTAAAATTAAGATGAAATCGAGTGCAAGATTGGCATTAGTGCAAGCAAATTATATGATAGCATTAAGTAATTTACCGGTGGACGAAGTAATTGAGGATTTTGTGCAAGGAAAAGTCGGCAGAGTGGCTATTATAGACGGTCAAAATGAAGCTGAGGAAAAGTTTGTCGAGCTTGGACCGATTGATACCGAATATTTTGAAAAATTGGTAAGAGGTGTTCAATCACGTAAGGAAGATTTGGAAAAATCGCTCAATAAATTTTTGCACGGCGAGTGGTCATATGACAAGATGAACACAATGATGCAATCGTTATTGTTGAGTGCTGTTTATGAAATTACGACAACTACCGATGTTGATGTTAAAGTATTGATTCAAGAATATGTTGATTTGGCTTATGCGTTTTTCAGTAAAAATGAGCCTAAGATGATAAACGCTTTATTGGATCAGATAGCGCATACGGTCAGAGGATAAGTTATGGCAGTTTTGAAATTATACGAATATCCCGATGAAGTGTTACGGCAAAAATGCGAAAGAGTAAGCGTCGTTGATGATAAGTTGCGCCGTTTTTTAGATGATATGCTGGAAACAATGTATGTCGATAAAGGGTGCGGTCTGGCAGCTCCTCAGGTCGGTGTTACTAAAAGGATTATTGTGCTTGACGATAATCCGAGCGATGAAGATAAATCGGCGCGTCGTCCGATGTTTTTGATAAATCCGGAAATCGTATGGCGTTCCGAGGAAACCGTGCTGTTCAATGAAGGGTGCTTATCGCTTCCCGATCAGCGAGCCGAAGTTGAAAGAAATGAAAAGGTCAGGGTGCATTTTGTTGATTATAACGGTGATGAACGGGAAATTTTGGCTGATGATTTGTTGGCAATAATATTGCAGCACGAAATAGACCATCTTGACGGTATTCTGTATATTGACCATTTAAGCCGCTTGAAGCGCACTCGTCTTTTGAATAAGCTCAAGAAGTATCGCGAAGAAAAAGAACGCGATAAAGCGTAGGTAAGGTAAAAATGCAAAAAGCCCGAATTTATATCGGGCTTTATATTATCCTTTAATATTTTTATACTAATCTTTGCCTTTCAATCGGTTCAATTTTAATTGCTTTTACCGGACATACATTTTGGCACGCGCCGCAGCCGATACATTCTTTGGCGTTGATTATCGGATGTTGTCCGTTTTCTTTACTAATGACTTTACGCGGACATTCCATAATGCATAAACCGCATTTTACACATATTGCGGTATCAATGTTTGCCGAGCCGAGTTTAGTGTGTTGTTTTTGTTTCAGGGTGAGCTGTTTTAATGCTCCCGACGGGCAAACTTCCGAGCATTTACGGCAATTATAGCCGCAATGACTGTCACTGTAGTCCAGATGGACAACCGGAAATTCCCGATTTGCTTTTTTGATTATTTTCATCGGACAATTTTGCACGCATAAATTACAGTTTAGACAACGGTTGGCAAATTCTTTGGTGCTTCCGGCTCCGGCAGGAAGAAGAGCTTTTTTGAATTTCTGACCGACACGCTTGGTATAAGTGAGTCCGGCTCTGAAAGCCAGAGCCAACAAAATAAAAGAACCGCCTTTAAGCAAAAATTCGCGTCTTCCCATATCAAAAGTCGTATCATCATCTTTTTTTAAACCGTATGTCAAGGCATTGCGGTGGCAGCTTCCCAAACAATTGAAACACTTTATACAGGTTTCGTTATTAACCGAGCCGTTTTTGAAATCTATACATCCCATCGGGCATTTTTGCGCGCATTTGGCGCAGCCGACACAAATATCCGGATTAATTCTGATTTTAAATATCGAGCAGCGTGAAATCCAGCCGAGCAGAGCACCGATAGGGCATATATTTGAACAGAAAAAGCGATTTTTGAAAAATACCAAAACGGTCAGAAAACCAATAAATATTAAACCGTATATACCAAATCCCATAGCATTGCCGAAAACCGAATATGGATCAAAATGGCGGATTATTACCGCAGTTCCGCCCAAAAGTCCGCCAAAGCAAACCGCTGCCAATATATATGAAAATTTGTAATGCTTTTGTATAAATGGTGTGTTTTTTTTCATTAATTTTTTTATCGGTGAAAACATCAGCATCAATAATTCTTGCAAGACACCGAGAGGACATAAGACAGAGCAGTAAATTCTGCCGAAAATCAAGGTTATTATCAGCAAAGCGGCAAGCATAATAAGTATGCTCAAAGAAGTGTGTAGCAAGGCATTTTGTGTTAACGCCAAAAATTGCACATTGAATATTTTTAATCCGTAAAATTTACCGCTGAAGGCTAAAATGCACAAAATAAAAACCGTCACGGCAATCAGCCAACGCAAATATTTTAAATAAGAAAGTTTCATATTTCATCCTCCGCCGATAGCTCTATTTAGCAGTGAAATAATGATTTTCGCAAGTTTATTTTCGTAAATTCAACAGTTTTTGTAAAATATGTTGACTAGCGGTCACTTTTTGATGTTATAATATGCAATAGGTGATTTTGTTTAAGGAGGGGATATATGAATAAAATATATTATTACAGTTTTAAGCGTTTCAATTTGTGGCTTATTTTCAACATTATATTAGTGGTTAAAGTGTTTTATTGCCTGATAAAATGTCCGATAGTATTTGCGTATCCTCAGTCGTACGTAATATTGGGATGTATATTCGTATCAATAGCGGTATGGTGTTATAAATATTTGTTAAAGCATTCGGTTGCTTATGTAAACGATAAAAGTATCCAAATTGACCATTGTAATCCGCTTAATTGGGAAGATATTGCAAGTACGGAAGAAAAAGTCGTATATTGCGGGTTTAGCAAAATGCCGGTTTTAATTTTGCACCCTAAAAAAGGCATAGATTATAAATATAACTTTTTACAAAAACATAACAGCGGATTTACTCCGTTTTCGATACCTCTATACGATGTTATGAAACCGGAAGATCAAAAAGAATTGGTAGATTTGATAAAGAAGAAGGTTAAATAAATAAGTACTAACGTTCTATTTGTTTGGTATTGCCCGATAAAGCCGCGTTGTATGTTGAATGACGCGGTTTTTCTTCTTTCGGAAAATATTTACTCACCAAATTACTCCAACTTAAAGATGAAAGCATTTTATGGAACTTTTTACCGTCATCGGATAATGTTTGCATCAAAGAGTTTTTAACGGATTCAATATCAGTTTTTACGATTTCCATAGCCCGAGGTGCCCATAACATTGTTTTGGCGCTTAACCATTTACCGGCTCCGATTGCGTTATCTTTTAATTTTGTCAGAGTTTCTGCCGGTTCTTGAATCAGATGTTTGGCATCTTCTTTTATGGCTGCTTTGAAATTTTCCCAAACATTATTTTTATAGTCATCATAAAACTTTTTGTTTATCTTTCCGTAATCAGCCGGATTATGAATATTATACAATCCTATGGAATTTCTGAAATTATCAGCTTGTTCGGCAGTCATACTTTCACGGCGGATTTTAGCCTCTGAAGCGTATAAAATCGGAGCGGTAGGCTGAATTGCACAGCTGTTATCTTGCAGGTTATAGCGATATTCATTGTTTTCACTTTTTACCAAATTACCCGTATTGAGCGCAAATTTGCTTTTACCGTCGCGCAGTTGTTTTTCTATTTCATTAATATTCTTGTTATTGCTTATATCTATTTTATTGTTCCACAAAGCTACGATATCATCGGTTTCCATTCCGGCTTCTTTTAAGCGAAATACCGATTTTTGAATATCGGGATGCATAATGTTAATACCTGCGCTTTGTAACTCAAATCCTTCTACGATGTCGGCTCTGTTCAAGCCTAATTTTTGATAATCAATAACATAGGAGTAGGAGTCTTCCGGTACATAGGCAGTCGCATCGTGAATCGTATCATTATAAGCAGCTTCCGGATTTGCCGAAGCAATAGGGTTACCGGATACGTCATAAATTGAAGATTTACAATGAGAGTACCAGTGTTTGTTGGTTGTATCATCAATATTATCCGTTGTGCGTTTAGCCCAACTTTCGGTCATAGGAGGATAATATGTCAGTACGTATTTTCCGGACACATCTTCGGCAGACAGCTTGTTTTCGTTATTAGGCAGTTGTTTAAAACCTTTACTTTCAGCCCAATGCGCTAACATTGCCGGTTGCGGTAAAAAAAGTTTTTCACCATCTTTGGCTAAAATTTGCGTTTCATTCAATCCGCCTTTATAATCGGACATTACATAATTAACAATTGATGTAGTGGCATTTTTAATTAAAGTCGGGCTGTTTTGTGTAGGGACATATTCATTAATCAAAGAAGATACCAATAAAGTAACACCTTCTTTAACTCTTAAATCCAAATTTATCGAATCAGCATTTTCAACCTGAGATGCCGCCAGTTCGTCTTCATTTTTGTTAAACAACCAATCAAACATAATGGATATCCTTACTTGTTGTTACGTATGTGCAGTCTACCATAGAAATATGGTTTTGTCATCAAATTTTATGTGCAAAATTAATTGCATTTAGCAAAAATATATGCTCGTCACGTTTTTCTTCCAATGCCGGTACTTCAATATTTTTTCTGGTATACTGATATTTAAATCCCAAATTTTTCAATACTTTCCAAGCTCTGTCGTTACCTGCATAAATTTTTGCCGTTATTTTTTGTTTTTTTAAGTATTTGAAAGCATATTTAATCAGGTAATTTCCGGCTTCAATAATTATTTTTTGCCCCCAATATTTTTTCCCGAGCCAGAATGAAAATTCCAGTTCATCATCTCCGGTAACTAAATTACTGTGTTCTTTAGGTTTCAGACATATCATTCCTACGGGAGTTTTCAGCATTTTCAGTTCAATGGCAAAAGTGAACGGTTCTTGTGAAAAATAGTCGCTTATGATGTGGCGGCTGTAATTGATTGAGCTGTGAGGTTGTACTCCGCAGGCAGAGGCAACGTCTACATCACTGAATAATAGGTATAAATTTTCAGCATCATCATCGCTCCAACGTCTGATTATTAATCTTGAAGTTTCCATTACAAATCTTTCAAGTTTCAAAGGATTAAATAACGGTTTAATTATACAAATTAAACACCAATAAACAAGTAAAATAATTGCACAAAATACTTGACAAAAAATATGCAAAGTGTTAGAATCAAGCAAGATTAGGGAGTTTACAATGGCTGATGATAAATTGAAAATAATTCTACAAGAAAAATTGGGAGCATTAGCCAAGCCGATACTTTCAAACTTTGAAAGAAGTTTTGAAGATTTGGCTTCATTTCAATCTGCCAGAGATGAAATCGCCGATAAGCTGGCATTAATTACAGATAAGGCTGAGGTTATGAGATCTTTGGGAAAATATGCAAGCGAAATTAAGTGTAGTCAATATAGTCAGCAAATACCTGATGATAAATTGCATAAATACTTGCAACCGATTTTGGGAACTGCTTGCACCATAGAAGCAATTAATCGACTTGAAGAATTCAATCCTGAATTAAAAGGAAACGAAGAGTTAAGAGATAAATTTATCCGATTGCTGGAAGATACTCCCGATGAAGATAAGTTACATATGGTTGCGGCAGCATTGAAAATATCTAAAATCAGGGAAGTACTGCGTAATGATGGAACTGAATTTGAATTTGCAGATGCGTATAAAGATTTCGAAAATATTACATCGCGTTTGCTGAAGAATTTTTATAATATAGGCAAGTATGCAGAAAATATATTTTCCGATAATAAATTGAGTGATGATGAAAAAATGGGAGCAATCGGAGGACCTATATTTTCGGCGCAAGTTATAATGTTGAACGATAATATAGAGAAGGATGCTTTGACTTCGGAACAAGCTAAAAAAGAAATAGATATAACAGTTAACAGCGCTGCCGGAGGAATGAAGGATTTTAAGTTGCTTGTTCAATATATTGCCGAGCAATCGGGAAAAGCAGCAGAGATAGTTTTTGATACCAAGGAATTTCGTAAATTTTCGAAATGGGAGAAGGATAAAACCGTTCAAGATGCTAAGCGCCAAGCATTAACCGGTGAGAAAAGCATAGATAAATTACCGATAAATGATAGGGGAATTCAAAATGGCTAAAGAGCAACCATTGTTTAAAGAAGCTACTTTTGTGCTTAATAAAATTTGTGTTTTGCCGTATACCGACGAGGAGTTGGACGCAATAGGGTGTTTGGGATTTGATATGGCGAAAAATAAGGATTTTGCCGATAGATATATGTCAGGTCTTATGGAAAAATGCGAATTGATAAATCAGCATAAGCGTGTGCCGTTTTCTGATTTGAATTTACAGCTTTATCGTAAAGTTCTGGAACAGCCTGATTTAGAGCAAATTCCGGATTGGATTACGATGCCTGATGCTAAGGCGGCGGCTGCCAATAATTTGCGCGCCAGAATTATAAAAATGTCGCAGAATATTCAAAAAAGCAAGGATAATCAGACAACTGCGAAACCGGAAAATTTCCGTAATTAAAATTTATTTACGGAAATGACTTTGGCTCTATTAAACAATTTTGTTGAAAAAGGAAAAATCTTGC
Source organism: Alphaproteobacteria bacterium (assembly GCA_017471705.1). Taxonomy (GTDB): domain Bacteria; phylum Pseudomonadota; class Alphaproteobacteria; order RF32; family CAG-239; genus RUG410. Next base: position 20,179 of record JAFUSH010000016.1, on the reverse strand, counting down.
AAAAAAAGTCTTAATCTTAAGGAATTGAGCGGTAGTGAACGCTATTAAAATGACAGAATAATAGGGTCACCCTTCGTTTTCGTCAGAAAACGTCAGAGGGTATGCGAATTGATATAACAATAAAAGTCATCGCTCGCTTTGCCTTTAGGCAAATGCGTCCGGCGATCTACCGATTATTCAATACGGAAGCAACGCTGAGGCGTTGAAGGTCAGATTCCTTGATTTGCGGATGCGCTGCACCGCAAAAGGAATGACGATAAAAAAACAATGATATTTTCTTTCATCGTCATCAATACGGCATACTCTTTACGGTTAATCCCACACTTGATGCGGAATCTTTGCCGAATCATTTCCACTATCATCTTGTAGATGACAAAATCAGTATTACAATGCTCAGAATTCAACAAAAATAAATCCCGTCGGTTAATTTTCCGGCGGAATTTATTTTTAGTTCGTTGTCACGGTGAAAGTTATTACAACCATTCATCTGCCCATTGTTTTAAGTCTTCCGCTGAAACATCGGCAGAGAAGCGTTTGCCGTCAAAGACTTTGGCATTTGGCGCGAGTTCCTGCATATTTTTACCGGAATCTCCCATTCCGCTTGTACCCGATGTGGCAAACGGAACAACTGTTTTACCGCTGAAATCATAGCTTTCCATAAAGGTGTCGATTATGGAAGGTTCTCTATACCACCAAATCGGAAAACCGACAAATACAACATCATATTTACTCATATCTTCTACTTTAGAAGCAATTTGCGGTCTGCTGTTTCTGTCTTTCATTTCTACCGAACTGCGGCTTTCATCGTCACGCCAATTTAAATCGGCGGCAGTATAAGGTTGTTCCGGTTTAATATCAAACAAATCGGCATTAATCGAGGTTGCCAATTTTTTAGCCACTTCGGCAGTGGTTCCGGTTGCGCTGAAGTATGCAACCAACACTTTTTTATTTACCATATTATCCTCCGCTTGTGCGTTAAATCCTGTGAATGTTATTAAAAATGTTAATATCAATGACAATATTTTTTTCATTTTTTTCTCCTTTGAGTTTTTATTTGTTGTTTTTGTTGTTTAACAGGGTATCTAAGTCTATATCTTCAAATGCTTCTTCGGTTGTTTCTTTATTATTAGCGTCTTGCATTATTTCCAAGCCTGAAAGGGTTTGAGCCAATTCATCGTTGAAAATTTTATCCAGTTCCGGATGTTTTTCCGTTTTACCGTCATCTTTTTCCATATTGACGATTTTATCTATTGAGGCGTTTTCGATATCATCAATGCGATTGTTCAATCTTTCCAAACCCAGATTGAGGGTTTTATTGGTTAAAGACAGTGATTGGCTGATTTGCTCCAGCTTTTGTAAAAGAGGTTGTAATCGTTCTGCCGGATATCCGTCTTTTTTCTCGTTTTCTCTGACTTCGGAAATATATTTATCTAATGGTGATTGCGACGGGGTATCCGGAATATTTTCCAACCAAATTAAAATGAGTGAGAAAACAAGTACGGCATTTACAAAAAGCAGAAGCGCCAGATTGGCAGAACCGGAAACTTCGGCATCAGGTGTTTGTTGCTGCAGAACGCTGAAATAAAAGAAAGCTGCCAACAGCCCCATAATCAGAGTTGCCGCCAAAGCATATATCAGCGCCATCATAAATTTCACTTAAGTCCCCTCCTGAATTTTCCATTCAAGAGTTACTATATTCAGCTTTGTAAAAAAAGCAAGAGCAATGCCCGATTTATCCGCTTAAAAACTCTGTTCACGGGTTTTATGCAATTCAATTTGCGGAAAATCTTCTTTAACTTTTCCCAAATGCCAAGCATTGCGAGCCAAAAACACTCTTGCGCCGTCGTAGTCTTCGGCAATATTAAATGTATTGGCGGTGCAGAATTTTTCCAAAACTGCTTTATCTTCGCAGCTCAGCCAACGAGCAGTGAAGTATTGAGTAGGTTCGAATATAACATCAATGTTGAACTCGGTACGCAATCTGTCGGCGATAACTTCAAATTGTAAAACTCCGACTACTCCCACGATGTATTCGGCGCCGTTAATCGGCTTGAATATACTGGCACCGCCTTCTTCGGCAATTTGTTGCAGAGCATTGGCAAGGTGCTTGGATTTGAGCGGGTCTTTCGGACGAACAGATTTCAAAAGTTCCGGAGCAAAACTCGGAATGCCGGTATAGTGAATTTTCTCTCCTTCGCTCAGAGTATCACCGATTTTGAGCTGACCGTGATTGGGAATACCGATAATATCGCCGGCATAAGCATCTTCGGTGAGTTCGCGTTCTTGTGCCAAAAACATTACCGGAGTGGCAATTTTGACTTCTTTGCCAGTTCTGACTTGTAATAAACTCATTCCGCGCTTAAAATGTCCTGAGCATATACGCATAAAAGCAATACGGTCACGATGCTTAGGATCCATATTGGCCTGTATTTTGAAAATAAATCCGGTAACTTTATTCTCATCGGCATTGACAATTCTTTCCGCACTCGGCTGAGGGCGCGGAGTAGGGGCAAAATTGTGTAAGCCTCCCAGCACTTCGCGGACACCGAAGTTATTAACGGCGCTGCCGAAAAATACCGGAGTTAAGGCTCCCGATAAGTAATCTTGCAAATTGAAAGCCGGACAAAGCTCGCGAATCATCATTACATCTTCGCGTAATTTGGCAACTGCGTGTGCCGGAAGAAGTTTATCCAACTTTTCATCATCAAGTCCGTTGCAGGTTTCGATGGTGTCGTTTATTTGCGATTTATCGCCGGTTTTATTCATCAAAATAAGTTGGTCGTTGAGTAAATCATAGCACCCCAAAAAGTCTTTACCGCTACCGATTGGCCAACTGGCAGGGGTAACTTCCAATGCCAGAGTGTTTTCAATATCATCAAGCAATTCGAAAGGGTCTAAACCTTCGCGGTCAAGTTTGTTAATGAAAGTCAAAATAGGGATGTTGCGCAAACGGCAAACTTCAAACAACTTTTTGGTTTGAGTTTCAATACCTTTGGCGGAATCAAGCACCATAACCGCCGAATCAACGGCAGTAAGTACACGGTATGTATCTTCGGAAAAGTCTTCGTGTCCGGGGGTATCCAATAAATTAAAAGTAATATTTTGATACTCAAAATTCATAACCGAGGAGGCCACGGAAATACCGCGTTCTTGTTCAACCTTCATCCAATCGGAGTGTGCTTTGCGGTCTTCTTTTCGGGCTTTAACCGCACCGGCTTGCTGAATGGCACCGCCGAACAATAACAATTTTTCGGTTAAAGTTGTTTTACCGGCATCAGGGTGTGAAATAATCGCAAAAGTCTTGCGCGGATTGATATTTTCTGGCATTTTTTCCTCGTGATAAATTCAAATTATGCCTTGTTATACCTAAAAAACAAAATTTTGCAATATTTTTTATCTGAACAATAGCGTTTTTTGCTTGATTTATTGAATTTTTTGTGTTGTACTCCGGCTTGTCATAAACCGCGGATATGGTGGAATTGGCAGACACGCCAGACTTAGGATCTGGTGCCGCAAGGCGTAAGAGTTCAAGTCTCTTTATCCGCACCATTTTTATATTAACTTTTAACAGAGAAAAAAAATGAATGTAAAAGAAGGAAAATCTAAGGGTTTAAATAAAAAATACACAGTAACCATTGCCGCTGCCGATTTTGCTGCCGCTGTGGATAAAAAATTAAGTTCGGTTGCTAAAAATATCAAATTGCCGGGGTTCAGAGCCGGTAAAGCTCCGAAGTCTATGATTGAGCAAAAATACCGTCCGTCGGTTTTGGGTGAAGTGTTGGATGATATGATAAGAGATGCTTCCAATAAAGTGATAGAAGACAATAAGCTTCGTCCGGCGGTTACTCCTGATATAAAAATTGAAAAGTTTGAAGACGGTAAAGATATTGAATTTACCATTGAAACCGAAGTTCTTCCGGAAATTACATTAGGTGATTTTTCTAAGATTTCGCTTAAAAAGTATACGGCTAAAGTTCCGGCGGAAGAAATTGAAAAAGCTGTCAAGTATATGGCAGATTCTCGTCGTGATACCGTTAAGATAGAAAAAGACCGCGCCGCTAAAAAAGGTGATGTTGCGGTTATCGATTTTGTCGGTTCTATTGACGGCAAAGAATTTAAAGGCGGTAAGGGAAATGATTATCCGTTGGAACTCGGTTCTAACTCTTTCATTCCGGGCTATGAAGACCAATTAATCGGTCATAAAGCCGGCGAAACCATAGAAGTAAAAACCAGCTTTCCGGAAAATTATCACGCCAAAGATTTGGCTGGTAAGGAAGCTTTGTTTGTTACTACCATCAAAGAGTTGCGTGAATATAAACCGGTCGAAATCAATGATGAATTGGCAAAATCTGCCGGTGCCAAAGACTTGGCTGACTTGAAAAAGAAGATTGAAGAGCGTATTACAGAAGATTATAATTCAACCGCTCGCATTAAATTAAAACGCGATTTATTGGATGCTTTAGATAAAGAGTATAAGTTTGAAATTCCGCAAAAACTGATTGATGCCGAATATGAAGCCATCGAGAAGCAATATAAGCACGCCAAAGAACACGGTCATTTGGATGAATCCGAAAAGAACCGCGATGAAAAAGATGTGTTGGCAGAGTATAAGGAAATTGCTTTGCGTCGTGTTAAATTAGGTTTATTGCTTTCGGAAATCGGTACTAATGCTAAAATTACATTGACGGCTGATGATGTTAACAAAGCCATTATGAATGAAGCTAAAAAGTATCCGGGACAGGAACAAATGGTGTTTGACTATTATGTCAGAAATAAAGAAGCTGTTGAAGCCTTGCGCGCTCCGGCTTATGAAGAAAAAATAGTTGATCACGTTTTGTCTTTAGCTAAAGTTGCCGATACTGAGGTTTCGGTTGAAGAACTTTATGATTTTTCGGACGGCTCGAAAAAGCCTGCTAAAAAAAGCACAAAAAAATCGGCCTAATTTGCTGATTTAGGCAATAATAAAAAAAGAGCAAGAGTGATAAAAAACTCTTGCTCTTTTGAGCTTTAGTGGTATAATGAAGCAAATACAACTTTAGATAAATGATATTTTAACAATGAAAAGTTTATTTAAAATTATAAAGGAAAACAAAGAAAAATTGTTTTGTGAAACGATTACTTTGTGTATATACGTACTTTATATGCGTATAGTTTATCTGTCTTATGAATCTGTTTTAACGAAAATTGATAATGATTACTACAACTTCATTCTCAATAAAAGGCAGTGGTTGTCAAATCATCACAGTGTGCATTTTGATATAGCAATTATAATATTTCTCTTTATGATTATTTTGATATCCTTGTATTTGCTATATAAAAAAAGTCATTATTTTTATGGCATTTTACTAATTCCTGTATTTTTAGGACTGGCTTCTATGAGTATTATGATTGTTTATGGAATAATAAATTCTTTCTAAGGAAAATGGGATGTCTATGATAAATGTATTAAAAATTGTAAATAATAGAGCAAATATCATTGTTTTTTGCTGTTTCTGGAGCGTTATGGTTTTTAATATTTTATGTTTCGTTTCATTTTGTTTCCATTTATTCAATTATGACGGTGGAATTAATAATCCGAAATCATACGGAGAAATAAGAACTTTCGATATGGCACATAATATGTTTATGGGTGATATTATTGAAACTTCTCTATATGGGTTGTTGTTTGCTTTTCCGATTATTTGGAATTATTTTTTCATTGCTCGTATAAATTTGATTGCAATTCTGATGCAACTGATACCATTTCTAATAAGTTTAGGCATTGCTTTATTCAGTTAGTTTTAATTACAGGAAAAATAAAATCTTATTATAATGACAATTTGCCATTAGAGGTTAAATATCCTAAAAAATAAGAGGATAAAATGAGAGCAGTTGCTCTCATTTTTATATTTATTCCTTGCAAATTATTCAATATCCTCGGTACTTTCTTTATTTAAATTCAATAAATTATCCAAATATATTTTGTGTATAAATTCCTTAGTTCTTTCATACGATATATCTTTTTCCTTTAATTGGTTATTCTTTAAAATTGTTTGAGTAATTTGTAATCTTCCTGAATTGCCGTTAAAATTCGACGACCAGTTTCGATTATCTTGTTGATAACCTTTAGAAAAATCAATTTGTTCAAGAAAATAACCATAAATTTTATCAATAAAAATTTTTCTTTCACCATCTTTAGATGATTTATTAAAGCAGTAATTTGTTTTTAACACAAGGTAAGCCTTGTCTTTGTCTGCGTTACATTCGACATAATCATAATGCAATATATTTATAGCGGAAACCCCATTGTTATTTGATCTACTTTTTTCAACTTTTATATTTATCATAAAAAATATATTTTTATATTCAACGTAACAATCGTAACTTGAATTTACTGTTGAATTTGAAATCTTATGTACCTTAATTTCATTTGTTTCATTATGATTACTAGTATATATTTCCAATTTGGAGGTAATAAATTCTTCCATTATGAAACCGGTTGCGGTTGAACTTTCTATGCAATTATGTTCTGATTGCAATAAATTATAATCTTCAAGTTTTAAAACTAACTCATTTCCGTAAACCTTAAAAATGGTGGACAGATATTCCTCTAGTTTCTTTTTTACATATGATATATTTACAAAATATTCATTAGTCATTATCTTTCTCCTTCTCTTTCCTATCATACGATGATAGTATAGCTAAACCGATAGCCTTTCCTAATAAACACGGAACAGCATTCCCTATTTGAACCAATTGCCATTTTTTAGCTCCCTTGAATATGAAATCATCAGGGAATGATTGTAATTTAGCCAGTTCTCTAGGGGTCATAACCCTATTTAAAATAGGGTGTATATTTACTCCTCCGTGATTTTCTTTGACAGTGCAAGAAGGTTTGTTCCAGTCAACTTTTTTCCACGCATCGCTATAATTGCCATATAAACTCTTACCAATAGGCACATTTTCCAATCTTTTTTTCATACTATCACTTGTCTTGGCAAATATATGATTTATTTCTTTATTTTCAGGCATATCTAAAAACTTATTCAAAGCATCTCCAACTGTTTTGTAAGATTTTTCATTTAAGAATGGCTTAGGATGAAAGTTTTTAATTCCCAATCGGTTACCTATAAAGATAACTCTGCGTCTGAATTGAGGAACTCCGTAATCGGCACTATCTAAAACTGTAACATTTATATTGTAACCTATGTTTTTATAGTCATTTATGATTTTTTCTTCAATTTTTCCGTTTAACATAGATCTTAAACCTTCGACATTCTCCATTAGAACAAAATCAGGTTTAATTCTTTTAACTATTTCCAACATATCTAAGTATAATGAATTTCGGGAATCTGTGACTATTCTATTTCCGGCCATACTAAATCCCTGACAAGGGAAACCGCCTGCAATAAGATGAATATGTCTATCCTTCACGGAATTAATTAAATCATTTTTGACAGAAGTCTCTCTTATATCTTTGTTAGTAACGTTATCTGTGAATCCTTTTATTTTGCTGAAATTATACTTATAAGTTTCAACAGCTTGGGGCATAATCTCAATTGAACCGACAGGCATCATTCCCGCCATTGTCAATCCGCAACTGAGTCCTCCTGCTCCGGTAAACAAATCAATAAAATTAAAGTCTCGTATTTGGCTATTATCTTTCCATGCATCTATATTGTTAATTTCATTTTCAATATCAACCCAATTAACAATATCCGCTTTTCTTTTGGATTTATTAATATATTCAGAAAGTCTACAATCAACTGTATTTATATATTCGTTGTACTCCGTATTTATATTGTTTTTCCATAGTTCAAAAGAAGATTTATTGATTAATGTTTTATTTCCTTTTTTTGTACTTTCTAATTTACCTAAGGCAACTTCTCTCCTTATGAATTTTATGCTTTTATTTGTTATATTTGCAATCTCACTTATAGATAAATACGGATTATCCAGAGCCAAATTGTATTGCATCGATTTATGAGACCTTTCCATAGATTACACCAACGTAAGACGATTGTTGCATAATATGAATTTTAAATATACTAAAAAATAAGATTATTAACTATTTTTTTTAATTCTATGCAGCGAAGTACTTGAAAATCATCCAAACTACGACGCTTGCCATAAGTCCGGCGCAGACATCATCCATCATAACTCCGTAGGCATTTTTCATTTTGGAATCAAACCATTTGACAGGTCCCATTTTGCATATATCAAAAAAGCGAAATGCGGCCAATCCTACGAGATAAATCCACCAAATTTGGGTGTTATGATACAGGTTATCGGCGACTGCAACAAAAGCCAACAATTGTCCGGCCACTTCATCAATAACGACCTTTCCGGGGTCTTTGTCTTCTTGGTCACTGATAACTGCATCGGTTGCCATAATACCGACAATGGTTACCAAAATAGCGGCAATCAGTATTCCGTAAATTCCGGAAAAGTAAGTTAAAACGAAGGCGAGCGGAATGGTTCCGATTGACCCCACCGTTCCCGGAGCTTTGGGGGACAGCCCTAATCCAAAATAAGTAGCGAGTATCAATGCAAGTTTTTTCGACATATTTTTATCCTTTCATACAATTATTTATTTCTTAGCGCAAGTTGGAATTATTGGCAAATGATATTATATTTTTTACACAAAGTTAAGACTTTGGATATAATAATTAATATCATTAATTTTAGGAGGAAATATGATGGCATTGAAAAGAATAGCTCTGCTGTTGACTATCATCGGCGGCATTAACTGGGGATTAGTCGGAGCTTTCAAATTTAATTTGGTTGAATTTCTGTTTGGATTTGCTCCGGCGGTAATTCCGATTATCTATATTGTTGTGGGTATATCTGCCTGCTATGCTTTATTTGCATATATGATAAAATAAGAATGTTTTTTTTAAGATTTTACTCGATGTCATTTGGTTGATGTCGGGTATTTTTTTATTTAAATATGATTATATTTGCTTTTTATGCTGTTTTTGATTGCAAAATTTTCCACATTTTTTAAAGTTCACAAAAAATTCATATTTCTTTTTAAAAAAGTGTGATATATTGAAGTTATGATACGCCACAAGTGTGTCTGAAATCTCAAAAAGATTTGGAGTCTCAACAGCTCTTTGTATACTTGGCATTAGTGATAGTGCCGTGAATCTGTTCGGGGTTTTTTGTGCATATAGCGCAAAAGCCTTTGAGATAAGTAGAATTTAGAAGGAGAAGAGCGATGAGAAGAAAAATCTTACGCAAAATCGTAAAAATCTTGGGGGGGGGGGGTATTATATACTCATTACAACGGTACTCCTCTGCTCAGACGCTTACTCGAGAATCTGCTTTCTGCCCGGCGGGCAGTGTATGGGCGAGCTGAGGTCCGCTATTAAAGCTGTCCAAGGCGAGCAGTGTATCGGGTATTATTTAACCCAAATCAAATGTAAAAATCAAGCTTGTGAAGAAGGGTGGGATTGCGATTCGTGTACGAATGCGCAAGGCACTTATTTCAGGTGTACGGAAAAAGCAACTCCGAGCGGATACAGGGCTGGATTGGAAGCCTGTCCGACTTCGTGTTATGAGTATTCGTACAGCGGCTTCACGGGAAATCGGATAAACGGCAAATGCACGCCGGTTGAAGAATATTGCACCAAAGGCGATTGTGCGTCGAAAGGTTTGATTGAGCCTAATGACTGCACAACATATCAAATGCCTGAATATACCTATGGTGCGACTGTTTCCGGAACGACGATAACTATGCTTAAAAGGAGCGACTGTTATTATAACATAGCTCGGTTGAGCGGCGGCAATTATACGACGAGTGAGCCGGGCAAGAGCGATAACAATTGCTATAACTACGACTCCAAGCGCGGCACCAACGGCAAGCAGTGCTATGCCAACGCGGTAAGCGTGGGCGAGGGATATACTACCGAAACCCGCGACACCAATGTCTTTACGGTAGACACCAAGACCGGTTCGCAGCGTTATATAGATACTTCTGCCGAACCTGAAATCGTCACCGTCACCGAGAAAAAGACTTGTTACAAGGCGACGGGCTGCAATGCGGTCAACGGTTGGCTGAATGAATCGCCCAGCACGGTGATATTCAAAGTTTCCGATAAACTGGCTGACGGTGTTCAATGCTTTAAGGCGACCGGAGCTAATACCGACAACGGATATACCGACCAAAAACCTGACGGCAAGTATTTCAAGTATTCGACCGACAGTGCATCGGGCATCAGCGTGTATAAGGTAACCGGCTGTAATGTTCACGCTTATGCAGGCAACCAACCGGATACCACGTATTTCAAATCGTCAAGCAAAACGCAGAACGGTTTTACCTGTTGGATAGTGAGCGGCAAGGCGGATTATGCCTATGACAGCGCCGAAAAGCCGACGTATTTTGAATACGAGAGCGCGACGGCGTATCTTGACGGAGGTGATACCGAAGCCACCTATTACCGCATTAAAAACTGTATGCAGTATGCGTACAGCGAAGAGCCTGACAGCAAATATTTTGCTTCATATTCATATACCCGCAAGAAGGGCGGCGTTAACAGCAATATAACCTGCTGGAACATCACCGGCAAGGGCAGTTATGCGTATGCGGAAAACGAAAAGAAAACGACGCATTTTGCGTATGACGATGGTGCGAGCGGTTATTTGAACGGCACCAATGCGACGGTTAAATACTTTGATGTAACCGATTGCGCTGCCAAAGCTTATACCGATAACACCACCGATACGGCGCACTTTGTGTATGATTCCGGTTTGGTTCGCAAGCAGGGCGGTGAGAACAAAGACCTTTACTGCTACAACGCGACCGGTTGCTCCGCGGCTGCGGTGCTTAACAAAGATTCGCGCTTTGTTTATGACGCCGGCGGCAAGCGTTACTTCAACGGTGACGGTGATGAAACATATTGCTATTTAGCGACCGGCTGTGCGGTCAACGCTTCGTTGGCGGCTACCCGTGACACCACTGTTTACGTATACGGCAGCGGCGCCACCGAGAACACATATACCTGTCATAAGGTTGAAAGCTGCAACAAGGGATATAAGCAAGCCGCGGCGAGCAATTCTTACGGTTTTACCTGCACCAAGTGCGGCAAGGGCACTTATAACGCCACGGTTGCCGGCACCACCTGCACCAACTGTGCGGCAGGCAAATACTCGATAGCCGAGGGCGCAACTTCGGCAGATACCTGCGTTAACTGTGCTGACGGTAAATGGTCGGCGGCAGGGCGCGGCAGTGCTTGCACGGATAACTGCGAAGCCGGTTATAAATGCAAGGACGGCAATAAAACACAATGCGAAGCCGGAACTTATGCTGTTGCCGGTTCAAGCTCCTGCAGTAATTGTTCGGCAGGCACATACGCCGCGGCAGGTTCGGGCAGTTGCAGTAATTGTCCGGCAGGCAAGTGGTCAGATGCCAAATCCGGCAGCTGTACTCAGGATTGTCCGGCAGGTTATTCTTGCAAAGACGGCAAGAAAGAGCAATGCGAAGCCGGAACTTATGCTGTTGCCGGTTCAAGCGCCTGCAGTAAGTGCGCTGACGGTAAATGGTCAACAGCAGGCTCCAATACCTGTTCGCAGAATTGTGAAGCAGGCTATTCCTGCAAAGACGGCGACAAGACTCAATGTCCGGCGGGTACGTATGCGGTTGCCGGTTCCGGCACCTGCAGTAACTGCGCTGACGGTAAATGGTCGGCGGCCGGCTCAGGGAGCTGTACTCAGGATTGTCCGGCAGGATACGCTTGTAAAGACGGCAAGAAAGAGCAATGCGAAGCCGGAACTTATGCGGTTGCAGGCTCAAGCACCTGTTCGAATTGTCCGGCAGGTACATATGCCGCGGCAGGTTCGGGCAGTTGTACGAATTGTCAGGCGGGCAAGTGGTCTAATGCCAAATCCGGCAGTTGTACGCTGGATTGTCCGGCAGGATACGCTTGTAAAGACGGCAAGCAAGAGCAATGCGAAGCCGGAACTTATGCGGTTGCCGGTTCCGGTACCTGCAGTAAGTGCGCGGATGGTAAATGGTCAACAGCAGGCTCAAGCAGTTGTACTCAGAACTGTGAAGCAGGCTATTCCTGCAAAGACGGCAAAAAGACTCAATGCGAGGCAAATACATACGCCGCGGCAGGTTCAGGCACTTGTACGCCTTGCGGCAGCGGCAAATGGTCTAATGCCGGAGCATCAAGCTGCACGGCTTGCACCACGACATATCCGACAAGCTCGTATTGGTATGCGTCTACGCCAAGCGGCTGCTACACCAAAGACACCACCAAAGCGGCGGTATCTTGCGGCGGCGCCACATATACGCACTACAACCTGACAAACGGCAGCTGCGTGACTGCGTCTAACCGCACAAATTGCTACAAATATTCAAAAGTTACGGCGGCTGACGGCGTGACCTATTACTATAATCCGAGCAAGATGGCAACTGATGCTACGACAACACCGCCGGCGGTAACCAATACCGATTGTCATACATACAGCAGCGGTAATCCGTCAGCTGACAACGGAACAAGCACAACTTGCTACTATAATATAGGCACGCCTGCCAAACCTGCAGAGTTAGCACACTGCGGCACCTGCGGTAAGAAGACGCGTACGGTTACTTGTAACAATAACGGTACGGGTTGGACTGATCCGGCTTGGAGCGGTTGTACTGAGTTTACCCAACCTGCCACATATGCACACTGCGGCACCTGCGGTAAGAAAGAACGCACGCCTACGTGTAAGAATAACGGTACGGGTTGGAATGACGGAACTTATGGTAATTGCTCTGAGTTTACCAAACCGGGAACAACGCAGGATTGCGTAGTCAGCGGCACCACTTGCGCGGCTACGACCGGCACGCAGAGCCGCACGCCTACGTGTAAGAATAACGGTACGGGTTGGAACGACGGTACTTGGGGCACTTGCGCTTTCAAATCGGGACAAACCCCGACCTGTTCCGGTTCGTATCCGTACGGCACTTGCGGTTCGGGTTGGAATTGCGGCAATACCACGTTATGCAACAAGACAGTTTGTTACAGCCATACATCGGCAAAATCTTGTGCCAGCGGCTACGCCACCAGTGCGGCAAACTGCGGCACCAGCGGAGCCAGCGGCTGGAGCTTAGGCACAGCGACCAATGGTTACAGCGGTGACAGTGTATGCTATCAATGTGTGGCAAAATCTTGCACCGCCAATCAAAAGACCAAAGTTGCGGATTGCGGAACAACCGGAAGCAGCGGATGGACTTGGACGGGAGCCAGCAACTATGCCGGCAATACGCAATGCGGAACGTGTACGCAAAAGAGCTGCAGCGGTGATAAGACCAAGACCAAGGTTGCGGATTGCGGCGCCGGCGGTTCTACGGGTTGGACGTATACTTCCTGCTACTACGGCGATGAATTGCGCGGTACTTGTACGGCTAAGAACGGTTGCACAAGCGGTTACAGCAAAGACGTAACGAGTTGCGGCACCGGATATAGTTTGGCGACAAGCGGCTATTACGGCAACCAGTTGTGCGGCAAATGTAATCAAAGACCTTGTTCGGACGGCGGATATGTTGACAGTTGCACGGCGGGCTGTGACGGGAATTCTACGGTCAGCTGCGCAAGCGCTGCTTACGGCGGTAATACTTGCTATACCAAGACCACCACGGCTTGCGGCAGCGGCAAGACCTGCTCAAACGGAACTTGTGTATCAGTTGGCATTGGTACTTGCACAGGTACCGGTGGTAGTGGTAAGTATTGTAAGATAACTTCTTACGGTTCTACATCGGGTTCCTGCAATAACAGTAACGCCAGTTACTATAATGCAGCGAACTTGACCGGAACTTATGAGGATATCGGAACTGTTCGTACGGCTAATATAAGCGGAATCGGCACTGTTTACTTCAGTTCTACCGGCGGATTTAACTGGTGGAGCGCGTATAACTGGTGCAAGGCGCAGGGTAAGAACTTGCTGAGCGCTGCTGATTACAATTGTGGAGGTACTATAGGGACTACTTCAACCGGAAGTTGCTCTAGCGCGGTGATGACTGCTATGAGAACGTTGTATAACAGCTATAGTGTCTACTATGCTTGGACAGATACCAGTTATTCGTCCAATATTGGACAAAATAGTTGCACCGCGTTCTACGCGGGTCTCTACGTTGGGTACTTGCGCAACAACGATCGCTACTACGGCAGTAGCAACGATTACGCGGTATGTAAGTAGTTTCCGCTTTTAAAATCCGCGGGGACGGGGGACCCCGCGGACTTGTCCCTTATCCCCTTCCGCGGGGCATTTAAAAGCCCCGCGGAAGACCCCCCCCGAAAGACATCGTAAATAAGAACAGTAAAAATAAAGGATGATAAAGTCACCCCTCCGAACGAAGTGAGGTCAAGGGGTCTACCGATTAAAATAATACGGCAGCAACGCTGACGCGTTGGAAGAAAGGATACCTTGACGCAGTGACGCGCAGCGCACTGCGAGGTATGACAGTATAATAATGTCACCCCTCGATTGCGATAGCATTAAGAGAGTCACCCCTCGATTGCGCAAGCATTAAGAGAGTCACCCCTCCGAGCATAGCGAGGTCAAGGGGTCTACCGATTAAACCGCTTAAACCGATTAAGCAAACAACAACCGACTAAGAAAGGAAAAATATGTCAAGAAGCGATACATTGCCGATTTTTTTGGAAAGCTATAAGCTGTTGGTGGAACTATACAAAGTAACCACAAACTTTCCGCGGGAATATAAATTTTCTCTCGGACAGGATATTCAAAAAGACACTATGGAGCTTTTCAGATGCATATACAGAGCTAACAGCCATCAGGATAAAGTCCCTTATCTGGAAGATTTTGCCGCGTGGTTTGAGGCGGTGCGTCTGGAAATAAGACTGGCGCACGATTTGAATATTATTTCCCAAAGAAAATATGCGCAATTGTCGTTGATGATGGAAAATATCGGTAAACAATCAAATGCTTGGCGTAAACACGAAAAAGTACGCTTGCAGAAAAAAATCGAAACGCAACAATCGCACGCGGAGCCTTAAACAGAACAGGAGCCGCTGCCAACAGGAAAGGAAAATTTAAGCTAAAGGAGTGTGCGGGAGTCAGATACCGTTTAGTGCGGGTCTGAGAGAGCATTTTTTTATATAAAAAGGGTTTTCCACTTTTCTTTTGTAATATAAAGCGAAGTTAATGATACAGCGAAAACTTTTACGGCAAGACTTTTACGTTTGAATTAAAAGTTTGCCTAATGGGTTGCAACGCGTTCAACGCGAATCTCAACAATGGGAACTTGAACAACAACAATCGCAACAACAACAATAGCAACAATTACGCGGTATGTAAGTAGTTTCCGCTTTTTGTATAGAAAATATAAACTCCTTTATGCAGTACGGCACTTTTTTATTGTCATTCTCGGACGAGCCGACTCTTTTCGTCATTCTGAACCCTGAGCATAGCGAATGGGTGAAGAATCCATTTCGTTCCTGCGGAACGAAACAACGCCGACGGCGTTGTTGGATACTTCGCCGCCAACACGGCTCAGTATGACAACAAGAGTCACCCCTCGATTGCGCAAGCATTAAGAGAGTCACCCCTCCGAGCATAGCGAGGTCAAGGGGTCTACCGATTGAATCAATAAGGAAGCAATGCTAGAGCATTGAAGGTCAGATTCCTTGACCGACTGATGCGCCGCACAGTCGGAGGAATGACAATATAGTAATGTCACCCCTCGATTGCGCAAGCATTAAGAGAGTCACCCCTCCGAGCATAGCGAGGTCAAGGGGTCTACCGCTTGAATCAATAAGGAAGCAATGCTAGAGCATTGAAGGTCAGATTCCTTGACCGACTGACGCACCGCGCAGTCGGAGGAATGACAACAAGAGTCACCCCTCGATTGCGCAAGCATTAAGAGAGTCACCCCTCGATTGCGCAGCAATCGTCAAGGGGTCTACCGATTAAAAAAGGAAAATATTATGGAACAACAACTTGAACTGTTTGATTTTAACGCGCCGATAGCGCTGGAAGATTTGTTCGAAGCTTATTTCGAATGCCGCAAGCATAAGCGTAAAACGCTTAACGCTCTCAGCTTTGAAGTCGACTACGAGCATAATCTGATCGAGCTATGGCAGCAAATAAACAACGGAACTTATAAAATCGGACGTTCTATTGCTTTTATTGTCGAAAAACCGGTCAAACGCGAAATCTTTGCCGCCGACTTCCGTGACAGAGTGGTGCATCATTTGGTTATTCGCAAATTAGAACAATATTTCGAAAAGGTTTTCAGTCCGAACAGTTGCAGTTGCCGCAAAGGTAAGGGAACTCTCTACGCCGTTAAACGCGTCGCCGATTATATTCAAAAACGCGCCAAACAGGCTAACGGCGAATGTTACGTGCTGAAAATGGATATACAGGCATTTTTTATGAGTATCGATTGCAATTTGCTGTGCCGCAAATTATTGGAGTTTGTTGAGCAATATTATATGAAAAGCGATAAAAATCTGGTCAAAAAATTAGTCGAAATGATAGTGCTGAACCGACCTCAATACAGTTGCATCCGACGCGGAAAATACAGCTCGTGGGACGGATTGCCGCGGCACAAAAGCTTGTTTTATGCCGCCGATATGAATGGTATGCCTATAGGAAACCTTACCTCACAGATTTTTGCCAATTTCTATCTTAATGATTTGGATGGCTATGTTGATTCTCTGCCGCAAGTCGATTATGTGCGTTATGTGGATGATTTTGTACTGATAGGAAACAGTAAAGATACACTTAAAAAACTGATTGCGAAAATCAGAGAGTTGCTGAAGCAAAAACTTAGTCTGGTGCTGCATCCTAAAAAAATTTATCTGCAGCACTATCAAAAGGGAGTCAATTTTGTCGGCGTGCGCTTGAAAGGAGCGCTGATTCTGGCCGGAAATAGATTAAAACGCAACTTCTTCGAGAAAATAACCGAAATGAACCTGAAAAAAGGCAAGGTTACTTCTAAACGGGCAGAAGATACCAGAGCATTCTTTAATTCGTATTGCGGATATATGATTCATTTAAATGCTTATAACTTGCGGATGCGCGGTTGGCGATTGCTGAAAAACGAACTGCAGAATTGCTTTTTGTATGTCAAAAACTGTGCGTATGTAGTGATGAAAGGATAATAAAATAAATACGTTTGATGTGGAGAACTTAAAGTTATGAGGAATGGGAACCTTATTGAAATCTCAAACGGAATACAAAAATAAAATTGAAATATAACTTTAAGTTCTTCGTCTTGTTAACTAACAGAAAAGGAGAAAAAAACAGAAAGTAATATAAAAAAAATAAGCAAACATAGATCCTATTAGATAATATATATACACAAGAAAAAACGGGGTGGCTTTATCCCCGTTTTTTTGTGCTTAACCGTCATACCTCGCACGATGCTGTGCATTCGTGCGTCAAGGTATCTGACATTCAACGCGATAGCGTTGCTTCTGTGTTATTTAATTCGAAGATCGCTTGACGCATTTGCCTGTCGGCAAAGCGAGCGATGACTATAAGAGTCACCCCTCCGAGCGATGACAGTATAATAATGTCACCCCTCCGAGCTTTAGCGAGGTCAAGGGGTCTACCGCTTGAATCAATACGGAAGCAACGCTATCGCGTTGAAGGTCAGATTCCTTGACGACTGTCTTGCTTCGCTATCGCTCGCTTCGGTCACTCGTACACTAAATTCGCCGTCACTGTCGTTTCGGCTTATTAAGTGTTCTTCGCCTGTCGTCAACAAACAACATTTTGAGGTTGTTTGTTTTTCTCCAGCGCAGCGCACTGCGAGGTATGACGTAGAAAAATCTGCTTTTGTAAGCAAAAACAGAAAAAGATGACGTTTTCGCATCATACACAAACCATAAGTGAGCTTTTTAATAAAACCGTATTATCTTCCTTGGCGTCCGATTTTCTCTTTAACTTGCGGATTGTTCAAATCAAGCGAGCGTTGGTTTGTCCTTTCTTTGTTTCTGCTTGTCAGCAGAACATAGCTGTAAGGCTCCAAACTATAGGTACCGTTTTCGTTAATCTTTTTATGCTTTCCGACTGTATCAAACAGCAGTTCCCAAGATTTTCCGTTTGGAGGAGTAGGTAATTTAAAATCAACCACGCCGTATGTATTACCGCACATCAAAATCATAAAGTCATCATCTACATTGTTTTTTGATTGCGGGTTTCTGGATACTTCGCCGTTTTTGCCGTTAATGACGCAGGCCAAAATATGATTAAATTGATTATTCCAGTCTCCTCCCTGCATTTCCTGACCGTCCGGACGTATCCATTCTATGTCTTTGCGTCCGTTGGACGGTACTTTTTCACCGGAGAAAACATCTAGGTTGGCAAAAGTAGGGTGTTCGGAACGCAACGCCGTTAATTTGCGGATATGAATATATAAATCCTGCTGTTCTTTGGAAAAGTTTTTCCAATTGAGCCAAGTCAGCTCATTGTCTTGACAATAAGCATTATTGTTACCTTGTTGGGTGCGGGCGATTTCATCTCCGGCGCAAATCATCGGCACACCGCGCGATAATATATTGGCAGCCATCATAGATTTAAGACGGCGAAAAGCAATTTCACGGTTCGGCGAAACCGAGGAGTGATTGTTATTGTTGCCGTCATTGTTATTTTCATTATTTGCCCAGTTGTTTTTCTCATTGTAATTTACGATATCGTAGGCGGTAAATCCGTCGTGAGCGGCAATGTAGCGAATGTATTTGGAAGTAGGCTGTCCGTACCACAAACCTTCCCCGCCGGAGATATGTCCGGCCAATTCCGGCACCACCCATTCGTCACCGCGGTAAAAACGGCGTATGGCGGTTTCGTGCTTATCGTTCCATTCCATCATACCGTCAAGTTGACCGCGGTAATATCCTCCGAGCGCACTCCACGGTTCACCGCTGATTTTTACTCCTTTGTCTTCGGAAATTTTACGCACAATCTGCATAAATTGTCCGTTAACATCAAAACGGGTATTACCATCTAATGCGCAATCTCCGGCTAAGTCAAAACGAAAACCGTCCACCCCCATATCATCGGCAAAATAAGTGAGCGAATCTTTCAGCAGGCGATGAGTAATCGGAGTATTGGTATTTATGCTGTTTTTGCAGCCGGTGGTATCAATGAAATATCCGTCGGGAGTTAAACGGTAATAATTAGGTGCGTCCAAACCTTTATAAGAGAGCAAATTGTGTTCAGCGCCAAATTCTCCGGAGTGATTGTAAACAACGTCTAATCCAACCTCAATTCCGGCTTTATGCAGTTCGTTCACCATATTTTTGAAGTCTTCTCTGGTGCCGTAGCGCTTATCTAAAGCAAAATGGTTAATCGGATTATATCCCCAATAATCACTCAGTCCTTTTTCTTTTTTCAGCTGCAGACCGCCGCAGGTGGTGGTTACCGGCATTAATTCCAGATGCGTAATACCCAAAGATTTAAGATATTGAATAACTTCCGGTTGAGCAAAAGCTTTAAATTTTCCTTTAACTTCATCAGGCAAATCAGGGTGAATTGCGGAAAAGCCCTTGACATTAGCTTCATAAATAATGGTATTTTTCCACTGTGTATGCGGTTTTTTGTGCAGATAAGGGTATTTTTTTGCATCTTCTTTGGGATTATCAAATACAACCACAGATTTAGGAACCGCGTATGCGCTGTCAATATTATTAGTCAGAGCAAGCGCCGGATCCTCCCAATCTTTGACGGAAGATGATAAATCTTTGGCAAACGGGTCAATCAGCAATTTATTGGGATTGAAATACAGACCTTTCTCCGGCGCAAATTCTCCGTAAGCGCGGTATCCGTATTTTTGACCGGATTTAATATTCGGCAGCGTAATTTTCCATACGTTATTTTCATCTTTCTTGAGCTCTATTCTGGTTTCATTTTTTTCGTTTTCATCAAATAAGCACAACTCTATTTTTTGTGCGTGTTCGGAGAATACCGAAAATTGAACTTCTTTGCCTTTTTGGCTAACGCCGAGGGGAAAATCTTTTGCCATTTTTATTATCCTTCGTTTAGGGTATCAATTTTTTGGCAAATTGTATCACAAAGGATAAGCAGAGTCAACGTTGAAACAAAAAAATGTTACGACAAATTTAAAACGGAACAGTTAGAGTAACAAAAAAGTCGTTAAAACAAGGAGAAAGATTTATCACGATATGACACAAACATTCTACCTGAAATAGTAATTTTAAGAGAGATTTTCTTACGAGCTGGC
>JAFUSH010000058.1 GCA_017471705.1 Alphaproteobacteria bacterium | reverse complement strand
TGATGTTTGCATTCTTTGTGATAATATCATCTTTAAGCATTGAGTAGTTCTCCCTAAAATGGTTTTTGATCGAACTGTGATTATAACAACTTATAATCCTTAGGCAACTACTCTTTGCCCCTATCTTTGACGTAGAACCAGCGGAAAATAACTCTCTTTCTAATAGTTTGAATTTGCGATATAATTTCGCTACACTTGCAAAAATCTTCCGAAACGTGCCATATGCCCGGCAATCATATAGCAAAGGCGAAACCGGATACCTTTAAATTAATGTGTTGTATTTTAAAGGCTTGCCATTTCTGACAAGCCTGCTTGATAGATTTAATCCAACTCTAATAATTCCTGCCACGTCTTCTCGCACCATTCTTTTTGATGCCCGTTTTGCAAGCAATCTTTTTTGTATGCATATTCCTGATAATGCGGATATAAGAAAAAGAAAGCTATAACACAGATTAAAACAAATACGATACAATAAAGTGCAATTTTATAAATACCGCTAACTGCTTTATCTAATATTTGCTTTACGCATATTTGGTGTTCTTCTGTCATCCAACAAATCCTCGCAACTTTTATTTCTATTATAATAACCTAAGTTACTACCATAAAGATTGCTTTGCAAGTCTTTTTGACTGTCAGAGGAAATAGTAGACATAGGCATATTTCCTTTCTTTTTGTGGTAATCCCATATTTCTTTCGCATACCCCAGTCTTAATCCCCAATCACGACTGGTTGGACTAATTTTAGCTAATTCACATTGCAAAAGTGGATGGTAGTAATTATCAATATCTGCACCCTGTCCTGAACCATAAGTGTTTACAAGTTGTTTTCCTATATTGTTCATTTTTTGCCAATAATCATATGCTAATTTCGTATCCGCAGCTAATTCACCTAAGGACTCTGGTGTATACCTAATTGTATCAGCAGCAATCGTCGCACCATCTTTGATATTTTGCCACATGTTGCTTGCTGTGTTTTTTATATTATCAAATATGCCGTTTTGTTGCAAATTATTGTTTGGTTGCGTCATAATGTTGTTTACATAATTGTTTGTACCACCCCCATTGCCGTTGTTCAATACGTTATTAAATCCGCTGTTGTTGAACTGATTTGTTACGTTTTGAATATTCTGGCTTATGTTTGAAGTGCCGAAACCGTAGTTATTACCGGCATCACCCCAAAAGTTTGTGGTATACTGCGGATAATTGTCCGTTATCCCTTGGTTGTTATACATCTGCATCAATTGGCTTTCTCGCTGATCGCGTGCCGTTTGATACTCTATCTCGTCTCTTAAAGTAAAACCGCTATGGTCAACACCGTAGCTGTCTATGCCGTTGTCGCCGGTTTCATAACCAAACGGCGATTTATATTTCGGATATATATCCATTTTCTTCTCCTTTATAAAAAGTTAATCCAATATTAGATTTTTATTTTAACAGGAGACAAAGGGATTGTATATGCCCTATAGCTTGCTGATGATGTAGCTTTAGCCAAGCAAAAGCTTTTTAAACGCTCGATTGTTTTGTTGTGCCAGCTGCCTTAATTTATTCTTTTGATTCTGTTTCACATAAGGAATTTGAATTTTATCTGCTTTATTTTCTAAAAACCATTCCACAAAACTGTTTGCCGTCAGCTTAATACCGACTTGTATCGCTTCTTTATATTTTTCTTTTTGAATTTCTGCGAATTTCTCTCTGAATTGCGCATATTTTTTATCACGAACAACAGCACCTTTATGGGCTTTCTCTCTATGATGTGTTTTAATTACTGCATCAATCGTTGTCGCATGAATATCACCCCAGTGTTCTCTTGCTTCGGCAAGCGTATCCGCCGCCCACGATAAAATCTGTTGCTGAAATTCTTTATTTTGGCGCAAATACTCATTATGCAGGCACATTACATCAAATTTTCGCACCGCCCTAATTGGTATAATTTCTTTATAATCCATCTCTACTCCTTTACTAAATAAGAATTATATTATTTTAGTTAGGAAACAAAATTCCAAAACACAAG
>JAFUSH010000015.1 GCA_017471705.1 Alphaproteobacteria bacterium | reverse complement strand
GTACGGATTTAGAAATTTTGAAAATTATCGCTTGCGTGTGCGAATTTTATGTGCTTAAACTTAACTAACAAAAAGGTCAAACTGATGACTTATACTTTTTATATTTTTTTACTCTTGCCCCCAACTTTGACGATGAACCCACCAATAAAGCAGCCGTCCGTGAGGGCGGCTTTTTATTGTAAAAAGAAAACCGCCTGACAGGCGGTTTAAATATTGGCGCGCTCCGGGCGATTCGAACGCCCGACCCACAGCTTAGAAGGCTGTTGCTCTATCCTGCTGAGCTAGGAGCGCATTTCATTTCAACACAGAAAATTACACAATTTTTCTTTATTGTCAACGAATAATTTAATTTTTTTTATTTTTGAGCTTGCAATCTGTAAAATTAATTGATATATTACTTCTTGACAAAAAAGTAATTATGCCTATTAGGTAGTTACTATAATTATAAATCTAAATGAATGTAAGATGAAAGAAATGAACCACGAGTTCTGCGCAAAGTTCCGACAGGATATCAAAGCGCGCGGATTGCAGTATGTCGTAGTTGAATTATTAACATCAACAAGTGAGAAGGTCCCCCTCAAAAAGCAGTATCTTGCCCGCGAATGCAAAAAACCTGCCTTCGCAGCCAAGATTGAAGAGGCTATCACTTCCGTCGGCAACAACGATCGCTCGCTTCGCCCTGCCTTGAACTCTCTGCGCACCGAGATTATCGGAGCCAAGTAATGCTCTGAGTTCTTTAACTTATTTAACAGACATCCGATGCCATCGTGCAAAAAAATCGGATGTTTTTTTTATGCCTTTTTACTCACAAAAAAACTCTCCGCAAACTCTAAAAATGCGGAGAGCCAACAATTTCGATTCGAAATATTATCCCTGACGAGCCTTTAATTTCGGATTCTTTTTATTGATTACATAAACGCGACCTTTACGGCGAACAATTTTGCAGTTCAAATCGCGTACTTTTTTAGATTTTAACGAACTATAGCACTTCATTTCTTTATTCCTTATATTAAACGTTTGAGCGCAAAATAAGCTATTTGAAAGCGATTGTCAACCTCTTTTTTGCATTATTTGGTAAAATCGAAAAAATATGTTGACAAAATATGTACAAAGAAGTACATTTAATCAAAATATCATATAACTTAAATTATAATTTTATGAATAGAGTTCCATTATTAATTTTGCTTTGGGCTGTATCATTTATCCGTGCGATAATGATAGTCGCCTGCAGTCTTGCTGTCTATGTGGCAGTAGCCTTTGCGTTTTTCTCCGTGGATTTTTCCAAGACGGAAAATGTGGTTATTCCGGCAATTGTTGCCGCGTTACTCTTCTTTTATCTGCTTGCATCAGATGCTTCTTGGGTAGAGAATGAAGTTAAACGTTACACTGTATGAATAAACGCAGAAAATTCTTCGGAATGGCGGTATCTGCATATAATGTTTTTGTTGCACTGCTGTTGGCGTGGGTAATCATCACTTCGCTGACTTTCAGCTACGAACATTATATCGGAACACTTCCCTCCGGCGGCGGTTTTCCTATTATTATGATTGCTGCTGTATTCGCGTCCCTGACGCTGATACGCAAAATGAAACAAAAGGATCGTATCGCCGACTATCTGGCTTTATCAAGCAATGAAGATCTGCTATCTTTCGCCTCGGTGTTGATTGTCGGTCTTGTCATTGCGGTACTGCTTATTTGGGGATGGATTGAATTATATCCATCATTATTCGATTAAGGTTCATCATTTACAGATGAACCTTTTTTATTTTTCTCTGCTGTTTTGAATTTCTTTTTCTAATACTTCCCAACCGTTCTCAATTTTTTTTGATATTTCACTTTCAGAGTATGTTTCTTTAATTTTTTTAATCACAAATTGGCTTTTTTCAGGAATTTTTTCTATCAAATAATCTGCCGTATTATTCAAAGTTTTAAACACATTATACGGTTCATTTTTATCCGTATTAATATAGAAGAGCCACATATACGCAAACATAATTGCCAGCAATATAATTTTATTAACGGTAAAATATACGTAAAACCAGAACCCCCTTTCAGAAGGTGTTTCGAATGTTTCCGCGGCATTGTTTTGCGGCTGAGAATTATCGGTGTATTCAGATTGTTCGTTCCGGCTCATTTTTTCGGCTTCTAAAGCCTGCTTTCCGAAATAGTCATATTCGGCGCGTTTGGCCATATCTTTCAGTACAGCATATGCCTCATTGACCTTTTTCAGTTTTTCTTCGGATTTTTTATCATTTTCATTCAAATCAGGATGCAATTTTTTTGCCAAGGCGTGATACGCCTGCTTTATATCTTTCATTGAAGCAGACGGTTCAACTCCTAAAATTTTATAATATTCCGGATATGACATTTCCATTTCCTCGTTTCACATACTGCCCTAAAATTATTGCAAAGTAAATAAAATATTGACTTTTATATTCAATACAATATACAATTTGCTAAATTACTGATTTTTATAAAACTTAAAATTATGAAGAAATTAACTATTATTTTGTTTATTTTCGGAGTATGCATCGGATTTCACGGCTTAGTCGGAATGTTCTGCCAAAACCATTATTTCGACTATTTAATCTCCGCATTTTTGGTGGCAATCGTACTCGGTTTAATCTATCAATGGACGGAAAGAACCATACCGTTGCCGACGCAGTGCATCAGAACTCCCTGTCCGATTGTTTATCGCAACAGTGAGCGTGATTTTCTCTATTGCCTGCCCTATCTTGATTTGTTGCGCACAAATGATGTATGGGGTGTGGAAGTCGCCGATATCAAGGTAAGCAAGAAAAACAACATTGCCAATTGGAAAAAAGCCAAATCTTATCTGAAAGAAGGCGAGCATCGAAACATTGGTGTCAGATTGCCTGATGTTGTTGAAATGCTTATTATCGTGGCTAAAATCAAAAAATTTGAAAAAACAATCCGCATATTGGAAGAAAATAAGGTTAATGCCGAAAGATTTTCTTATGGGAAATATTGGTATGTAGATATGAATTTGTTGGGAAAAATCACTCCCAAAATTATTTATCCGCACGCCGGAAAATTTTTCAAAACACTATGTTCCCGCAAGAAACCCACTGACCTGAAAGAAGTCTTCTATGTCCGTTTGGTTGCGCAGGAATAGATAAAAAAAACAGGCGACACCTCTTTGTCACCTGTTTTTTTTATCTAAAGCAAATTATCTCACCTGTTCAACAACTGCATCAGTAATATCAATACCACCGTTAACCAGAGAAGATTTATTGAAAATAATCTTCAAACCTTCTTTTTCGGCAACAGAATTTATAATGCCGTTCAATTTTTGATCGGAAGCTTGCAAAGCAGAAGCGTATTCTTTGTCATAATCAGCCTTTTTGGCATTTATTTGAGCCAAATATTTTTCGGACAACTTTTTCTTTTCATCTTCTTTCTTTTCTTTATTAATCTCTGCATTTGCTTCATCGGCCATCTTACGGAGATTCTGAATTTGAGCGTTACGTTCACTGTTCAATGCCACCAAATCTTTTGATGACATAACCACGCGCTGTACATCAACAACCGCAAAATTGGCGGCTTTGCGCGCCATTGCTTTATAAGTCACCAAAGAGCTTACGACAGCGGCAATAATCGCAATCAAAGCAACCAATCCGTAATTAACATTTCCGTTTTCCAGTCTAGTCATTTTAAACTCCTTTATTAAAAAAAACTTTTATTTGATATTATATTTTTTTATCCTGATTTCAAGTATACTCTGCATAATACACACAATAAAAGTATTGACGATAAGAAAAAATCCGTTATCCTTGTGAAAACTCGGAGAAGCACGAATGAAAGCACTGCAAGGTCATACAAAAAAAGCGTCAATTCAATCGCAAGAATTGGCCGTATATATTCATTGGCCGTTTTGCAAAAGCAAGTGTCCTTACTGCGATTTTTATAAAGAGTTAAATCACGGCGTAAATCAAGAGGTTATAATCGGCGAGTATCTCAAAGCTTTGCAAAAATACCGCGATTTAATGCCTGAAAGAACTGTAAAATCAGTATTTTTCGGCGGAGGAACTCCGTCTCTTATTGCCCCGAAGAATATTGAAAAAATCATAGATTTTATCATTAAGCATTGGGTTATTGCCGATAATATAGAAATCAGCTTAGAGGCAAATCCCAACAGCCGATATGACACTATGTTCAAAGACCTGAAAAGTGCCGGAATTAATCGTTTATCTCTTGGTGTTCAGGCTCTAAATGACAGTGATTTGCGTTTTCTGGGGAGAACGCATAATGCGCAAACCGCCCGTTTATGCTTACAAGAAATCGTACAAACATTTGATAACCATTCTGCCGATTTGATTTATGCCTTACCGCGGCATACCGTTCAAAATTGGTTGCCTCAACTGGAAGAAATATGCTCATTCGGCTTAAAACATCTCTCTTTATATCAATTAACAATCGAAGAAGGTACGGTTTTTGCCCGCAAAGGGGTTAAATCTTTGGATGAAGAAAAATCCGTAGAAATTTATAACTTTACCCGAGATTATTTAACACAAAAAAACTATTGCCATTATGAAGTTTCAAACTTTGCATTATCCGGATTTGCCTCACGCCATAATCTGACTTATTGGCAGGGGGGAGATTATATCGGTATCGGAAAATCCGCTCACGGCAGACTAAATCTCGACGGCCGATATTATGCCGTAACCTACCCTTTTACCAATGAGGAACTGACACCTCAGGAGCGTGCCGAAGAATTGATAATTATGGGGTTGCGACTAACCAACGGTATTAATAAAAAAGATTTTAAAAATATCTGCGGCATAGATTTTAATAACTTTGTAAACCAAAAAAATTTACAGCAATTAAAAGAACAGAACCTGCTTGTTGAAACATTCGACTATCTGAAAGCCGGTTATGAAGGCTTTTTGTTGATTGACGCGATTGCCGCAAAATTGTGCGAATAACAAAAACTCCTGCTTAATGCAGGAGTTTTTGTTATTTACGTTTAATTTCGGCAAATGCCAGAAGCATAGCTCCGATAAACGGAATCAAATAAACCCAATCGGTAACCATATTCCAACTGCCGTTAACTTCCCTTTGCACAAGTACGACCATCGGCATCATACCGGCAATAATACCGCCGAATATCAAAAGCGGCAAATTGTCGTACTTACGACGTTCATTCCGCCTATACGCACGCTCTTGCGGCGAAAGTCTCATTTCATCATCGTTTTGTTTGTACCACGGATTTTTTCTTTGCCAATATTTAATATACCAGATACCATACAGACAAAGCAAAAACGCAAACGCCAAAAACGATGTGCAACCTGTTCTTAACTCTCCCATAATAGTAATATTTATGATTTGTAAATTACTGTATTTATGTACAAAGGATAGCAAAAAGACGATATGTTGTCAAACGAATTATCCCTTAAATTGCGGTAATTTTCCGTTATGTCCGCCGTAACCTTCGCCAATAGTCCGTCCTATACTCATAATCTTCATCCCGACACAGCTTTTGCAGTGCAACGGTGTGTCATCAACGCAAATTTTACCGGGGTACAGTTCATAAAAGCGACGATACTCACCTTCGGTAACATTCGGCATCACCACATTGGCTCCCGCCTTCAGAGCCATAATCCGTCCTTGCGGATGCAAGCTTTCCATTGCGGTCGTAGCCGGAATATTAATATCAGGCATCATCAGCCTCATAACAGCCATAGTGCGAAGCGCCAAATCAAGAGTACCTCCGGCGGCATCTTTGAGCGGTGTCTGCGGATGCGGAATAAAAGGTCCTATTCCTGCCATATCAATCCCGATTTCTTTAAGATAAATCAGGTCATCGGCAATAGATTCGATGCTTTGTTCCGGCAATCCTACCATAATCCCAGAACCGAGTTCATATCCCAGTTCTTTAATCATCATCAGACAATCGTGCCGATGCTGCCAGCTCATATCCGGATCAAGCCGATGATATAAGTCCTTATCGGTAGTTTCTATACGCATCAGATAGCGGTCGGCTCCGGCTTCGCGGAACGCTTTATAATCCTCATAACTGCGCTCGCCGATACTCAAGGTCAGCGCCACATCAAATTTTTTTACCGCCTCAATAATCTGACACATTACTTTCTGCGAAAAGAACATATCTTCGCCAGACTGCATAACCAGAGTCTTAAACCCCATTCCGGCAGCCTTGCGCGCAGTATCAATCAACTCTTCGGGCGACATCCGATAGCGATGCGCTTTCTTATTACCCTTTCGGATTCCGCAATACATACAATTGTTACGGCAGATATTGGAAAACTCTATCAGCCCTCGCAGATGAACTTCATCGCCCACATATTGCCGGCGCACATCATCGGCTCTCTTCAATGTTTCCGCCTGATTCTGCTCATCAGACAGCAAACGGATTATTTCATCGCGGGATAAATCTTGCATTACCCTCTCTTCCAAATGGTGCCGGTCGGCGAATCTTCCAAAACAATGCCTTTAGCTTTGAGTTCATCACGAATGGCATCGGCCTGAGCCCAATTTTTGTTTTTCTTGGCTTCGGCGCGTGCGGCTATCATTTTTTCAATTTCTGCAGTTTCATCATCGGAACCTTCGCCTTTGAACCAGCTTTCCGGCTCATTATATAACAAACCGAGCATATAAGCGCTCTTCATTAACACCGATTTCAAGCGTGAGCGTTCTTCCTCATCTTCCGCCTTGTTCAAATCATTAACGATTTCGTGTAAATAAGATAATGCCAACGGAGTATTTAAGTCATCCGCCAATGCTTCAATTACCCTGCTATACGGCTCAATATCAATTGTCGGAACATCTTTATTCTTCAAAAGTGCGTTATAAAATTTATCCAAAATGCCTTTAGCTTGTTGCAAACCCTCAAACGTAAAATTAAACGGCTGATGATAGTGCGTAGTCAAAAACAGCAAACGCAAGGCTTCTGCAGGGTTCTTATCCAGAATCTCATCCACCGTATAGAAATTCCCCAACGATTTGGACATTTTCACACCGTTAATCATCAGCATACCGGTGTGCACCCAATAATGAGCAAACATCGTCCCCGGATAGGCTCCGCAAGATTGCGCCATTTCATTTTCGTGGTGCGGAAAAATCAAATCCGAACCGCCGCCGTGAATATCAAAATCATTCCCCAAAAGTTTGGAACTCATTGCCGAGCATTCCAAATGCCACCCCGGTCTTCCGTATCCCCACGGACTGTTCCACCCCGGTTGATCGGCATCAGATGGTTTCCATAAAATAAAATCAGCCGGATTCTTTTTATAATCCGCAACTTCAATACGCGCCCCCGCCAACATCTCCTTCATCGAACGACCGGAAAGCGTGCCGTAACTCGGCATAGAATCGACATCAAACAACACCTGATTTTCTGCTATATAGGCGTGCTTATTTTCCAACAATTTTTCCACCTGTTTAATCATCTCATCAATGTACTCGGTGGCGCGCGGACGATGATTCGGCGGCAGAACATTGAGCTTTGCCATATCCTCAATATACCAATTATAAGTCTGTTCGGTAATTTCGCGAATTGGCTTGCCGGTTTCTTTATGTTTGTTCAAAATTTTATCATCAACATCGGTGATGTTGGAAACATAAGTAACGTGTTCTTTGCCGTAAACAAAGCACAGCAAACGATATAACACATCATACACCACCGGAGTTTTGGCATTTCCCAGATGCGCCTTATCATAAACGGTCGGTCCGCAGACATACATACGCACGTTATTTTCATCTATCGGTTTAAATTCAACTTTGCGTTGCTTTAAGGTATCGTGTAAATATATCTGCGTCATAATTTTATTCCTTATCTTTATGCTTTGCTTCCTTTAAGGCGTTTCTGCGCCTTTTCCCTACCAATCAGCGGTAACAATGTTTTGAGTTCCGGTCCGTTATCCAAAGCCGTCAATGCCTTTCTTATCGGATGGAACAGCTCTCTGCCTTTTTTACCGCTTTTAGTTTTAACTTCGTTCAGCCAAATATTGAAAGTTTCGTCATTCCACGGTTCCGGCGGTAATAAATCGGCTGCCAAATCTGTCAATGCTTTATCCTCAATAATCGGCTCAACTTCACTATGGCAAATATCCGCCCAACTTTTAATATCGGAAACCAAATCCAAATTCGGACGAACCTTATTCCAAAATTCTTCGCTGACATTTACTCTGTCCTTAACCGCATTATACGGCATTGAGCGAACAAATTTGGTATTAAAGTGTTTTAATTCTTCTTCGTCAAATTTCGGCTGCGAGCGTCCGAGTTTTTCAAAATCCAGCGACTCGGCAAGCTCATCAAGGCTGTAAAACGGCTCAATGGCATCAGATGTTCCCAACTTTGCCAAGAATGAGCAAATAGCCATTGCTTCCACTCCTTCGGCTTTGAGTTCGCGCACACCCAAACTTCCCAAACGCTTGGAAAGTTTGCCCTCGACGCCGGTCAACAACGGCAAGTGAGCAAAAGTCGGTACCTTACCGCCGATAGCTTCAAACATCTGAATTTGCGCCGCCGTATTGGTAACGTGGTCTTCACCGCGGACGATATGAGTAATACCGAAATCGGAATCATCTACGCAAGACGGGAAATGATACAAATAACTGCCGTCTTCGCGAATAATAATCGGATCGCTTAACTTTTCGGCTTCATATTGGCAATGTCCGCGCACAATATCGTTCCATTCAATGATTCCGGCTTCAAGCTTAAAGCGATAATGCGGTTTGCGGCCTTCTGCCTTAAATTTTGCCAAATCGGCATCGGTATAATGCAAAGCCTGTCTGTCATAAATCGGCGCCAAACCTTTTGCCATAGCACGTTTGCGTTTAATCTGCAACTCTTCAGGCGTATCATAGCAAGCATAAATTCTGCCTTTAGCGATAAGTTCATCACGTAAAGCATCGTAACGGGCAAAACGCGCCGATTGTCTGGCCTCTTCGCTCCATTCAAAGCCAAGCCATTTAAGACTTTCGCGCATAGCATCTTCATATTCCTTTTTAGAACGGGCAAAATCCGTATCATCAATACGGAGCATAAATTTACCGCCCAATTTTCTGGCAAGTAACCAGTTAAATAAAGCCGTACGAGTATTACCGATATGCATAAATCCGGTCGGGCTCGGGGCGAATCTCACTTTTATATCAGACATTTTTCTTAAATCCATATTAAAAACTGCGGACATATTATAAACTTTATCCGTTAAATTCAATAGAAAATTTACTTATCACTAATCAAAATTTTCTTCGTTATCGTTGGTGATTTCTTCCAAGGTTTCCAAGAACCAATCTATTTCGTCTTCGTTGTCCTCGTGAACCATTTTATAAAAGCGCTCGCGATACGAATGCAAAAAACTGCTTTCCTCTATTTTCATATCACGAACTTTTATCCGGTTGTCAACTTTAACAAGTAAAAATATTACTTTAATTCCGCCTTTATATTTATCATCAATATTTTTTTCAACAGTATTTATGGTAACCGTGCAATAAACATCGGCACCGATTTTGGTCGGAAGCGCTTTGTCGACACTGAAATCTACCGCCCCTTTTTTAATATCAAACTGATACGATTTATACAGGCTCTTGGTATATCTCTTAAAAAGCGGAATATATTTTTGCTTTTGCTCTTCACTCATCTGACGCCAATATTTTCCCATTACAAACTTGGCGGCATAATCCAAATCGATATCATTTTGCACAATATTATCAATCTGATCCATCTTGGTATACAGGTCATCACCGGTAATTATATCCAAAATTTCGTGTCCCTTGTTTTCAGCCCAATTTTTTGCTTCTTCCGAGGTTATGTTATCTGCCATACAAGGTAAACTAAATCCCCAAAACAACAAAAATGGTATAATAAGTTGTAAAAAGTGTTTCAATTTCATTTCAAAACCTATAAAGTAATATTGAATTTTGGTTTATTTTAGCATAATGGTTTTAAAATGAAAGCACTTTTAACAATTTCTACCTTATTTTGTTTGTCTTTGGCTTCTGTTGCCACGGCGCAAAATTATCCCTATGCAGACAGCATAACATACACGGTCGAGCCGATTTCAAACGTAAGAGTAATGCCGCTTACACCGGAAAATACAATGCAACCGCGCGGATACCACTACGGCGAGGCTCCTATGCAGCCTATACCGCCGATGGTACAAGGTGTAAAAGAAGTTCCTGATATAAGCTATTTGAGTTATATTCGCTCACGCGGTGTATTACGTTGCGGTACCAATACGCAACTCAAATCGTTTGCCCGTTTGGAAGACGGAATCTGGTATGGTATCGATGCCGATATATGTAAGGCCATAGCTATTGCCGTTTTGGGAGATTCTGAAAAAATAGAGATGGTTAATGTCGACGCAAGTAATGTCGGTAAGGCATTATCAATCGGTAAAATCGATGTAATGCTGAGCGGTGTACCGTTCAAAGCCGCGCAAGAAATCAACGGCAGCGTGGAAAATGCCGGTTTGCTTTATTATGACCAACAATTGTTGATGGTTGCCGATGAAGATAAAGAACCGGAATTTTATCGCGGTAAAAAGATTTGTTTAGCCTCCGGCTCCGACTATTACCGCAACTTTGAAAAATTCAATATGGAACATAATCTCGACGTCAGTTACCTGACATTTACGGATATGGCAAAAGTCAGAGAAGCATTTTTGCTCAAACGCTGTCAAATGGTTACCGCCGGTGCCTTGTTCCTAAGCGGTATGAAACAGAGTATGCTGAAAAGCGAAACTAAAATTTATCCTGATCAAATCGCCATTACGCCGGTATATGCTTTGGTACGCTCAAACAACGAAGAATTTCGCTTGGCAGTAAAATGGATATTAAATGCCCTGCTCTTAGCCGAACAATACGGCATAAATGCCCAAAACATCAATTTCTTTATTTCGCATAACAATCCGGAAATCCGCAATTTAATGGGTGATAATCCGGAGTTGTGGCAAAATTTGGGATTGCGTTCTGTTTGGGTTACCGATGCGGTTAAATTGCTCGGAAACTACGGTGAGATTTATGACCGCAACATCGGCGCCGATTCAGAATATAAAATTGACCGCAATCAGGGACGCCTCCTTAAAGACGGCGGCATCGTGTATCCGTTGCCGTTTATGTAAAAGTTATTTAAATAGCATCAAAGGGCGTGTCTTAACGATCCGCCCTTTTTGTTTTTTCTATTACATCTTTAATTTGTTTATTACGCGCCTCTAATCTATCCATAATGTTGCGATAAAATGTCCACCATTCTTTTTCATTTTGAGGTAAAGGAGTTTTTTTATTAAAATCCCAATTATCAAGTGTTTCTTCCTTGTTTTCGTTCAATAAATCATAAACAGCCGAACAATCTTCAGTCACCCAATTATGTTTTTTATCATAGCTTTCGTTCAAACAGAAAAATTTTGCATAATTTTCAAAAGTCCCAAACATTTTGAAAAATTCTTTATCTTCATCCGATATATTAAATAAAGGGTTGTCATCACTTTTATCAAAATAGCCATTTAAATACGCTCTTCTTATACATTCCAATGTTAAATCAAAACGATCACATATTGGTGAGTTGGCTCGTTTCACATTGATGGAATTATAAATCCGAGGAAAAACTATAAAACCGCCTATAGTATTTGCATACTGCAAGTAATGCCAAATAAAAGTTTTATATAGGGAAAATTTATCACTAAACCATCTATCATTCTCTTTTATTTTTAAAGTGTTTAATCTGTTTTTTAATTGGTCTATTTCTTTTGATAGATTATCCTTATCATCATATATTTCTAACATTAATGTTTTCATACGTTTCCAGTGCCAATAAATACTGATAAAAGAATCACTAGACAACTTCATTTTTTTATCATTAAGGTATAAATATTTTCCTTCATATATATCGACATCAGGTATATTAATATCGTCTTTTTTAAATTTTTCTCTCTGTAATGTCCATAACTTTCCATAAAATTCATATAACCTTAAACTGCTGGCATCAATATCCGGCAAGCCTTTTTTAGCACTGTAAATCCCAGAAAAATCCTCATTTTCCCATTGTGCAAAATTTTTCCAAAAATATTCGCTGTCATCAGCAAAACATTCTGTTATATCTATCTCTATCTGGTTTTTATCTATCTTTCCCATAATCATTACCCCTTGTTTTATATCAAAATCCTATTTTAGTATTTTTTGCTTGTCAATGCGGTTATCAACTCGCGAGCCAAATTGACCGCATTCCAACCGGCAGAGCGAAAACCGTAGGTTTCTTTCAGTGGTTGCGGATTATCCATAACCACCAGCAATCCATAAATTTTTTCATTCGCTACAAAATGTCCCAAAAAAGTTGTTATTACTTCTTTCTCTTGCCCCTTTGAAGTTGTTGTAGCCAAACCGAAAATTTCAACATCTTGTATGTTTACTTTTTTTGCTTCGCCGGAAAGTACATTTTGCCGCAAAAAATCCCGCACATTAGCATTATTTTTTACTTTCTCGACGTATTTTTGCAAAAGCTGCTCAGCGGAAATTTGTTCGTTTATACCTATTTTTGCAAAGTCCGGCTGATACTCTTGTTGCAAATTAAAATTAACAGTCTGTTTATCCGTTATTTTATCTCTTTGCGTATCATACAACAAATACGCCCCGCCGTCTGCTTTATAATGTTTAACACTTTGTTCCAGCAATTGTTTATTTGAACTGCATCCTATAATAAATACCGTTAAAATGGATAAAATTAATTTTAATATATCATTCAAAAATAAATTCATCTCCGTTTATCCTTATTAAGTTTAACAAAACACTGCATTAATCATTACAAAAATAATAAAGCACAAAACCGCGTCAATTTATGGCGCGTTTTTCATAAGCATACAAAAAATATCTTATTTTTCGGTTGTTTTGGTCTTGGCAAGTGAGATAAATTTGGCTTTCATTACGTGCTTGTTACGTTTGATATCGCCGGCTCTCTTTAACGTCGATATGTCAACATCGGAACCTCGCAAACGCTCTCCGAAACGTTCCACTTCTTTTTCAATAAATTTAGAATATTCTTCGTTGTCTTTGACGGTTACCTTTTTAATATCCATAATCAAACCGCTGTCGCAATCCAAATCCCCGAACAACGGATGATTAGGAAATTGGTTTTCGAT
The DNA here is from genome assembly GCA_017471705.1 of Alphaproteobacteria bacterium. Classification (GTDB taxonomy): domain Bacteria; phylum Pseudomonadota; class Alphaproteobacteria; order RF32; family CAG-239; genus RUG410. The sequence continues at coordinate 1,842 of JAFUSH010000015.1, read as the reverse complement.
GATAAACAAATCATAATCCTTAGCTATGGCGGCATAATCAACGCAAATCCGCCGCTTTCCGGTTTTAGCAAATTCTGCCAATCCGTCCCAAACCTCTTCATTACTGCATTGGCGCTTCGGATGTTTTATATCAAACAAATACGGACGGATATCACTCAATTTATGAAACTCCAAAATTCGGCAATCATCATTCGGCACAATATGCCAGCTTCCTTTATATTTCCGTTCAATCCAAGCCGTATAATCCCTTTGGCAAAACTCCATCCATTGCCCGACATTATCATCGTTTTTCGAGGCAAGAGAACTCCATAATCCGCCGGACGGCTTATCGTATTTAATTTCGCGATACATATTATATCTGGCATTGGTAACACATTTGAATTTTTCTTCATCGGGCTTTTCCGGTCCGGCGTGAATAAGATTATATTTCAAACTGTTCGGCATTATTGCCGCGTCTTTTTCTTCGGCGTTTGATTTTTTGCGAATTTTCACAGATACTCTGGAAGTAAAGTCCAACTGCTCCAACTTTTCTTTATTCTCTGCCAATTCTCCGGCATAAATCTCACCGAAAGTCCGTCCGTCTTCTTCCATTTTTTTGAAACTATCGTACAGCATTTCATTTTTTACCTGACACAATCTGTCAGGAGAATCGCATTGCAACAACGTATGTTGTATATCTATTTGCGACTTACGTTCTATATATTTTTCGAGCAACACAAAATTTTCGGTTATTTTATCGACATTATCGGAACTCTGCGAACCGTAATATCCGTATAAATCACGAAAAGCAGTTGCCAAACGCTCGCTCAGCATAAACTTTGCTTCTTTGCTCTCCCCTCTTTTTAAAACTAAGTTATTCACATTTTTATGGATAACGGCAAAACCTTTATCCACTAATCGGGGATTACTTGTCATACACGAGCGGACATTGTCGATTATATCAATATCACTGAAATGTTCGTCATAAATTTTTAGAGCCTTTCCGGCTGTTTCCGGATGCGCGCAAAACAAAGATTTGATATTTTGCGCCAAATTATGCTTAAACATAGGCATATCTTTATTTATGGCGCTTGCACACTTGGAATACGCGGCCATAACTTCGGCGCTTTCATCATTTGTAAACTTACGCTTTTGATTATGCAAATTATCGGTATTCAGCGCCGAAATAACCAGATTTTCAAACGTAGTGGGATTTTCAAGCTTGTTGTATTCTCGGACAAGTTGTAATTGTTCCTGTGCAGACAGGTGAGCCAAAATCGGATATTCTAACTCGTCCTGAACTTCTTCCAAAATCTTTTGTTTCAGCTCTTTCTGCGGAAGATTGTCTCGAAAATCTTCCGCAAATTCCAAAGCCAATTCTTCACATTTTTTGAGAATTTGTTTAAGCATAAATTTTACCCTCTGTGCCAAATTCAATCTTATATGAACTTTTAGCATATTTTCATATTTTTGTCAAACTATGTTTTACATATTACGAATGCTATTTAAAATATGCTGATTGTATAAAAAAGTGCTTGATTTATGAGATTAAATAGTTTATAAGCTACTCAGTTTGATAGGGGTATAGCTCAGTTGGTAGAGCATCGGTCTCCAAAACCGAGTGTCGAGAGTTCGAATCTTTCTGCCCCTGCCAAAAACAAAAGCCGCCATTTTGGCGGTTTTTTGTTTTTGAGTAGGCAAAGGTTCGAACTCGGCAAGAGAGTGGTTCATCGTCAAAGTTGGGGGCAAGAGTAAAAAAATATAAAAAGTATAAGTCATCAGTTTGACCTTTTTGTTAGTTAAGTTTAAGCACATAAAATTCGCACACGCAAGCGATAATTTTCAAAATTTCTAAATCCGTAC
>JAFUSH010000014.1 GCA_017471705.1 Alphaproteobacteria bacterium | reverse complement strand
GTGTAACGAATGGGTGAAGAATCCATTTCGTTCCGCCGGAACAAAACAACGCCATCGGCGTTGCCAGATACTTCGCCGCCAATGCGGCTCAGTATGACGATAAAAAGTAGCGTTGCTTCTTTATTATTTAATCGGAAGATCCTCTGATTTTTGCTTTTGGTCACAAAAGCAAAAAAGGGATGACTTTATTGTTATATTTTATTCGGTAGACCCTCTGACGTTTTCTAGCGAAAACGAGGGGTGACATAAAATATGTCATTCCTCGACCTGCGCGGTGCGTCAGGTCGTCAAGGAATCTGACCTTCAGCGCGTCAGCGTTGCTTCCGTATTAATTTAATAGGTAGACCCCTTGACCTCACTACGTTCGGAGGGGTGACTCTTTATAATAATACCCAAAAACACATCAAGAGAAACGGCGGTTACACCGTTTCTCTTGAATAAGTAAACATATTAATAGAATTTGAAGTACAGTTTGTTGGCATCTGTAAGAGTACAAGCTGCAACCGCATTGCTAACGCTCATTACCGCATTACCGCCGCAAACCACTTTATCCCCACCGCAGGCTTTACTACCATTGGCATCAGCTGTTTCAGCACCATCGGTAACCATATCGGAAACATCTTCGTTAACACCTAAAGCAACCAAACCGCCGCCGGAACCTGTACCCCAGTCTAAAGTAGCCAAGTCAACACAAGCTTCTTCCGGAATACCTTCATAGGTTACAACGAAAGCCTTAGCTGCTGAATCACCTTTAAAGCGTCTAGCTGATTTAATCTCAACCTTGCCTTGGAACGGATTGGTATAGTTACCTTCTTTGCCCATTTCTTGCGGGAACAATTTTGCCTTATCAATGATAGCTTTAGCATCATCAGCACTGCTACCCAAAGCAGCATAACTGGTTTGCGAACCGAATAAAATACGGGTATTGGCTGCAATGTGTGAAATTTGGTCAACCGTCTTATTTACACGGAATTTGCTCATAGCTTTAGAATAACCGGCGATACCACCAACCGACAATACACCGATAATGGCTAAAACGCCGAGCATTTCAATCATCGAACGACCTGATTCATTAATTTTCATTGTTTTTCTCCTTGTAAGTTCATTTATAATGATTAAGTTCATTATACTCCGAGTATACGTTTTTGAGTTCTCATCGTCAATAAGATTGTAGTTATATTACTTTAGTAATAGTCCGCATACTTACGATTACAGCCATCTTTTTATGGTCATTCCTTTCGCGGTGCGGCGCATCCGCGAATCAAGGAATCTGATTTTCAACGCGTCAGCGTTGCTTCTGATTTCGCGTCATTCTGAACCCTGAGTGTAACGAATGGGTGAAGAATCCATTTCGTTCCGCCGGAACAAAACAACGCCATCGGCGTTGCCAGATACTTCGCCGCCAATGCGGCTCAGTATGACGATAAAAAGTAGCGTTGCTTCCTCTTTTTCGTCATTCTGAACCCTGAGTGTAACGAATGGGTGAAGAATCCATTTTGTTCCGCCGGAACAAAACAACGCCATCGGCGTTGCCAGATACTTCGCCGCCAATGCGGCTCAGTATGACGATAAAAAGTAGCGTTGCTTCTTTATTATTTACTCGGAAGATCCTCTGATTTTTGCTTTTGGTCACAAAAGCAAAAAAGGGATGACTTTATTGTTATATTTTATTCGGAAGACCCTCTGACGTTTTCTGACGAAAACGAGGGGTGACTCTTTATACCCTTGACCTCGCTAAGCTCGGAAGCGGCAACCTTCATTACATTATCTTAATAAAAAAATAACGCTTGTATGTTACTTTCAAAAGGAAAGAGGTAATAATGCGCGATTGTGACTTTTTACATCAGGCTTTGGAACAGGCATTCTTGCATCCCATAGTTTATTATTCCAAAGGTGTGTCTATGGCTGATTACACCAATTTAACAGATTGTCTGCGCTTTAGTGATGATTTGCATCATCTGCTTTTACCGTATGCCCTCTCTAAAGAGAGCGTAAAAAAATACATAGCAATCTCCGAAAAAGCCACCCACCCTAAGCGTAATCAAAAATTATATGACGAATACGAGACTTATAAACATTTTATAAGCGAAAATACCGTCATTCCGGCAGATTATCCGGAATCGCAAACAATGCGCAAAAAACTTGATTTATTGGAACTGAGCCGTCAGGCGGCACAAAGAAAAAAAATCTGCGCCGCGATTTTTCCGAGTGTTTTTGCTTCAGAATATTCCGAACTATGTCAACAGTATGTCTCCGGCTTGGCACGTGCCGAAGAAATTCTGCACAGTAATCCGGCGGCTTATAACTTAGCATTAATAAACGATTTTGCCGCCGCTTATAAGAAGATAATAAAAAAATTCAATATTTCTGATTTTATCTTGTGGGTTAATAAAAAACGTTTCCGCTTTTATTTGAATGAGGCGGCTCAACTTTTGAAATCACATCAGGTCATCTCCGTAGAATTTTATGAGGATCACCCTTTTCACGGCGAAAGATATAAAATCGCCCGCTACAAAATTATGCAATGCAAAAATAATTTAAAACAACTTCTGTTCTTGTTGCAAAAAATGGCAAATGAACCGCAATTATTGAACTTGGCGCAACATTTATTGGCAAATCCGAAAACTTATGCCGATATGCTTGCAAAATATCGCTCCACACAGAAAACAGATAATATTTCCGCAATTTCCGCAGTGCTTCATAATATGCAAAATGTATTCGATAAACACGCTTTTTTGTTATATTTAAACGGAGTTCGTTTTGCTTTTGAAAATAAATATTTAAAAGAAACTCCGCTTAAAAATAACCCGCCGTTACCAACCGTATCTCCGCAGAATGAAATCCGAAAAATTATCAAAATAGTCGAAGAAAGTCAAAAAATAACCCCGATGTCCGGTAAGATAACTCAATTATATACGCAAGCTCTCAAAGATTATAAAGAGGCTGTTCAAAAACTTAATAACTCCATAAACAAATCCCTTTGAATTTTGCACAAAAAGACTAGACAAAATAGAAAAAACGTGGTACTATGCGTATATGAAAGGTTTTATACGATGAGGCGGATATTATGAAACAAGCTGAAATAGAAGCAAAAATCATAGAGTTGGCTCTGATTTATGCAAATCAGGGAGCAGATTCCGCTGATGCCTTGAAATTAGTTGAGGAACTTGCTAAAGAAAATAAGGATAATGTGAGCAAAGCAAGATTGTCCCTTAATCGTAAGATAATGATGAATAAAGTAACCGTAAAACAAGATAAGAAAGATGTTAAGGTCACTATTGCAAATGATACGGTTAAAGAAGTTATGTCAGCAATTGAAACTGCCCGTAATAAAATAGAAAATACAGAAACAAAAGAAAATATCGAAAATACGGAAAGAAAATCCGATGATTTAGGCAAGAGCAGCGAAACGGCAGAAAAAAACGAAGAATTACATCAAAATCCGCCGGAGATGACGGTTGCAAATAATAATACACAGAAAAAACCTGCAAATGCCTATAAACAAAATGAAAACAATGCAAAACTCGACGAAATAATTTCCGATATAAATGATTATATCTATGGGAAAACCTCTCGTTATTCAGTTAAAATCGTTAAATCTGCCGAAGATAAAGATAATGCTTTAAAAATATTAAACCATTTAAAAGCAGAATTTGCTCGCCGACCGAAAAAAGATGAAGCAAAAATAAAACGCGGTAATCTGGTTAAATTGGCATTGGCTGTCGGAGCGAAAAATATTGCCGATGACAATGTAAAAAAGACTTTAACTGATTTGTTGCGCGGAATTTCTAAACGCTGTCAAAATGATTTTATACGCTTTGAAACAAAAAAAGAAGATTTTAAAGATAACTTCGTTGTGTATTTATCGTCAAACAAAAATAATGAAATTGCTGAATTTTTACATAACATATACGTTGAACACGCAAAGGGACTGTACGATAAATTAGATGATGATTTTAAACCTAAATATCAAAAATGGATAAATGATTTTTCAGACGAAGTTGAAGCAAAAGCGAAAGCTGCCGCAGAAAGAAAAAAAGCCGAGGCGGAAAAAAGAGCAAAAAAAAACCAAAACTGAAAAATCTGAAAAAAAGACAAAAACTCAAAAAGGAGATACAACAATGGCTGATGAGAAATTAACACCTGAACAAATAGAAGAATTAAACAAGTATAAAGAAACCGCAAGCTTGGTAGGTGTAAGCATTGACGGTGTTACTCCAGAAACCTATAAAGAAATATTGGAAGCATTGAAAAAAGCCGAAAAAGATTTCGTCTCTACCCCAACCAATACGGATACAGAGAACAAAACTGACGTCGGCAAAGATGAACATAGCGAAGAGAAAAAAGAGGATAAAGGGGTAACCGTTGACGGTGAGAAAAAAGAGGAAAAGGAAAACACCAATGAAGAGGCTCCGGAAATTGCCGATTGGATTAAGAAAAAAATTCAAGATTATGAAAAAATGTCCAACGGCGAAATCGAAGGATGTCCGAAATTAGAAGGGTACAAACACGATGAAAGCATAAAAGACGGATTCGCGGCAGATTTCAACGGCGGACATATTCATTATACCGCTCCCGATAATGTAATCGTATCCAAAGAATCCGGATTGGTTGTTTTTGAAACACTGGTAACCGAGCCTGATAACAAAGGACGTCCGGTGAATTTCGGGCAAAGTTTGGACCACGAACAAGCAGTTAAATTGATGGCTGCCTGTTTGCTTCACGATAATCCTATCGGCGACAATGCTCCTAAACTTTCTGTTGAAGATTTAAAGGCTATTGAGGCAGAATTAAAAGATCGTCCGGAAGATTTGAAAAAATTCCAAGAAAAAGTCGCCTCCTATGTTCAGACGCAACAGAATACTGATGCTATCGAGGGAGAACAGCCGAAACCGGTAAAAGAAAACGCCGAAGAAACCCAGCCGAAAGCCTTTGATGATGAAACTAAAAAGCAAATCAAAGAAGCTCTGAATAATCAGTATGATATGGAAGATATGGTAAGAAGCGGAAAAATCGTTCTGAAAGGTTCAGCAGAAAATTTAGCTATCGGCGGTTCTGACGAAGATACTAAGAGATATCTTGAATTAAAAGATAAACAGAAAGAAGATAAAAAGTTTTTGGCGGAGAAATTTATTGAAAATCCGGATGAAATGCGTTCTATAATCAGCGAAATGATTAAAGAAAAGACCAATGGGCACACCAAACAATCGGAATTAACCGATACGGAAAAATCTGATTTAGCGACTGTTCGTCAAGTTCAAATATCCGCTCTTCGCGACAGAATGGCGAAGAATGGTGATGAGAAATCCAGTCAATTAATGGAGCACGATAAGAGAATCCTTGCTTTAAGCGGAAGACTTAAAGATGGTGATAAAGTATTTGTTACTACTAAGGACGGAGAAACAAAAGAAGTTAAAGCATTGGAAGGAACTAGAAAAACGGCTTTTGAGGCTCGTAATAAAGATGCCATTGAGAGAGCAATGGCAAATTACAATGCACATACTAAATAATTATAAAGGAGAACGGCTATGTCAGATTTCAGTGCCAGTTTTTTAGAGTATCTGAAGATTTATAATCCTTCAGATTATGACAAAGTAAACTCCGGAAAGCTTAAACCTGAAGAACTTACCGGTATATATAATGCCAATATTTCTAAGTATGAAATTTGGGAAAGCATTCCGGAAACCATTCGCAATCGCTATCTCGGACAGCAGATTCCTCAAGACGTTTGGGAAGCTGCTCAGCGTGGTGAAGTATATACATTGCAGGAAATGGAACGACATCCGGAAATCAAAAGAGTGGAAGAAGCTCGCGAAAAAGTGGCTGAAAAATACAGTATGCCCGCAGATATTGTTTCCGATGCGGCAACCGGTGCCTTTATTACAGCCGTTGTTGCCGGATATGCTATGGAAACCTGTCACCAATTAGCCTTACATCGTCAACAACGTGAAGATATGTTGAAGAACAAGCCTGAAAATATGACGGATGAAGAAAAAGAAGCTTGGATGAAACAATGGTTAGAGGTTCGTCAAAAGGACTTCAATCTCATCAAAAAAGACTGGACGGAACATCAACCGGAAAAACTTTTAATGCATTTATTGGCCAAATATAACCGCGGAAGATTAAATGCCGATGAAACCGAAAAATTCCCGCAAATGATTGACGATTTAATGCGAAAAATCGAATCTCCCGACAATAATCGTATGCAGAATTTATTGGATTATATTAAAACACCTCGTATGCAGGCCAGAATCGGACGCTTTAACGATGAAACCCTCAATATTTTAACGCATACCGTATTGCGTAAGGTTCCTGAAGCGGAAAAAGAACAATATTTAGCAAAAGACTTTTCCAAACGTCGCGAAGAGTTGCGTAATATGCCTGACAGCGCCAAGGCGCAGTCCGTATCCGATAATATAAACCAAATGGCAACAAGATTACCGGAGGAACGTACGCTGTCAACAATAGAGCGCCTTGCCAATATGCCGTCGGCATTAAATAAAGGCAGAACAATATAAAAAATTATCACAATTTATAAAGAGCGTTATTCTAACGCTCTTTTTTTTACTAACGCTGTATTAAACAATTTTGCTTAAAAAGGAGAAAACTCGCAGAAAAAACAAGAGCGTATTGAGGAGTTGAACATCAATTAGCGCCATTAAAATGACTGAGTAATAGGTGTCACCCCTCGTTTTCGCCAGAAAACGTCAGTGGATTTTTCGATTAAAATATAACAATAAAGTCATCCCTTTTTTGCTTTTGTGACCAAAAGCAAAAATCAGAGGATCTTCCGATTAAATAATAAAGAAGCAATGCTATCGCATTGAAAGGTCAGATACCTTGACGAGGTGATGCATCGCACACCTCGAGGTATTGTTAGTTAATTTTATATTATAAAAAGAGTTGTAAAAAGAAAAAAGGGCGGATGAACGACGAGGGATAGAACATAAAGTTCGTTGTCATCAGGTTCTCCGCCCGCTAAACAAAGGATACTTGAT
>JAFUSH010000013.1 GCA_017471705.1 Alphaproteobacteria bacterium | reverse complement strand
TTATCATTTGCTTAAACGCTAAATCTAAAAACTTTTGTGTATAACTTTTTCAACTGGATTGATGACATTTTTAGTGATGCGCCGCACACCGCAAAAGGAATGACAGTAAAAAGGCAATGACATTTTCTTCCATCGTCATACTGAGCCACATTGGTGGCGAAGTATCCAACAACACCGATGACATTGTTTTGTTTCGCAGAACAACCTGGATTCTTCACCCATTCGCTATGCTCAGGGTTCAGAATGACGAAAAAAAGCAATGACATTTTATAAAAAAAAAACGGGGGGATAAAGCCACCTCCCGTTTTTTCTTGTGTATATATATTATCTAATAGGATCTATGTTTATTGCGTTTTTATCTTATTTTATCTTTTTGTTTTTCTCCTTTCTCTACTGATTCTTTGTAATATTGATTAAATCTTTAATTTTTACAAATACCATTATCAACTGTATTTAGTAACAAGGACTATTGACATTGAAATTATGCATACATTCACCATTCGAAGAACGAATTGCATTACACTCACACTTTTCTACACACTTACCATTGTCGCAAATCCTAGGTATATTATAGAGGCATTTATGACTACCTGTACTCAAATAGTAGGCCGTATCCATATAACAGTCTGAGGTACCGCTGCAATCTTCAGATTCACAGCAATCCCCTCCTAAGCCAACCGTGCCTTTTGCTATCACAGGCTTTGAACAAGCGCTCCAACCACTGTAGCTACAGGTACCATAGGTATAATTTCCGCTGCCGGAGCAGGAACCCCAGTTACCGCAAGAGTACGAACCATTGCTGAACGTACACGTTCTGCTTTGAGTACCTGATCTCGAACCTGTTCTTGAACCTGTTCTGGTTTGCGTTCCTTTGCAAGTGCCGCAACTCTGGCTAGTTGCAGTACAACCACTGCTGTCTGTAGTAGTCTGTGTACAGTTCTGAGTTTCCGTCTTGCTGTTTACGTAACAAGAACCACTGTAACAGGTATAACCGCTAGAGCAGGCGCTCTTCGAGCAATTACTCCAACCACTCCAAGTACCGGTCGTATAGCTTTGTGAACAGATGTTCCAAGTCACGGTGCGGGTTCTGGCTTGTGTTCCGCCGCAACCGCAACTTTGCGATTCTGATGCAGCAGGTTTGGTACCGCTTTCGGCGTTGTTCTTACAAGTTCCGCTACAGCAGGTTTGACTGCCGGAGCAAGTGTTTGAACAAGTGCTCCAACCACTCCAAGTACCGGTCGTATAGCTTTGTGAACAGATGTTCCAAGTCACAGTGCGGGTTCTGGTCTGTGTTCCGCCGCAACCGCAGCTTTGAGATTCTGATGCAGCAGGTTTGGTACCGCTCTCAGCGTTGTTCTTACAAGTTCCGCTACAGCAGGTTTGACCTGAGCCGCAAGCCGTGACGGTCTTGATGTAGCAAGTTCCACCACCATAGGTTTTCGATGTACAACTGACCGTCGAATTTCCATTGCAACCTGAGGTACAACTATCTACATACCATCCTTCTGAGCAAGAGCATGCAGTATTACTGCCGGTAGTGTAACAGGTCGTAGATCCATGAGTTACGGCACTTGAATTGGTTCTCTTGTAACCGCTGGTATTACAGCCAAAGTTTTGAGAAGCGTTATTATATCCGCCTGCTGAACATGAACATTGTTCTGTCGCTTTGGTATAACAGGTTAGACCTGTGCGCGGAGTATATGACGTACAAGTTACTTTTGTAGAATTACTTGACGAACAAGCAGCATTACTGCAAGATGTCAGATAACTCGTATTGTAATCCGAGCAGCTTTTCAACACACAACTATTACCACTAATTTTATAATCTCCTGAGCAACTATCAAGCCTATAGTGATATGTTCCGGCGCTGCTACCATCTCTGCAGCTTGAGCAAGTACCGTTAGCAGGACAATTACTCAATGGATAAGTTGAGGTACTGCAAGACTTGCAATTTACACCATCAAATGAGGTCCAAGAAGAACCATCGGCACAGTTTACGCAAGTGTTATCATTTCCGCAAGTATCCGGATCATTATAACCGGCCGTACATACGCTTTTATTACCATATGATACTGACGTACCTGCACTTCGCGTTGTACAGCTGCAATTATAAGTATTGCTGTTGTAACAAGTCAGACCACCATACGTTACACTTGTACAAGTTGTATACGATGATCTGTTGGAACTAGAACAAGCTACTGCCGTACAAGAACTCACATATCCGCCGTCCGAACAAGGTCTTTGATTGCATTTGCCGCACAATGTATTGCCGTAATAGCCGCTTTGCGCCAAACTATATCCGGTGCCGCAGCTTGATACGTCTTTGCTGTAGCCGCTATCGCAGCCGTTTATCGCTGAGCACTTACCGCAATACAATATATCGCCGCTGCAATCCGTGGCCGAACCACCGTCAAAACTCCAGCCAACCGATTTTCCAATACCGCAACTGTTTACACTGCTGTATCCGCTTGTATACCCGCTTGCACAGCCCGTTACATTATAACAGGTTTGCTGTTCGCCGGCGCCGCTGAAGTATGCCTTCTTTCCGGCATCATATGCAAAGTGCGTCGTGTCATTATTGTTGTCATAAGCCTTGGAAGCACATCCGGTTACATTATAACAGGTTCGTTCATCACCGGCACCGTTGAAATAACGCTTCTTTCCGCCGTCATACGCAAAGTGCGTCGTGTCATTATTACTGTCATAAGCCTTTGCAGCACAGCCCGTCGCAACATACGCGATTAACGTGCTGCTTACACCGTCTTTATACTGGGTAACGCCGTCATCATACGCAAAGTGTGTCGTTTCGGTTACCGCATCGTATGCTTTGCTGTTACGGCCGGTCATATCAAAGTATTTTACTTTGCTTGACGTACCGTTCAAGTAACCTTCCGAACCTTCGTCATATACAAAGTGCGTCGTTACTTTTTCATTTTCGGCATACGCATAAGCTCCCTTGCCGGTGATGTTCCAGCAAGTTTTTGTCGTCGAAGAACCATTGCTGTACTGGGCTTGCGATGTCTTGGCAAAATACTTGCCGTCCGGCTCGTTTTCATACGCATACTGCATACAACCGTTGCGGCTATTGTCTTTGTTAACTATGTAATACGTTACATCCGTATTACCGCCATTCAGATGCGCAGTTTCCGACATATAATCAAAATACGTCTGCTTTCTGTCGTCCGCATAGTATGCATAGTCAGCCTTACCGGTTACTATCCAACACTTATGACCGTTCGATTTCGTTTCATCAAACTTGCTAGATTTGAAGTAACGGCTATCCGGTTGGCTCGCATACGCTTTGCTGTGACAGCCGGTCGCCTTGTAACAAGTTAAGCTGCTGCGGGTTTCCGCTGCGGCGTCAAAATACTTGTTATCTGTCGTGCTGCTATCCTTGTTCGTGTATTTACCGAGCTTGTCTTTGTTAAACCATTGGTTGCTTTCCTTACAAGCCGTGGCTTTGCGGCAAGTCACTCCATCAGATGACAATTCCGAATATTCAAATATGGAACCATCTACCTCTGATGCATCTAACCACCCGTTCGCCGTATTACAAGATTTGGCACGATAGCAGGCTACACCATCGGTGCCTTTCTTCATTTCAACTATAAACGCCGTTTCGTTGCGTTTATCGGTTGTGAAGTGTTCACCTATCGATACCGCATTCGCATAACAATCTTTGTTATACGAATCTGTCTTGATATCGTAAGTTGTACAGCTTTCCGGTTTTTCACGCTTGAAATCGCCGCCGGCAAGCGGAACTACGTTGTAGTAACACTTATACCTTTCTTTATCTTTACTGTGCAGATCTTCAATTTTATTACCATAGACTTCAACACCATATACATAATCAGGTGTTTGAAATGATGTGCATTCTGCCGGTTTGGTGGTGCTGTAACCTTCTATCGCCGTACACTTACCGTTTACTAAATTGCCCGTGAAACCGCTGTGTTCATAAGCCTGACACGGTGTATCACACCTATATTTATTCTTGGTGTAACCATCCGGTGTAGGCTTTTCCGTACACTTATAGTAGGTTCCTTGAGCATTTGTACACGATTCGCAATTCCACCCCTCTTCACAAGCTTGGTCCTTACATTTTATTTGTGTTAATGTATAACCAAGACATTGTTCAGCTTGAATACCGGGAATACCTCCATCGCCAAAACCTCCGATTCCGCCGCCGGAACCTGAATTTGAATTTCTTGCCTCGCCGACACATCGCCCGCCCGGCAAGAAACAGACTTTTGCATAGGCATCCGAGAAGAGGATGCATAATAAAATTAATATACAGCTTCCCTTCCGTAATGCCTGCGCGATCCGTTTGAATTTTTTAATTTGCATCGCTCTTCTCCTTTTAATCTTTTTGTTACCGGAGACTTTATGCTATACATACAAAAAAGCCTCCGAAAAGGAGGTCTGGAGAGTTGACAAATCATAAGTATCAGATGATCCCTCTGGCCTTTAAAACTATGTTTTTTCAAGGATAGATACATAGTTTTTGGACATCCACCAAAGGCTCCCAGACCACAATGCAGTCTGGGATATATTGCCGAGCAGGCTGTATAAATACAACCTGCAAGCTAACGACACCATCCCTAGTGCCGGATACCTAAAGAGCTTGTCACGGCTCCGAACCACCTCAGGTTCTGGGTACGCTATACACGCACCCTGAAAGCAGTATATCACACTTTTTTTAAAAATAAATATGAATTTTTTATGAACTTTTTTAATATGTTGATATTTTGGTTATATTATTTATTCGTAAAAACTAAAAAGTAAAGAAATAAGCGAGGACTACTCCTCGCTTGTTTCTTCTTCGTCTTTTTTAGCAATATCGGCTGCTACAACCGGATTGTGCATTAGGCGATTTATGCGCTCGGCTTCTTCAAAAGTGTCATCAACCCTAAAGTTGATTTCCGGAGTATACCGTAATTTCAACTTATCGGCAATCAGTTTTTTGAACAGCCACTTATCTGCCGACAACTGCTCTAAAACCGTACCCAAATTTCTGCCGTTTAATGTCATTAAATACACCGTAGCATATTTTAAATCCGGTGACATTATTACATTGGTAATCGTAATAAACGCATTGCTAACTTCCGGTGAGCGAACATTACCTTGTTCTATAGCCTCGGCAATAACCCGACGCACTTCTTGCCCCACGCGTAATTGACGATTAGATAATTTCTGAGTCATTTTAAACTCCTTTACTTACAAGGTTTTGGCGATTTCTTCTACTTCATAACATTCAATAGAATCATTGACCTGAATATCACTGTAGTTTTCAAAGCTCATACCGCATTCAAAACCCTCTTTAACCTCTTTAACGTCATCTTTATAACGTTTAAGCTGACCTAAATTGCCATCGTGAATAACAACATTATCGCGCAACAATCTGACCTTAGCTCCGCGTTTCACCATACCTTCGGTAACCATACAACCGGCAACTTTACCGACTCCGGTAATATTGAACACATTGCGGATTTGCGCATAACCCAAAATCTTTTCGCGCAATTCCGGTGTCAACATACCCTCCAGAGCTTTTTTGACATCATCTACAACCGTATAAATAATAGAATAATATCTGATATCAACCCCGTCACGATGCGCCATATCCCGCGCTTGAGCATTGGCACGAACATTAAATCCGATAATCAGGGCATCTGAAGCGTGTGCTAATGTCACGTCGGATTCTGAAATAGCGCCCACCGCCGAATGCAGCACCTGCACGGAAACTTCGTCATTTGACAGTTTTTTGAGCGAACCTTCCAACGCCTCAATAGAGCCTTGAACATCTGCTTTTATAACCACCGATAAATGCTTCGATTCGCCTGATTTAATTTTATCCATCATCTGCTCCATTGCCGATTTTGTATTGGCGACAATCTTGGCATCGCGTTCTTTGCGAATACGATAACCGGTAACTTCACGGGCTTGCGCTTCATCTTTAACTACCACAAACGTATCACCGGCCATCGGAGTTCCTTGCAAACCTACAACTTCAACCGGAGTTGCCGGAGTTGCCGCAGGAACTTTTTTACCCAATTCGTTAAACATAGCACGAACACGTCCCCATTCTTTACCGGCAATCAGAATATCACCTACATTGAGAGTTCCGCGTTGTACTAAAACGGTTGCTACCGAACCGCGACCTTTTTCCATTTTGGCTTCTACGACAGTTCCCTGTGCCGCGTGGTTCGGATTGGCTTTCAAGTCAAGCATTTCTGCCTGCAACAATATAGCTTCTACCAGCTTATTAATATTAATACGCTTTTTAGCCGAAATTTCTGCGCACAAAGATTCGCCGCCCATCTCTTCAACACCAATACCATATTGCAAAAGCTCGGTCTTAACACGCATCGGATCTGCCCCCGGTAAATCAATCTTATTTATTGCGACTACAATCGGAACTCCGGCCGCCTGCGCGTGACGAATAGCTTCTACGGTTTGCGGCATAATTCCGTCATTTGCGGCAACCACTAACACCACAATATCGGTAACTTGCGCACCTCTGGCACGCATTTCGGAAAATGCTTCGTGCCCCGGCGTATCAATAAAGGTAATTTTTTGCCCGCCTTCAACCGTGATTTGGTAAGCACCTATATGCTGGGTAATACCGCCGGCTTCTTTAGCAACCACATTTGTTTCGCGCAACGCGTCCAAAAGCGATGTTTTGCCGTGGTCAACGTGTCCCATAACCGTAACAATCGGCGCGCGCGGCAACAAATCATCTTCGGTATCTTCCGGACCGGTAAGCCCCTCTTCCACATCACTGTCGGAAACACGCTTAACTTTATGCCCCATATCTTCAACAATAATCTGCGCCGTATCGGCATCTATTGCTTGGTTAATGGTCGCCATAACACCCATAGACATCAAGCGTTTAATAACGTCAGTACTCTTTTCTGCCATACGGTTTGCCAACTCCTGAACCGTAATGGTTTCCGGAATAACAACCTCTTTGATAACCTTTTCCTGAGGCACTTGAGTTTGCGGCTGAACTGATTTAGGCTGCTTCTTCTTAAATCTGCGATGCGGAGTATAACCGTAATCATCATCGTCATCTTCTCCGCCTCCCATATAATTGTTCACGCTTATTTTATTATTGCGGCGCTGAACTTCAAAACTGCGTTTTTGAATTTTTTTGCGTTCCTGTTCAAAGGTTTCTTCTTTGGTCATAGAATGTTTTTCAGACATTGAAGAGGTCTTTTTATTTTTCTTGTAATAAGCTTCCTCCTCCTCTTCATCATCCTCATCGTCATAGTCCTTTGACTTCTTTGCCTTATATTCGGTTTCCGGCTTGGAAATGCTTTTTTCCGCTTGTTCTTTTTTCTGTTTTTCCTCTTGAGCTGCCATAGCTGCAGCCGCTTCTTCTTGTTTTTTCAATTTTTCGGCAACTTTTTTCTCTTTTTCTTCGGCAATACGTTGCTGTTCCATAGCATTTTCCTGCTCAGCCTGTTGTTTTTTACGTATTGCCTCTTTAGCCTCTTCTTCCTGTTTGCGTTTGGCATCATACTCTTTAGCTTCTGCCAATAACTTTAATTTTTGTGCCGTAGCCTCGTCAATTTCAACTTTCGGGGCTACTTTAGGCTGTCCGGAACTTATTACCCGTTTTTTCCGCACTTCAACCTGCACAACTTTTTTTCCGTCGGAAGCCGACGGCTTATTTACATTTTTCAAAGTGAGGGTTGACTTTTTGGATAAAGTCAGTTTTCCCGATGCACTCTCTTCTGTCATAAATCAAAATCTCCATTATTCATTCAAAAAAGTCTGATATCGCCTAAAGGCAAGACGCACTATTTTGCTCATCGGCGTATTTTTAACCGCCAAATAGACGGTATTTTCACGATTAAGCGCCTTGCTTAAGGTTGCAACATCATACAAATCATATATTTCTATATCTTTGGCCATTGCTGTGATTTTCTGCCTGCCGTCATCACCGGCATCACTCGCTTCAATCACAAAGGCAGCCTTGCCTTTAGCTATAATATCTTTAACTTTTTCCAGTCCCAGAACCAAATCTCCGGATTTACGGGCCAAATTGACGGTATCTAACCCTTTTTTGCATAAAATTTGTTCTACCATCTGCGGTAAATCTTCATTCACGACAGTTTTAGTATGCAAAATCTTATTCAGCGGATTTTTTACCGTCAATTCCTCCAACAGTTTTTTAGAATTAGAAATATAAAAACCGTGTCCGTCCAATTTTTTATTAAAATCGGGCAATACTGTACCGTTTTTCAGCAAGATAAAACGTAAAAGTTCTTCTTTAGGCTTTACCGTTCCGGTCAACACGCATTTTCTTACTTCTGCTTCTTTTACCATTTATTCAGACCTCGCAAAAACTATTCCTCGTTTTTATCTTCGTCATTAAACCAATGTTCGCGCGCCGACATAATGATTTCATTAGCTTCAGTTTCGGTAATGCTGTCACTGCCGAGCATTTCAATCAATTCGTCAGCAGCCAAATCAGCCAAATCATCAATATTCTTAACGCCCTTTTCAGCCAGAGTTATAATCATATCCTGATCCAAACCGGCAACTTCTTTCAGGCTTTCATCAATGTTTAATTTCTTACTCTTGGCGGCAAATTCCTTATTGCGTTTGGCAATAAATTCCTTTGCACGATTTTGTAATTCAGCGGCAACATCATCATCAAAACCTTCAATTTCCGAAAGCTCTTTTTGTTCTACCATTGCAATTTCATCAATCGTAGAAAATCCTTCAGCCACCAACAAATGGGCAATCATATCGTCGACATCCAAGGCTTCCATAAAGCGTTGAGTACGAACTTTATTTTCATTGGCTCTGCGTTCTCTTTCCTGTTCTTCGGTCAATACATCGATATTAGCACCCAAAAGCTGTGATGCCAATTTTACATTCTGACCTCTGCGACCTATGGCTAAAGAAAATTGATCTTCGGAAACAACCGCTTCAATACGGTTATTTTCCTCATCCAATACCACCTTGGTAACTTCTGCCGGAGCCAAAGCGCTCACAATGTATTGAGCCTTATCTTCGGAATAAGGAACGATATCAATTTTTTCACCTTGCAATTCAGTAACCACCGCCTGAACGCGAATACCTTTCAAACCGACGCAAGCGCCCACCGGATCAATAGTTTTATCATTTGCTTTAACCGCAATTTTTGCCTTAGACCCCGGATCACGAGCCACGCCCATAATCTGCACAACTC
Organism: Alphaproteobacteria bacterium; assembly: GCA_017471705.1. Classification (GTDB taxonomy): domain Bacteria; phylum Pseudomonadota; class Alphaproteobacteria; order RF32; family CAG-239; genus RUG410. The sequence goes on along the minus strand of JAFUSH010000013.1, from coordinate 18,706 downwards.
CGTCATAAATTTCCGGTACTTCCTGAGTGAACAATTTTGCCATAAATTCAGGACAGGTACGAGATAAGAAAATTTGCGGACCTTTGGTCTCGCGGCGTACATCTAAAACATAGGCTCTGACTCTGTCACCGTTTTTGAAATGTTCTCTCGGAATTGTTTCGTCGTGACGAAGTACTGCCTCCGTTTTACCGATATCCAAAATCGTATTGCCGAACTCAACTCTTTTAACCGTACCGTTAATAAGAGTACCGATTTTTTCTTTATATTCTTCGTATTGTTTATTACGTTCTGCCTCACGCACCTTTTGCATAATAACACCTTTAGCGGTTTGAGCGGCAATACGTCCGAAATCAATCGGAGGTAATTGATCTATGATATAGTCTCCAACTTTAAGAGACTTATCGTATGTCTTGGCAATTTTGAGCGGAACCTGTGTTGCTTCGTTTTCTATAATTGCATCATCGGCAACCACTTCGCGATAACGGGATAAGCTGATTGCGCCGGTTTTACGATCTATACTAACTCTGATATCGTGTTCGAAACCGTATTTTGTTCTTCCTGCTTTTTGAATAGCCACTTCCATTGCCGTAAGAACATCTTCTTTATCAATGTTTTTCTCTCTGGCAACCGCATCGGCAACAGCAACGATTTCCGGTCTCGGCATATTTTCAAAATTTTCCATTTTAGTAAACCTCTCTTTTCAAGTTAAAGATTAAATTTCCACAGCTTCGTGAGCTGATTGATATTCTTCCCACAATTCATCGGTAATCACCAATTTAGCCTTGGCAATCATATCAAACGGAATTGTGTATTTTACGTCTTCCATCGTCAATATAACATTGTTATTATTGATTTCGGTAATTTTCCCCTTAAAGCGCTTACGATTTTCCACCTTATCTTCGGTTTCCAATTTTACTTCGTAGCCTTTATAACGTTCAAAATGTTTTAATTTGGTAAGCGGACGATCAAGCCCCGGAGAACTGACTTCAAGAGAATACTTATCGGCAATCGGATCTTTTTCATCTAATACATCAGACAGCAGATGACTGACTTTTGCACAATCATCCACAGTTATATCAGAGCCGTCAAGCTTATCAATCATCACCTGCAAAGTCTGATTAACCTGACCGATACTCATTACTCTTACCAACTCATATCCGGCGTCGGCAACAACCGGCTCGATTAGATCTTGTAAATAGTGTTTCTGCATTTCTGCTCCTTCTAACAAAAAAGCGGGGCCTTGCGGCTCCACCTTTGATAATATTGTTATGTTGTCAACACATATAACACAATTTTTGAGTTTGTAAAGAATTTTTTTTATTATTTTGTGTTTTTCAACATCATAATAAATCAACCAGTTTAGTCACTGTTTTTTTCAAAAAAGCAATTCTCTCGTTATATGACGACAAATCCCTATCGACAAACAACTTTTGATCAGGTCTGATTTTAAGCACTCCGAAAGAACGCGACACTAAATCTATCAGCTTATCAACCGCCGCAAATTTATTGTTATGAAATGTTATCAAAATACCTTTGGCACCGGCATCTGCTTTGGCTATATTAGCCTTGTAGCATAATTGTTTGATTTCGATGGTTTTAAGCAAATTTTCAACTTCCGGAGGGATTGAGCCGAACCTGTCAACCAACTCTTCGCGCATATCCATTAATTCATTTTCATCTTTGAGAGCGCCTATACGTCTGTACAAACCTAATCTCACTCCCAAATCGCGCACATAATTCTCCGGAATCATCAACGGAACTCCGGTAATAATCTGCGGTGACCATTCCGTATTTTGTCCTTCAGGAGAATCATCTCGGCTTAATCCGGCTTTCTGACGTTCTATTTCCTCTTCCAGCATATGCTGATATAAGGCTATTCCCACATCTTTAATATGCCCTGATTGTTCGGTTCCCAAAACATTACCGGCTCCTCTTATATCCATATCGTGACTGGCAAGCGAAAAACCGGCGCCCAATGTATCCAATGCCTGCAGTATTGCCAATCTTTTTTCTGCCGTCTGATTAAGTTTCTTTTTGGGCGGAACCGTAAAATAGCAATATCCTCTGATTTTAGAGCGTCCTATTCTTCCCCGCAATTGGTAAAGCTGTGCCAATCCGAACATATCGGCGCGATAAATTATCATCGTATTAACTTTAGGCATATCAATTCCGGATTCAATAATGGTAGTTGAGAGTAATAAATCATATTTGCCGTCGGCAAAATCACTTATAATATCTTCCAATTGCTTGGCCGGCATTTGTCCGTGCGCTACCGCTATTTTAACATCAGGTACCAAATCGCGCAAAATTTTTTCTATTTCCGGAATATCGGAAACTCTCGGACACACAAAGAAAGTTTGCCCGCCGCGGAATTTTTCGCGGTATATGGCTTCTTTCATCATAACTCTGTCAAACGGCATCACAAAAGTTCTGGCTGCCAATCTGTCCACCGGCGGAGTGGCAATAATACTTAACTGCTTAACTCCGGTCAATGAAAGCTCTAAAGTACGCGGTATCGGAGTTGCACTCAAAGTCAAAACGTGAACGTCCGATTTTAAGGCTTTAAGTTTTTCTTTATGAGCAACCCCGAAATGTTGTTCTTCATCAATAATCAACAACCCCAAATTACCGAACTTAACATCTTTAGCCAGTAACGCGTGAGTACCTATGACAATATCCACTTCACCGTTTTCCATACCTTCTTTGGTTGATTTCACTTCTTTAGCCGTACTCAACCGTGACAGCATTCTAACTTTCAACGGAAAACCGCGCATACGTTCAACAAAATTCAGATAGTGCTGTCTGGCAAGCAGAGTTGTCGGAACAATCAGCGCCACCTGTGCGCCGGACATTGCTACCGTAAATGCCGCACGTAAGGCTACTTCCGTCTTGCCGAAACCGACGTCACCGCAGACCAGTCTGTCCATAGGTTCGCCGGCTTCCAAGTCCTGCAGCACATCTTGAATTGCCTTAAGTTGATCATCAGTTTCGCTATACGGAAATTTAGAACAAAATTCATCATATATTCCGCTTTGCATTGAAAAACTTTCCGCCGATTTTAAGTGTCTTTCCGCCGCTAATCTTATCAATTTCTCAGCAATATCTTTGATTTTTTCTTTAACTTTGGCTTTTTTGGCCTGCCACGCAACTCCGCCCAACACATCAAGCTGAATTTTTTCGTCATCTGAACCGTAACGGGAAATAACATCAATATTTTCCACCGGCACAAACAACTTATCATCGTGAGCGTATAAAATCTTCAAACAATCGTGAGGAGCTCCTCCCGCTTCTATAGTTTCCAATCCCATAAAACGCCCTATTCCGTGGGCAATATGTACCACCAATTCTCCCGAACTCAACGCCGAAACATCGGCAATAAAGTCTTTTGAAGTTATTTTCTTAGCTTTGCGATGCTGGCGCTCTCCCAAAATATCCTGTTCGGAAATCAGACAATATTGTTCATCTTTGAATCCGTGTGCCAAATCAGCCAAAACCAGCGGTATTTTCTTTTGTGAGCATAACTTTAATGCGGCTTGCCAATCATCGGCAATAACTGCGTCTTTGATTTTATACTCATTCATCAAAGTCAGCAATCGCTCACGAGAACCCTGAGAATAACAGCAGATTATCCGTTTTAAGCGGCCGTTTTCAATCAAATAATTATTCAATTCTTCATAAACAGCCGCATTGCTAATGTGTCTTACGTGAGCAAAATCCCTGCCGGGAACGGCGTTAACACAAACAGATTGTCTATCCGGCACCGCAGACAAAGAATACAAATAAGTTGTTTGTTTCTGTTCGGTTTTAATCTTAAATAAATCCGGAGTTAAATAGAGCATATCAGGAGCCAGCGGACGATATATTTCTTCACCGCTTTTAGTCTGTTTTACCTTCATTGCCTCCGTACGAGCCTCATAATAATCGGTTATACCTGCCCATTTAGAAAGCATTGCTTCTTCGCAATTGCGCCCGATAACCACGGAAGCATTCGGCAAATAATCGAACAAGCTCGGTAAAGTATCTTCATAAAACAGCGGCAACCAGTTTTCCATCCCCATATATTTCCGCCCTTCGGATATTACCTCATACATTTCGTCACGCATACCATCGGCGCCGAAGTATTCGCGATATTTTTCCCTAAAACAGCGAATTGCCGACTTATCAGGAACAATCTCACCGGCAACCTGAAAATTGTACTCTTTAAGTTCGCCCGTGGTGCGTTGATTTACGGCATCAAAAGAACGGATACGCTCAACTTCGTCATCAAACAAATCTATTCTGAGCGGCTGTTCCGTTCCGCTCGGAAAAATATCTATAATGTCGCCGCGCACGGCATATTCTCCGGCTTCCATAACCTGTTCAACGCGATTATACCCGTTTATCACTATGTAATGCAGAAAATCATCAAAATTAAGTTTTTCCCCGACCTTAATACTTTTTCTGGCTTTCCTGAAAATTTTTGCCGGCGGCAATTTTTGCAAAACGGCTCCGACGCTGGTTACAACCGCCAGAGGCTCTTTTCCATCGTAAAATACTATTTGTGAAAGCGTATCTACCCTTTTTGCCGTAATTCCGCTGTTAGGAGAAATTCTGTCGTAAGGCACGGTGTCCCAAGCCGGAAATTCCAATACCTTTACCTTCGGATACATAAAACGCAACATTGATGCGGTTTGCGCCAGACTGACACCGTCACTGGCAATATACAACAAGGGCTTTTTAACATCAAAAAATTTTTCAAGCACCAACGGCTCATAGCCGTCACAAACCGAAGTTACGGCCTTGCCAGCCAAATCTTTCAAATCATATTGCATAGATTACGCTTTCCTGTTTACAAACCTTTATAAAATATATACAATGCTTGTATTATCGCAACAAAAAAAAGAATAATACACATGCGACCGAGTATTTTAAATCCGCTTTTTGCCCCCATCAATACCTTGAACGGCGTCGGTTCACGGTTTGAAGCACTTTTAAAAAATTTGTGCGGTTCAAAAATAGCCGATTTATTATGGCACTTACCTTCAGGAATTATAGACAGACGTTGCAACATTCCTTTGCGTGCGGCTCAAAACGGACAACTCTGGACCGGTAAAGTTCGCGTGGTTGAACATATTACACCTCACACACGTAAACAGCCTTATCGGGTGGTTGTAGAAGATAACAGCGAACAACTGATATTGATATTTTTCAAAACTTTCGGAGACAATTTGAGTAAACAACTTCCTATAGGCAGTGAAAAAATCATCAGCGGAAAAATAGAAATTTTTAACCGCTCATTACAAATGGCTCATCCCGACTATATTGTCGACTCCGCTTTTCCGGAACGTATGCCTTTAATAGAAACCGTTTATCCGCTGACAGCCGGAATAACCAATAAAATGCTCAATAAACAAATATCCCAAGCTTTGCAAAATCTGCCGGATTTTCCGGAATGGCTAGATGAACGATTAATAAAACAAGAAAAATTTTCTTCTTTCAAACAAAGTTTGTGGCAAGCCCACCACCCGCAAAAATTCGATGATTTATCCCCCGATACGCCGTCAAGATGTCGTTTGGCATACGATGAATTGCTGGCAAATCAACTTTCTTTGGCTATTGTGAGACAACGCTTGAAAAAACAAAAAGGACGCAGTCTGTCGGCAGCAGGAAATTTAAAGCAAAAATTACTGCAGAATTTGCCGTTTGACCTGACCTCGGCTCAAAAACGTGCAATTGCCGAAATAGAAAACGATATGCAAAGCGACTATCGAATGTTACGTCTCCTGCAAGGAGATGTCGGAAGCGGCAAAACCATTGTTGCTCTCATAACAATGCTTAACGCCGTTGAATGCGGCTGTCAGGCGGCGATTATGGCACCGACGGAAATACTTGCCCAACAACATTATGAAAGCATATCCGTTTTGTGTGAAAAAATCGGAGTAAAAACCGCACTACTTACCGGAAGTATCAAAGGAAAATCGCGCAAACAGCTGTTGGAAAATTTGGCGGACGGCAATATCCGAATTCTAATCGGAACGCACGCCCTGTTTACCGAAGATGTGACTTTTAAGGATTTGGCATACATAATCGTTGATGAACAGCATCGTTTCGGAGTTAAGCAACGTCTGAGTCTTTCTCAAAAAGGTAATCTTTGTGATGTTTTGGTAATGACGGCAACCCCGATACCTCGTACTTTGGTACTGACGCAATACGGAGATATGGAATATTCTAAAATAGATGAACTGCCGGCAGGACGTAAACCGGTCACCACCACGGTTATGCCTCTTACCAAAATTCACGATATGATTGCCGCACTGGAAAGACGGTTGAAAGACGGTACGCAAGCTTATTGGGTATGTCCGCTGGTGGAAGAATCAGAAAAAACAGATTTATCTGCCGCCACCGAGCGTTTTGAAAGTTTACAAAAAATGCTCACATCATCCGTAGGATTAATTCACGGAAAAATGAAAGAAAGCGATAAAAACGCCGTTATGGAAGAATTTAAAAACGGTAAAATCAGGCTCTTGGTATCAACTACCGTAATAGAAGTCGGAGTTAACGTTCCTGCCGCCACCATAATGATTGTAGAACACGCAGAGCGCTTCGGACTTACCCAATTGCACCAGTTACGCGGTCGCATAAAGCGCGGCAATCAGGCGTCATCCTGTATATTGATGTACGGCTATCCGTTAAGCGAGATCGCCCGCCAACGGCTTAATACAATGAAACAGACCGAGGACGGCTTTGTTATTGCCGAAGAAGATTTAAAACTTCGCGGCGGCGGAGAAATTTTAGGTACCAGACAATCAGGCTTCAATAATTTCCGTCTGGCAGACTTAAGCATTCACGCAAATTTGCTGCAAATCGCCTACAAAGATGCCGCTATGACAATCAATAACGACCCTGAATTGCAATCCGAGCGCGGACAAAATTTACGTACTCTTTTATATCTGTTTGAACAGGACGAAGCAATCCGCACCTATAAAGCCGGATAATATATCACCTGTATAAAACAAAGGTTATAGGACTACATTCATATTGACCTGATAAATTTTCAGAGCTACAATGAATGTGTGTATATATTAAGGAGAAAATAGATGAGAACTGATATTTCAGGTCGTTCAATGATTGAAATGATTGGGGTTCTAGCCATAATCGGCGTGCTTTCAATCGGAGGTATTGTCGGATATTCGCGGGCAATGACAAGATATAGGATAAATCGCACTATTGATGAAACAACTCGTCTTGTTAACGGCATACATACAATGTATTTGACTCAAAAGAATTATGCCGGTATAGGGCAAAGCAACGGACAAATGAACAGCTCTATTGCCAAAAACATAAAAAATGCCATCGGTTTTAATCCGATGGAGACAGATGCTTTCGGAGGAAGATGGTATGTAGCCGATGCGCACCCGAATAATGATAGTAATGGTGCATATAGTTACCCTCTAAATGAACTCAGCACTGCCTTTGTGGTCGGTTTTCAAGGAGTTCCCGAAGAAGCGTGTATGGAATTAGCCACTATTAATTGGGCTAGTATCGGTGACGGCCTTATCGGTTTCGGAATTGGCAAACAAGATTCTGCTCGTCCTGCTGTTGCCGTTAAGAAAAAGGATTGTCCTAAAGGCGGAATGCAAAAATGGGGAGACAATGGCTACTGGATTTGTGCCCAAGATATGCCGCTAAGTCCGCAAGATGCCGTAACCGCCTGTAGTACATCAAGTAATAACAATTATTCGTTTTCCTTCAAATACAGATAATAATTGTTACAAGTTATTATTCAAAAAATTTATGTTAATACAATTTGATACATTTTCAAATTGAAGTATTTTTTCAACTATATTTTTAACTTTTTCTGCTGTATAGCGACGATAAATAAAATCCATCCGCAAATAGTCTGCTTCTACATCTTTAGCCTCTTTTGCAATACAAAGCGGCTTATCATCAAACACCATCATCTGACAATGATTTGATAGCGCCTTGAATTTTCTACCATCGCGTTCCAAATCAAACCACATCGGCTGCTGATTACAATGCGCACAATCATTGTTTCTAATACACCCGACACTGGTAAATAACGGTATATCCTGATATACTATCAGCTGCGTATTTATTTTTGATTTTTTAACTATATTACATATATTTACTTTATTATCTTCAAGTGATAGTGTAACACAGGATGCCCCCATTTTCGCCGCATTTGATATGGCTTGCGTGTTAAGCATATACATTGATGAATCAAAGCTTATATCCAGACGCTCGCACGGCAAAATCTCTAAAGCCCACCAATTAGCTGCTTCCCACCTGCTATATCCGCTGTCTAGCAATCGATTTATTATATCGGCAAACAAAATCGGATTTCTGCAAACTGCCGGCAGAGCAATTCTGATTTTATTTTTAGGCAGCTTAGCCAACCCCTTGGTATCACTGTGCGGATTTATGAGATATATTATCTCGGCAAACTTATCCCAATCAAGTAAATCCAAATATGATAAATCATCTGTTTTAATTATAAAGAGCTGCTTTTCTTTATTCCGTTTACCACCAAAAATACTCGGTAATTCAACAGGTTGTCTTTTGATATTGATTCTGCTATACAAATCGCGGCGCAATTCATTAAGCATAGAAGCAGGAGCAAACAAACCTTTTTCATTATGAACATTTATCGTTTTCAAATTAAACGGAGTATCTCCGGTTTTGGCAAAAGCTTTTTCAATTGCCTCTTTACTTTTATTCGGTTCGGAAGCCTGCGAAAATACCCCCTCAACCATAGCTTCAAAATTCCCGCATTTTGCTGTTATTTTATCATCTGATACATATACATCAACTTCAATATCATACTTGTTGCGAAATTCGCGCGGTTTCGGTTTTTCATAGTGATAAGCCCCCTTTACTTCTCCCGATGAAGCTAAATACACTTTATCACCTTTTTTCAAAGTAGGATACCCGTGCGGCAACTCAATTTCGGCTGTTTGTCCGGCTTTTACCTCAAAAACATTTTTTCCGCCGACAAAGATTTTTTGCGCCGAAAATCCGAATGGTTTTTCATCTCCGGCAGCATCAAACTGCAAACCGTCGTAACGGGCTATTTTATGCGTAGGAACGAGTTTCACTCTCCCGTGTGACACATTCTCGACATTTCCGATTAACAGCCCTCTATGACCTACAAAATCACGGTCTATGATATTTTTATCTTTACCTTTGAAATGGAACTTGCACCACGGACGCGAAAAAATCTGTTTTATATGCTCTTCTCTGTTTTTATCAGCACCCTTGCCGTCCAAAATACGGCGGTAATAATCGGTCACCGCTGCCACGTAGAGAGCCGACTTTTTACGTCCTTCGATTTTGAGTGAAGATACCGGCATATTAAGCACCTCTTCTTGCAGTGCCATATCTTTCATAGAAAACAGGTGGCTTTCCTTATTACCGTTACACTTAAACGCCGCGCGGCAAGGATACAGACACTTTCCGCGATTGGCACTGCGAGCATATTCCACGGAAGAAAACATACATAAACCGCTGTATGAATAGCACAAGGCCCCGTGAATAAAGGCTTCTGTTTCCAAATCGGGAATAGCGGCAATTTCTTTAATTTCGGCTACTGTCAATTCACGTGCCAATACTACGCGCTTAAAGCCGAGTTTTTTCAGATACAAAGCTCCCTCTCTATTATGCACCGCCATTTGTGTACTGGCGTGCATTTCAAAGTGCGGATATTTTTCTTTCATCACTCTCGCCACGCCTAAATCCTGAATAATCAACCCGTCTACTTTACAACGTGTACAGATATCAAGGCTTTCAATCAATCCGTCGAGTTCGCTTTCCTGCAAAAGAGTATTAAGCGCCACATAAACTTTTCGCTTCAAGCTATGGGCATAAGCAGTGAACTCATCGAGCGTCGGTTCATCAAAATTGGTAGCGGTTGCCCGCGCCGAAAATTTAGAAAGCCCCAAGTACACAGCATCTGCACCGTAATAAAGAGCGGCATAACCGGCCTCAATATCGCCTGCCGGAGCTAAAAGTTCTTGCTTAAACATTAAATAAAACCCTCAAAGTTATTTATCGCCAAGCTACGCCAAAACCTCTCTAATGTCAAGCCGGAAAGGAATTATTACTAAAATGCGTTTTTTACTATTTTTTGCAGATAGTGAATCAAACCCTTGTATTTAAAAGAAAAAATAAATACCAAGCTCGTGCGTAACTTAGTATCTAAATGAAAATTTGAGTTAATATGCTAATAAAAACATATTATTTATAATTTATTACAATAATTTTTTCATTCTCTGCTGTTTCCTTCATAAGACAGAGTTTTCGACATATTATAACTCTTCTGCATAGTATTCTGCTTGATGCTGTAAACTCCGGTTACAAGCTGATTGTTATCCATTTGTTTTTGCAGATTATTGAGTTCATTCTTTGGCACGCAAAGCCAATCACCATTCCTTAATAAATTTCCGTCCGGAAGCACTATGCTATCATCTTTGCCGATTTGAAAAGCAATAACGGTATCATATTTAGCTGAATTTTTCGGCTCCATTGTTATTCCTTCCGCAATCAGCTTATCAATACCTTTTCTGTATTCGGTTTCTGAAAAGACATAAGAATAATTATCCTCCACAAAGAAAGGATCTGTGCCGTAAACATCTATTTTAGCTTTACCGTCCGGTTCCAATAAATGTGCGGGATTATTGTCTTTTTGATAATTATTCAATGCACGTTTAAGTTCCGGCATATCTTTTTCTCTGATAACTATAGAACCATCTTTTTCTATGGCGTATTCTCCCCATTGAACCGGAATTTTAACGGCTTTATCTTCTATTTTGTAAGCAATACGCACAGAGTCCGGATTGGGTTTGGCTATTTGAACTTCTGCTTTACGGGAATTATTGAATAGATAATCGTCAGTTATTTTACGCCGTTCATTCATATAAACGCCTTCCGCTTCAAATTTTCCGGTTGTTTTAAGCATCATACGCATACGCTCAATTAACTGTTTCCGTTTTTGAGCGGTATTATATACTTTCGAAGCTATTACCAATAATTTTTGCTTTTTTAAATCAGCTGCAGGATCATATTCATTATACGATTGCTTCGCCGCTTCTTGCGATATAACATCAAGGTTTTGTGTGCCAATCGTAAGTTTTTTATCTTTCAATTCTTCATCATTGGCAAAATCATAAATATATGCATTCTCGGTTTTACCTACTCTGATACCATCATTTACCAAATGTTCCAGTAATTCTGCATACTGTTGACAATTAATATCTATATTATGCGGCGCACTTTGCTCGTGCGAAGTTGAATTTTGCGCCATAAACTCATCCACAAAGTTTAATACTTGTTCATCTGCCCTTATTTCCACACCATTTTGTTTCAAACCGACCAAAAAATCCAGAGCTGTTTGTTCTCCCATATTATCTTGTAACCGTTTATAATCTTTTACGGAAAATATCTCTTTATCTTCACGCTTAGCCATAGCCACGATAAGTCCGTCTTTATCCTGAATGGCTATATCGGCAAACTCCAAGTGTTCCACGATTTCCTTAGCCGTTGTTTTAGGCGAGGCAAAAGACAAGTCTTCTGCAGACCTTGCATCAGGATTGAGCTGAGATTTTGAAAAATAATCCCACATAACTTTCATATCATATATAGTCATTTTGGATTGCTTGGCATCAAAATTCGCCACCAAAGGAACCTGCTCTCCTAATTTAACGTCTGTATTGTAGAAACTATAGTCAATACCGCGTTTCATTGCGCCTTTGTTCAGCTCCAGTTGATCTTTATGTCCTTGTATCACATAATTGGTAGGCTCAAAACGTCCGGTTTGCTCTCCGCGTTTGTAGGCGCGTTGCAGTGCTGTTAATATCGGCAGCACCGGAGTGCTAATATTGATTTTGGTATCACCTGTTGATAAAATTCCAAGCTGCCATTGCCCAGCCCTTACTACATCCATTAAAATGTCAGGAGCTTTATTATTGTTTGCCATATTCTTCCAGCGGTCTGAAATTGCGGTGAATATGATTGCGCTTTCTGCGTGCGTCAAACTACTGTGAAGTTCAATCAAATCCCCAATTTTCTCGTATGGGAGCAATAATTTTTTATATAAATCGGGATTAATTTCCATCATATCATTTCTGTCTTTTTGAGCATTTTTAACAGCATTTGTAACACCTCCCTTACCGGAAGCAGCTCCGCCGACAATTAAAAATGCTTGTCGGCTATCTTTGTCGTGTTGCGTAAGTTTGTCAAATTGTTCAATGTAATGAGAATCAAAAACACCATCTTTACCGGATACAATAGCTTCAACAAGGCGTTTATTTTCTTTTAAATTTTCGGCATTGGCAACCAAGTCAACAATAACACGTTCTTTATTCTCTTTCATAAAATCAACTATATATTGCAATTCTTTCATACTCTCTCTATCTTTACGCGTCGGTCTTTCCGTTGCAAATTGTTGTTTCATTGCTTCAAGTTGGGAATTATATCTCTCATAGTTTTTGGTAAATCGTTCATCATAATATTTGAATGTATCAATATAACGTATATCAGGTGATTCATTATTTGCGAAATAACTTCTGGCACTCTGTTCTATAGCGTTTCTTCTTAAACCATTCATAGAATCAAAATATCTTTTTTTATCTTTTATTTTAGGTAGAACCTCCTCATTATAAAGTTTATGAAATTTATTTACAAAATCTTCTTCTGAAGAAAATTTTAGATTAAGTGACATAGATATTATGGTTTCATGCAGAGCTAACCGTTCCGGAGACAAGCATAAAACATACTCGCCGACAGCTTTGGCATTACGTTCATATTCATTTTTTATTTGTTCACTGGTTAAACCCTCGTCAATATGATTTTGAGAATCAAACATCGTGACGAATACACCCTCCGGAAGTTCTGTTTCTTCAACATTCAATACCGGTACATACCAATCTGCATTACTCATATTCTGCTCCTTATAAAAAAGAAGACGAGCCGGATTCAGAATCCGGCTCTATACACAATCTATCTTACAATTCCACTTCTTCCGCTTTGCGTCGGTAATAATTTTCCATCTTGCGTGCATTGTCCGTATGTATCAAAAAATTCCTTTTGACCAACGCCATAAATATCACCGGAAGCTCTCGCCGTAATATTTATGAAATCGCCTTTTCTCATACTCTGTTCACCCCAAGATACCTTGAAATCTATATCTTCTTTTAATCTCAAAAATTGTTGAGCACCTCCGGTAGGGCGATATTGTTCCGGATTGTCAGGGTCAATTTCATATTTCTTTTTAAACGTTTCTGCCTTTACTACGTATTGTTCTCCCCCCGGATTGGTAACTACCATATCGCCGGTTTCAATATTAGGATTCTCTGTCTCTTTATGTCCGTCAGCAAGTTTTGTAACAATAGTTTCCCCAGGAACGCCAGGTCTTGCTTTAATACGAGCGGTTTTTGTGTAATAAACAGGTTTTTGACCTGCATCCAAAAGGTCTTGAACATATTTTTGCATATCTGTAACATTTTTAGTCATCATAATTCTCCTTATTTTTATTGAGCCTGTGCGAAAAAAACGACCGTTTTTTCTGGGCAATTTTTAATTTACAGTTGCACTCTAGCACTAAATCCCAATTTTGTCAAGATTTTTTCTTAAAATAAGTGATAAATTAGAATTAAAGCAGACAAAATATGCCAAAATAAAATCATAATTCAAGCAAACATAAAAAAATCATTCTTCTTGCTGCCCAGAAAAAACGGTCGTTAAATATATACAGTTCTACAATCGTTTTCAGAAAGGCAATAATATGATATACGGATACATTCGAGTTAGCACCGATAAACAAAATATAAACAATCAGAAATTTGAAATTCTTAATTTTTGCAATAAAGAAAACTTGCATATTGATAAGTGGATTAACGAAACAATTTGCGGAGTTACCGATTTAAATAAACGAAAATTAGGATACCTGTTAGATGTATTAAAAAGCGGAGATATTTTAATCACTTCCGAACTATCCCGCTTGGGACGCAATTTATTACAGGTTATGAGTATTTTAAATATATGTATGAATAAAGACATCCAAGTATGGACCATCAAGGATAACTACCGCTTAGGTAAAGATATACAATCAAAAGTTTTGGCATTTGCATTCGGATTATCTGCCGAGATTGAGCGAAACCTTATATCACAGCGCACCAAAGAAGCATTAAAACGTGTCAAAAACGAAGGTAAAAAACTCGGACGCCCTCTCGGGGTCAAAAATAACAAGTTAAAATTAAGCGGAAATGAGGACGCCATTTCTAAAATGCTTGAATGTAAAATTCCTCTGACATATATAGCAAAAACATTCGGCGTAAACCGCACAACACTCAGCAAATTCATACGAGAAAAATTATAATACAAGGCGGTTCGAACCGAAATGCGAATACCGACAGAATAAGCTTATTTTGCACATTTTGCTCTTTTAAGTTCTGCCATATTATGGGCAAAAGGATTAAAAAAATCTGCCATTGCCCGTATTCTCGGCGTCCACCGCTCAACTGTCCGCCATTTTATTGACAGATTGCAAATGCAACATTCTTAATTAAATCAATATCATATTGACTTATAATAGAGATACCGTTATTTATAGAAAAAAAACAAGGAGATGTATTATGAATTTTGACAATATAAAAGTAAACCTGCAGTATTTTTTACCCAAACATATTCTAACCCGCACAGTCGGTCTGTTGGCGGGAGCCAAACTGGGGAAAGTCACGACCTTCGCTATTGAGCAATTTGCCAAGTTTTATGATGTTAATTTGGAAGAAATGGAAGGCGATATTTCCAATTATCAGACTTTTAACGATTTTTTTGCCCGTCCGCTCAAATATAATGCCCGCCCTATCGATTCCGAGGCAAATAGCCTGATATTTCCGTCTGACGGTAAAATAAGCCAATTCGGACAGCTGAAAAATAATTTTCAATTACAGGCTAAAGGGCATTATTTCACTACAGAAGCCTTGCTTGCCGATGAAAAAGACGCCAAATATTTTGAGAACGGTTCGTTTATGACCGTTTATTTATCGCCGCAAGACTACCACCGCGTCCATATTCCTTTTGCCGGAAAACTTATCAAAATGACGCACGTTCCGGGTGAATTATTTTCGGTTAATCCTTTATACGTCCGCAATATTCCGGAGCTTTATTCGCGTAACGAGCGTGTGATTTGCATTTTTGAAACTTCCATCGGTAAAATGGCTGTCATATTCGTCGGAGCAACAATTGTCCGCAGTATCAGCACTGCTTGGGCGGGCACCGTAGCTCCGGCAAAATCGTGCGAGCTTACCGCCACAGATTACACCAAACAAAAATTTGAATATGATAAAGGTGAAGAAATCGGACGTTTCTTTATGGGAAGCACGGTGATTTGCCTGTTTGAAAAAGATATAGTTACTTTTGCAAACTCTTTGGAACCGGAACAAAAAGTCAAATTCGGTGAAAAAATGGCGCAAAGCAACACTGTTAATACGGCAAAATCCGCAACTCGCAAACCTAAAAAATAAAATTGGTGAAATTAAAGATGATTTCTGAAAACAACGGATTAATTAGCTTAAACAACAAAAATGCAGAATGTAAAATTTCTCTTTGGGGCGGACAAATTATTTCATATCGTCCTAAAGGCGAAAAACACGATGTGTTTTGGATGGGGAATTTAAATAAGTTTGACAATGTATCGGCGATTCGCGGCGGTGTTCCGATTTGCTGGCCGAGATTTGCCGCCGAAGAGCTTAATAATCATTTCCCGCGTCACGGGTTTGCTCGAATTTCCAAATGGAATTTGAATAAAGCGGATATTGATGAAAGTAAAATAGAAGCAGAATTATCCTTAATACCTGACACAAAATATAATGCTGACGTAACCGCGAAACTCTTTATCAAAATTACCGATTGTCTGGAATGCACTTTGGAAACAACAAATCTCGGCAACCACGAGTTCAAATTCAGCGAAGCTCTTCACGCCTATTTTAATGTCGGTTCCCGAGATGGAACGATTATCAAAGGTTTAAACGGACACCGTT
This sequence comes from Alphaproteobacteria bacterium, assembly GCA_017471705.1. Classification (GTDB taxonomy): domain Bacteria; phylum Pseudomonadota; class Alphaproteobacteria; order RF32; family CAG-239; genus RUG410. The sequence continues at coordinate 2,672 of JAFUSH010000013.1, read as the reverse complement.
ACAGAAACTCTTTGGACGGAAAAGTTTATATACCGGAAAATGATTTGCAAATCAATAAAGAATTTGATGCCGCTTTTATTAATCACACTTCGAAAATCAATATAGAAGATAAAGTTTATAATCGCGTCATAACTTTGGAAAAAATCGGCTCAAATACAACAGTTGTGTGGAATCCCGATAAAGATTTGGCAGAAATGAGCAAAGGACAATATAAAAATTTTATATGCGTTGAGCCGGCCAACCAAGGAGATTATTTTATTACTCTTCCACCGCAGCAAACACATAAAATGACAATGATTGTCACTGTTAAAAACTCTAAGAGATACTAATGAAAAATATATTGGCAAAGTCTGAAACATTGCTTATAGTAATCACGGTAATGGTGATTTATTGTATTCAATATTACCATTGGAACGGAGGATATACCGATCCCGATGATTATATGCACGCATTAAGAACAATAGATTTTATAAACACCCCTACCCTCTTTGAGCATAAATTTATGCTGACCGATTATCCGTTTGGAGAAGTGCTTCATTGGACACGACTTTTTGACATCATTATGACGTTATGCATTCTGCCGTTTTATTTTTCCGAACCGCTGCAAACAGCTGTCTTTTACGGAGGATTGCTTTTAACTCCTCTATTTTTCCTTCTGACGCTGATTTGCGTGGAAAAATGGGGAAAAACAGAATTAGATATAAACGGTAGAATATTTCTATATTTATTATTGATTTTTAATCCTGATTTATCCCACACTTATACACTCGCGCATCCGGATCATCACGCATTAATTCTGTTTTTGGCTGCTGCTCAAATATTATGGCTGAATAAATTTATTAACGATAAACAATTAAAACAGATAATCATATCAGCCGTCATCTGCGGACTGAGTTTATGGCTTGCCGCGGAAGGAATATTTTTATATACCGCAGAATTAATGTTTTTATATTGCCGCTATCTGTTTTTTTCGTCAGATAAAAAGATTCTATCAACGTTTACTCTGTCTTATGCCTTAACAATATGTGTGTTTTGGCTCATTAATCCGCCTTATCAAGGATGGTCTTATATAGATAACGGAAGAATCTCCGTTTTTTATGTTATAATTGCTTTTTATGTATGGATAGCTTTGGAAATAACCGGCAAAATTTGCCGAACCAAAATTTTACAGACATCGTTTTTGGCTTTTGCCGCCGTTATTCTTATTGCAGCTTTTTATTATGCAGGACTGCTTGATAATCCTTTTAATGAAAGTATAAAAATTGCTTTTACAAGTCGTATTTCCGAATTGAAAAGCGGTTTCAATTTCAGACTGATGGCTTTTCCGATGATTGCATTTTTTTGTTTGTATGGCTTACTGCAAAATAAATACGAAAATGGAAAAATTCTTATGTTTGCCATATTTTTGATTGTATACACCGGACTTACCGTTTATGCCAGAAGATTCTGCGGATATTCCGTATTATATACGATGTCAATAATAATGCTCAGGCTCAAATATCTGCACCTAAAAAATTTAACATACTGCGGTATTATCATTTTATTGATAGCCCTTAATCCGTTGGCCTATTATTTTGATGATTTAATAAGTAATGAAGAAGAAAGAAATAATAAAATTAATTTTGATGTTAACATATTGAATTATATTAATTTTCCTCAAGGAGCAGTTGTCAGTGACATATTCATTTCACCATACATATTGTGGTATTCTGAACGACCGACAGTAGCATCGCCCTATCATCGTAATATCGAAGGCATTACAGATAATCACGAAATATTATTTTCCAATAACGAACAAAAAGTCAAAGAACTTTTGATAAAACATCAGGTAAAAGCGATTATTTTGCCGATTGCTGATGAATCCAACACATATTATAATGCCCCTTCGCGTAACTGTGATAAATTATACGGACAGATAATGGCTTGCAATACCCGTTATCCTTGGTTAAAAAAAGTATATCGCAACGAAAGTTTGGCAATATTTGCCGTACATTTAGAATAAGGTTTACGTATTACCGCACTCATCGACTCTGCCGACAAAAGACACACTACCTATAATTTTTTAATCTTCTTGCAATGTTATACATTGCCTCGGTCACTCGGTTGCGATTTGTTCGCATTGCTGCGCTTACGCTTGCCGGCTTACAAACAACTTTCGCCCGTCGTTAGAAAAATGTCCGCCGGATATTTTTCTTTCCTTTTGCCCCATATTTGACGATGAGCCTGAGTCGGTCGTTCGAACCTTTCCCTCATCATATATAAAAATAAAAAGACGGGATAAAAACCGTCTTTTTATTTTTAACTGGTGGGCGATGAGAGGTTCTTCTTGCGGCGCCTTCGGCTTGCTTCGGTCACTTGTTTGCATTTTTTCGCTGCGGACGCTGTCGCGTTCTTGCTCAAAAGCAAACTGCGCCCGTCGTCCAAAAACAACATTTTCAGGTTGTTTTTGTTCCTCCGGCTCCCTCCCTTAAGGTCGGTCGTTCGAACCTTTCCCTCATCATATATAAAAATAAAAAGACGGGATATAAACCCGGGTTCTACGTCAAAGATAGGGGCAAAGAGTAGTTGCCTAAGGATTATAAGTTGTTATAATCACAGTTCGATCAAAAACCATTTTAGGGAGAACTACTCAATGCTTAAAGATGATATTATCACAAAGAATGCAAACATCA
>JAFUSH010000012.1 GCA_017471705.1 Alphaproteobacteria bacterium | reverse complement strand
TATACAGAATAAATAATTATCCATATTCCCAGATAAAAAGGTACCATAGTGAGCAAAAAAAGATTATATACGTGAACTCCGAACAAATTATGCATTATTTCCACCAAATAAGCCATAATCACCGGATGCCATCCGCTTTTAATTAACAACAGCGTAGTTTGTGAATCATCTTGTATATATCCCGGCCAATAAAGCCAAAGTTGAAAAAAGCAAAGAGAAATACACAGAAGCAATGACACCGTAAAAAACGGATTCTTTATTTTGGTAATAAATCCTGATAAAAGACGGTTTCGCAAGTATAATATTTTCTCTCGCATAGTTTAATACAATCGGAATATTTACTAAAAATATGTATGGGAAAGAAGGCTTTTATTGTATTAAGCAGCTTTGGATTTACCTTTTTTCTCGGTTTTGTTTTCATTTAAAAAACCGAGTTTCTCTTCGACTTCCCAAATCACGCGCAAGGCATCCAGAGCCTGTTCACCGTTAACGCGCGGAGTTGCTTCACCGTTAACGCACTTAACAAAGTGGTTCAATTCTGCCAACAATGGTTGATTGGTCGGAATAAACAATTGTTCGACACTGCCTTTTAAGCCGTAATTCATCCACTCCGGAATTTCTTCCTGATTAACATATGGCATACGACCCTGAGTATGAACATTGATGCTTTGATTTATAAAATCCATATCAATGTAGTTGGTATCGGTAGTAACCGTCAAAGTACGCACTCTTGACTGTGTGATACGGCTGGCGGTAATATTGGCGGTAGCACCGTTGGCAAACTCCAGCAGAGCAGTAATGTAATCTTTTCCTTGCGGACTTTCCTTTGTTTTAACCGAAGCTGTTTGTACGTTAATCACCGGAGATTGTACCAACGATTGAATAACTTCAACATCGTGAATCATCAAATCCATAGCTACATCGACATCGGTAATACGACCGCTGGCAGCCGACATACGCTGAGCTGTAAGTGAACGGATTTTAGAGGTATCCGATAACAATTTTCCCATTTGCTCAACAGCCGGATTAAAGCGCTCAATGTGTCCGACCATCAACACGACATTGTTGTTTTTGGCAGCATTAATAAGACGCATACAACCTTCTTCGGTAGTGGCTAGAGGTTTTTCCATCATACAATGAATACCTTTGTTCATAAAAAATTCACCGACATCGGCGTGAGTAACCGAAGTCGTAACTACGCTGACAGCATCAACATTAGCTGCAACTTCTTCCATTGAAGAAAAAGCTTTTATTCCGAACATTTCGGCAGCTGCTTTGGCGGCGTCGGGAAAAATATCGTAAACACCGACCAGTTCAACGCCCTGCATTGTTTTATAAGTTTTTAAGTGGTTTTTCCCCATCATTCCGGCGCCGATAACGGCAACTTTGATTGTATTGCTCATAGAAAATCCTTTATAATTTAGCTGATTACAAAAACGTATGATATTATATATCATAAATTTTGCCTAAATGCTTTTAACAATATGTTACGAATTGTTACGGAATTTATGGAGAAACAGTGATAAATCAGTATTTATGGAGTTTCAGAACAATGTGTTTATTAAAAAAATTATCCACAGAGCGCTTAAGAAAAGTGCCATAAAGATAATAAACACTTTACTGTCCTGATTGTATATTTCCGGCTCGTCGATTTTATTGCCGTATATATTATTATTGTCGCTGTCATCACTCAACAGCCAGTATAAATAACTTATATAGCAAAGAAGTAAAAACAGCGGTAAAAAAACGAAGTCAGTGCCTAATTCCCAAGAAATCAGCATTATTACGGCTAAAATAAAAGCAGGAACCGCCCATTTTCCGGATAATCCCATATCGTGCAGACGGCGAATGCTTATGGCTGTTGCCGGAGCCAGAAAATAAACGGCGTAAATTTCAAAAACGATTTTATATAAATCAAAACAGAAACCAATTAAAGATGCTGAAATGAATATAAACAAACTGACAGTTTGAAAAGCCCAGAATTCATAGCGCGTCGTACGACCTCTGATATCAAAGAAATGTTTGATGGCATCTGTCCAACAATCAAATATAGTTTTCATATTTTCCTGCTCCATAGTTTTGCCTTGTATTTCTTCGTTCATTTCTGTCGACCTTTTCAAACAAACAAAGGCACTCCCTATAAGTAAAAAGAAGCGCCTTTGTTTGCTTATTTTAGTGATTATTTAGCTAATTGAGCGTTAACTTCGGCGGCAAAATCTTCTTCTTTCTTTTGCAAACCGTCACCCAATTTAAAGAATACATAATCGCTTATTTTAATATCGGTACCGCATTCTTTAGCTTTGTCAGCAACCACGTCTTTAACTTTCTTATCCGGATCCATAACGTAAGATTGTTCTTCTAAAACAACTTCTTCGTAAAATTTACGGATACGACCTTCAATCATTTTTTCTATGATGTTAGCCGGTTTTCCGGAAGCTGCAGCTTGTTCACGGAAAATTTCTTTTTCGTGTTCAACGGCGGCGGCATCAACACCGGCAATATTTAAGGCAATCGGCGCATTAGCGGCAATATGCATAGCAATATGTTTGCCTAAATCAGCCAATTGAGTTTTATCGGCGGTTGATTCCAAAGCAACCAATACACCGATTTTACCTAAATTATCGCGAGCTACATTGTGAACATACGAACAAATCAAGCCGTTGTTAACCGAAACAACTTTCGTACGGCGCAGATTCATATTTTCACCGATACGGGCAACCATATCGGTCAAACGTTCACCAAATGTTTTACCTGTAGATGCATCTTTAGCATTTTTGAGCGCTTCAACATCGCTGCCGGTATCCAAAGCTGCTTCAACTACATCGGCAACATAAGCTTGGAAAATTTCGTTTTTAGCAACGAAATCGGTTTCGGAGTTAACTTCAACGGCTGCACCTTTGTTACCTTTAACCGTGACCGCAACCAAACCTTCGGCGGCAATACGACTGGATTTTTTAGCAGCCGAAGCCAAACCTTTTTTACGCAGCCAGTCAACGGCTTGTTCCATATTCCCGTCTGCTTCAACCAGAGCCTTTTTGCAATCAAGCATACCGGCGCCGGTACTTTCTCTCAATTCTTTTACCATAGCGGCTGTAATATCTGCCATCTTAAAATTCCTTTATAAAACTTTTTATTTATTCAAAATCGGCGCGGTGCAATAATTTTTATGACCGCGCCTGTTTCAATTCACATCAAGCTTGTCAGAATTATTCTGCGCTTGCTTCGGCTTCTTCTGCTTTAGCGGCTTTAGTTTTGCGCGAAGCTCTCTTTTTAGGAGCAGCTTCAACACTTTCGGAAGAAGTATCGCTTACTTCCAAGCCTTTAGCGGCCATTTCTGCCTGAACACCGTCCAAAATAGCGCCGGAAACCATATCACAATAAAATTGAATGGCGCGAATAGCGTCATCATTACCCGGAACCGGATAATCAACTTCATTAGGATTTGCGTTGGTATCAACAATACCGACAACCGGAATACCCAGTTTTTTAGCTTCTTTGATTGCCAAAGATTCTTTTGGTGTATCAATCACGAATAATAAATCAGGTTGACCGCCCATATCTTTGATACCGTTTAAGGTAATCTGCAATTTTTCACGTTCTTTTTTCAGGTTCAAGATTTCTTTTTTGGTGTATCCTTCATAAGAATTCTTTTCTTCCATTTCGTTCAATTTGTTCAAACGTGTAATTGATTTATAAACTGTTTTCCAGTTGGTCAGCATACCGCCCAACCAACGATAGTTAACATAGTATTGACCGCATCTTTCGGCGCTTTCCTTAACAATGTCTTGAGCTTGTCTTTTAGTGGCAACGAACAAAACTTTGCCGCCGTTAGCCGCAACTTCGCGGGTAGCGTTCAAAGCGTTATAAAACATCGGATAAGTTTTTTGCAAATCGATGATATGAATGCTGTCTTTCTTACCGTAAATATACGGAGCCATTTGCGGATTCCAACGACGAGCGTGGTGTCCGAAGTGTACGCCGGCTTCAACCATCTGGCGTAAAGTAAATGTAGGAATTGTCATATTTATATATCCTTTTTTCCGGTTAAACCTCCGCAGACTTTGGCTTTTTATGGCACCGGAGCGAATAAGTTAAAGCAACCTTCCGCCTATCTGCGTGTGTGTTGTTATAAAGCCGCACCATTGCGGCTTCGGCATACTTTTAGCATAACTTTATAAATTTGCAAGCTTTTTTTACATATATAAACGCATTTTTTACTTTCCGCGTCCGGCATCTCTCACGGCCTTGGCCCAGCTGGCGGTTCTGCCGCCCGAAGTTGCTCTGTCCATAATCTCTCTTTCCAATTCCGCTTGTTCTATATTATCCATACCTGTACCGATTTGACTGTATGCCTCGCGTATTTTTTCATAATCTTCGGCAGTCATTTGCGGAGCTCCCTTTCCCGGCTTACCATAATCGGTCTTATCTGTTCCGGCATCACCGTGTGTTTGTCTGCCTTCCATAATTTTCCAGTATTCTTCTTCCGCTTCGCGAGCTGATTTTTCCTCAGGAGTTTCAACAACTTCATTGGGATTGCTGTATCCGTAAGACGGTTCTTCGTTAGTACTTACAACCTGAGCGATTTGATCCTGTTTAGCATCTTGTTCGGCATTTCTTGTCTGAGTTTTTGTAAATCCGCAGGAGGCCAAAACGGCAGCCATACTAAAACTCATCAACGGTTTTTTAACGGCTCCCCACACTATTTTCGAGTAGTATTTAATCGCAACAAAAGTTTCTTGAACTCTTATTTTTGCTTTTTTAGTGTCCGTTCTTAATTGTTTTTTCAAATCTTTTACCATTGTTGCCTCCATCAGCTGCTTTCAGCATATTATCTCATATTTATCATATTTTGTCAAATGCTTTAGAGTATTGGTAATTTGAAGTTTTTTTTGTAATTAATGCAGAAAAAAATCTCTCGTTTTTTTATGCGAGAGATTTGCTAAAAAATTATCTGATATTTTCGGAAAAATCGTCTAATTTACGCATTCGAGACACATCTTGCTGTCTAGGATTTCCCGCCATAAGTCTGGAATATCTGTTTGCACTACGCGAAAAATTTAGAGCCGAGTATTTCGATTCGTCACCATTTATTTCCATTTTATATCCGTATGCATCATATAATTTATCATTGTTTTCTTTTAAAGATTGATTAATCTCTGTTATTCTCGGAGTGTTTCCTCCCTTAAATACTTCTTTATTCTTATTCTCATTTATCTCTCTTTTCAGTGTGGAGGCTTTTAATGAATTTGAGGAGGATAAATAATCTTCGGCAGTTGCTCCGTTTGCATCTTTTACATTTACATCAACATTTAAGCCAATCAGAAAACGAGTACAATGATAAGCTTTAGCAGATTCAATATCTTTAACTAATTGAATTAAAGGTGTTTCTCCCTTGCTGTTCGGAGTATTAATATTGTCGGCACCTGCATTAATAGCATTGCGCATACCTTCAACATCTCTGCTTTTAAGTGCTTTGGTGAATTCTTTATTGGCCTTATTTATAATGCTGTTCTTCTCTTCCGATAACTTACTGATTTTATCTTTGAGTTCTTTTATGGCTTTGCTATCTTCCTTTTTTATAGCAAAGAATTTACCTTCTTCAACATTTACGGAAATGCTGTCCGCATCCTTGTTCATATCATACCATCCAGTCTTTTGCTTTTCTGCCTTTAGTGTTTGAACTATTTTGGCAACACCTGCGCTGAGCAAAACCAGACTGGCCAGAGCAAAAGTTTTAAACTTTCCGCCTTTTTTAGGTTTCGAAGGAGCACTCTCCCAACGCTCTGCCTCCGGAGTCTTGTTGTTTATATTGTCGTTATTATCGGCTGTCATTCTTATTCTCCAAGTAACATTCAGATGATTGTATTGTAGCATAAATGAAAATTTTGTCAATATTATTTTAAAATTTGCGGCATATTTTTCCCATAAATTGCTGTTATTAATTACAACAGTTTCTATAGAGATTTGTAGGGCAACGGATAATAGCAAATGTTTTTTTGTTTATGAATAGGGATTTTTACTTGAAATACCTGCATAATTGCTATATTTTATCGGCAATTTGAAAGACTTTGAGGGTAAAAATGACTGATTTGTTTGAAACTTCTTCCACTCAGGGGAAAATCGAATATTCGGCTCAGGATATTGAGGTTTTGGAAGGCTTGGAGCCGGTACGTCATCGTCCGGGAATGTACATCGGCGGCACCGATATACAAGCTATGCATCATCTGGTGGCGGAAATTTTGGATAATTCTATGGATGAGGCAGTTGCCGGATATGCCAACCATATTGACGTTACGGTTAATGCCGACGGTTCGGTTACCGTTACCGATAACGGACGCGGGATTCCGGTGGACGAACACCCGAAATATCCGGGGGTTTCCGCATTGGAGGTCATTTTAACCACTTTACATTCCGGCGGTAAATTCGGCGGCGGAGTTTATAAAGTTTCCGGAGGGTTGCACGGCGTCGGTTTATCTGTCGTCAACGCTTTATCCGAAAAACTGATTGTTGAAGTTGCGCGCGATAAAAAGTTATATCGGCAGGAATATTCAAAGGGTAAACCGCTTACCAAACTGGAGTTCATCGGCAATTGTCCAAATCGCAGAGGCACGTCGATTACCTTTAAACCGGATGCCGAGATATTTGAAGGTAATAATGAGTTTATTGTCAATCGCATATACCGGATGGCGCGTTCCAAGGCGTTTTTGTTCAAGGGGGTGAAAATAAATTGGAGCTGTGCACCGGAATTGATAGCCGAAGGAGATGCTACTCCGCAAAGCGCTGAGCTGCATTACCCGAATGGATTGGCTGACTTTTTGAATATTCAAATCGGTGACAGAGCAACCGTTAACCGTGAAGCTTTTATCGGTGAGTCGGAACTTGCCAATAATGAAGGACGTGTCGAATGGGCAATTACGTGGCCGTTGGATGAACAGGGTTTTTCATATTCTTATTGCAACACGGTTATTACTCCGGACGGCGGTACGCACGAAACCGGATTTCGCTCGGCTTTAATGCGCGGTTTGAAAGAATACGGCGATATGGCAAATATCAAAAAGGTTTCTGCGGTAACTGCAGATGACTTCTTGAGCGATGCCTGCCTGATGCTTTCGGTATTTATTACCGACCCGCAATTTCAGGGGCAAACCAAAGATAAATTAACCTCTACCAAAGCGATACATTTGGTGGAAACCGCAGTTAAAGATTCGTTTGATCACTGGCTTTCCGCCGATATCGAAAATGCCAATACCTTAATGAACTACGTGTTGGAGAGAGCAGAAGCGCGCAAAAAGAAAAAAGAAGAAAAGCAACAGCTTCGCAAGGCTCCGACCAAAAAATTGCGTCTGCCGGGGAAACTTGCCGATTGTTCGCAGGCGGCGGCCGAAAATACCGAAATATTTATCGTCGAGGGAGATTCTGCCGGCGGCTCCGCTAAACAGGGGCGTGACAGAGTAACGCAGGCCATTTTGCCGTTGCGCGGTAAAATACTTAATGTTGCAAGTGCTTCGGTTGAGCGCATCGGTCAGAATCAGGAAATCAAAGATATGATTGAAGCTCTCGGTTGCGGGGTTAAAGAAAATTACAATGAAGATAATCTGCGTTATGAAAAAATCATTATAATGACCGATGCCGATGTCGATGGAGCGCATATTACTTCGCTATTGATGACATTTTTCTATCAGCATATGCCGAAGCTTATCGAAAACGGGCATTTGTTTATTGCCACTCCGCCGTTGTATAAAATTGTAGCCGGCGGTAAAAACTATTACGCTTTGGATGACGAAGAAAAAGATAAGATTTTGAAGAAAGTCGTAAAAGGCAATACTAAACCGGATATAAGCCGTTTTAAAGGTTTAGGTGAAATGAGCCCGACACAACTAAAAGAAACCACGATGGATAAAAACAATCGCATATTGCTGAGGGTAATGATTCCGAGTACCAATACCGAAGAGGGCAGAGCCGAAGATTTTGAAACCCGCCGACAGGTGGAACGCTTGATGGGAAAAGATCCGGAACAGCGCTTCCGCTTTATCATCGAGCGTGCTAAATTCGTGGATAATCTGGATATTTAATATTACTTTCTTGGAACTGGTAATCCAAACTTCGTTAATGGAATATAATTGAAGTAATATGAACAACCTACGCTATTAATGTAATCAAGGACGTCCATATATTGTTTCTGCTTAAACCAATCACTTAATAAGTAAATATATTCTACTTCCATATTCAATTGAGATAAAAGCTTTTTATATTGTTTCTTTTTAAAGTCACAGGTTTGTAACTTTTCATCAACAGATCCTGCCACTTTTTGAAACTTACATTCTATAACAAAAAATGTATTGTTACACACAACATAAATGGAATCGTCCGGTAATAGTTTCTTAGATAAAATGGTTTTCCATTCAACACCTCGGTAGTTAAGGAACTTATATAATGCTGTTTTTTTGAAAATTGAAGCAACTTCTTCTTTGTTGTATTTAACTAAAATCCAACCACGGGGATCTGTTTCACAAGAATATCCTTTCTGACCACATAGAAAAGTTTGCAAATCGGTTTTTCCTTCAAAAACTAATCCTGTTTTTGTATTTGCTCCCCCAATTCCATTTTCTTTCATTTCTGCTTCTCCAATTAACTTATAAAGGCATCATAGATTCTTTTTTCTGCCAATGCAACAAAATCTGACTCTTTTTCAATACCTACAAATTTGCGGTTTAACTTGACGGCTGCGACTCCCGTAGTTCCACTCCCCATAAAAGGGTCTAAAATTAAATCATCTTCATTTGTACAAGCTAAAATTATACGTTCCAAAAGGTCTAATGGCTTTTGAGTCGGGTGCTTACCGAATATTTTTTCTTTTTTTGGTGGAGTACCTATCGCCCAAACACTTCGCATTTGTGTATCTTGTTTTTTTATAAAATCTTTCGGGAAATTACCATTTTTCATTAAATCATAATTAAATGTATGCTTAGCTTTTTTATCTTTTCTCGCCCAAATTAATGTTTCGTGACTGGCTGTAAAATAACGACAAGACATATTGGGACTGGCATTCGGCTTAAACCAAGTAATGTCATTTAATATGTGATAACCCAATAATTGTATAGCAAATCCACAAGAATAAATACTGTGATATGTTCCAGATACCCATAAGGTTCCATTGCGTTTTAATACTCTTTTACACTCAGTAAGCCATTTTTTATGAAATTCAAAATCTTCTTCAAACCCTTTACTTTTATCCCAATCACCCTTATTTACCGAAACGACTTTGCCATTTTGGCAAGAAATTCCTCCATTTGAGAGCATATATGGTGGATCTGCAAAAATCATATCAAAGGTATTTTCTGGGATTTCCTTTAACCGTTCTATACAATCATCACAATATAAACGATAGCTTTTCTTCATATCAATAATTCGTTATTAAAAGTTCTCTCACACCATCTCGACCATTAGGATTAGAATTTATCATACGTTTTGCCCAAATACGGTGAATATTATATTTGGCATACAAATCATCAAAAAAGTTGTCATCGGGATTATAATTGGTCGGATCTGAATTGCTTAACATCTGCAAAGCTCCGACTTTATCAGCTTTAACAAAAACACATTGAAGACGTTTTTGTTCATTATCATCAAAATCACCCACTGCATATGAATTAAATGAACTTGCATTAATTGGGCGATATGGTGGATCATAGTAAACGAAGCTATCTTTATTCACATAGTTCAAGACTTTTGCAAAATCTGTCTGTATAATTGTGGCATATTGCAAAGCTTTAGCCACTTCTCTTAAATTATCTTCATCTAAAATTCGTGGATTTTTATACTTTCCAACAGGAACATTAAATAACCCTTTAGAATTAACACGATATAATCCATTAAAACAAGTCCGATTAAGACATACAGTTAATGCAGCTCTTCTAACAAAATCCTTAGTATAGTTATTTGCATCTATCTGTTTATCGAACAAATTATATTCATCACGAACAGCATAGTAAAAATTTGTTTTGTCTTCGGAAATATTATATCTATGCTGCAATTCAAAGAGTTCTGTAATCAAATCATCTACATCATATTTGATAACATTGTATAAAATAACTAATTCGGGATTTATATCAAAGAGGTAAGCATCCTCAAAATTATAATTGTTTGCAATATCAAAAAATACAGCTCCACCACCAATAAAAGGCTCAATGTATCGTTTTATTGCTCCAAATTTCAATTTAGTAGGAAGATGTTCTGTAATTTTAGGTAAAAGCATACCTTTACCACCAGCCCATTTTAATACTGGTTTGGCATTTATTTCTTCAAATACTTCATTTTTTAAGACAGGATATGCGTTCATAGTAAATTCCCTATGAAAACACTATAATATCATTTTGTGATTATGGCAATTAAAAATTTAAAGATATTTAGCTAAACAGAACTTGACTTTACGCCGCAAATTTTGTATTTTTTCTTTAGGCAAGATGATAACTTGCTTAAGGTGTGAGAACCTTTTACCTAACGTCTTATGTGCAAAGACGAAACTTTTGCGCGCTTTCTGGTTAATAATACGACCGGAAGGCGGCAAAATAAGTCGTTTACAGTCAATATGCCGCACTATTTAGGTATAGTTCTCAACTTCCGGTCGCTCTCATCAAGCGGCTTTATTTTTTAGGGAGTATTGAAAAATGTCTGAGGATATGCTTGATTTTGACGGTAACATCAATATACACCATACCATTGATTATTATGAAAAAGTAAGTGTTGCCGAATACGATTTGCGAATGGCTGCTCAATTTATGACCGAAGATGAATTTAACAAAGTGATTAAATATATTAAAAGGATTACAAAAAATCGTTTTCCCTTTCGTTCAGATAAGTGCAGCCGTTTGAAAAAAAATAAATTCCGAGCTAAAAGAGTTTACGGTTAATTATCGTCATCAATTTCATAATTCAAAACATCGCAGACCACATCATAATCAAATCCGGCGCGGATTAGGGTTGCCATATCTTTTTGTTTGGATTCGCGTCTGATTTCCTCCGGTCGATAAGGTCCGATTTTTTTGCGTTTTGCCAATTTCAGCGCCATATCAAACGGGTTGTATTCCTGTTCTTCCAATATTTGGGAAATTTTATCAGTACTTACCCCTTTTGCTTTTAATTTAGTTTCAATATAGCGCGCCGGTTTTCCGGCGTTCAGATATCCGCGGATTTTAATTTCGGCATAACGCGTATCGTCCAAATAATGCAAGCGCTCAAATTCTTGCAATATTTCTTCAATCCATTGATAAGCCTCTTCTTTTTTCCAATCCGGATTTTCACGCGCGTATGCATCTGCGCGCCGATGTAATACGGTTCGCAGATTTTCCACCGATGATTCAAATCGTTTGAGATAGTAAAGACCGATGTTTTTCAAACGTGCGGGAGTAATTTTTTTCTGCGGTTTTCGTTTGCGAGCCGCCGAAAAATTGTTATTATTTTCATTATCAAAGTTAAGCACTTGAAAATTCCTTTAAAATAAACTAAATTTGCAACAATTGTATAACAAAAGAGGTTTTTAAATAATGAACGATAAATGCTTATTTTTTAATTTGGACAATAATGTTTTTCGCGGACGAATTGTACGCTTGGATAATGTGTTAAACGATATTTTCACACACCAAACCTATCCGGATAATGTAGCCGCGGCGGTGGCGGAAACCTCCGCTTTGGGGGTTTTAATCGCTTCTTTGATGAAATTTGAGGGTATTTTTACTTTGCAAATGCAGGGAAACGGTCCTCTTTCGGTATTGGTTGCCGATGTAACCTCTGCCGGTAAGGTGCGGGCAACCGCAAAATACGATGCCAAAGCTATTGAAGAAGCACAAGCTTTACGCAAAACGGAAGGTGAAATCGAGCCGGCGCCGCATTGGTTGGGGCAGGGTAATCTTATCTTTACCATTGACCAAGGCAGAAATACCGACCTTTACCAAGGCGTAGTGGATTTGCAGGGTAAAAATCTGGCGGAATGCGCATTGCGTTATTTTAAAAATTCCGAGCAGATAGACACACACTTGCGGTTATTTTTGCAAAAAGACGGTGATTCTTGGAAGTCTGCCGGTATTTTAATTCAAAAAATGCCGACCAAAGGCGGAAAAGATGCTTCAGAAGATGAAAATGAATTTAATGAACTATGGAATGAAGATAAAATATTGACCGACAGCCTCAAACAGGAAGAAATATTTGATAAAAACCTGAGTTTGGAAGATATTTTGTTCCGTTTGTTTCACGAACATCAGGTGCGCGTGACTAAAGAAAACGAATACGGTTTCGGTTGCCGCTGCAGCAGAGAAAAGTTACTCAATACTTTAAGTTCTATGAAAAAAGAAGATATTGATAATATGGCAGAAAACGGCAAAATCATCGCTACCTGTAATTTCTGCGGACAAGTATATTCGTTTGATAAAGGGGAATTGATAAAACATTGACCCTAAATCAAAAAAGCATCTGAAGATTGATAACAGGTATTTTCATTAATTCTGTCGAGGTTCGGCGCGTCCGATGAATACAGCTCTTTTCGGAACATCGTTTGAAATCGGATTATCCTTTTTTTCATCTCCCTCTTTTGGTTTTCTGGCTATATCTTTGAAATTTTCATAAGCCTTGCTTAAGCGTTCTTCATTACGCCTTAAATTTTCTTCGGTTATTTGTTTGCGATGTTCTTTACTGCGAATGTGATTTTCGTGATTGGCTATGACATTGTCGCGCTCAATTTTATCTTGTAAATCTTCCTTTTTTACTTCATCGGCGTGGCGTTGCTCATAATCGGCGACTTCTCTTTTAGTAAATTTATTATAGATTCTCTGTTTAGATGCTTCTATTTGCTCTTTTGTTTCCCACGCAGCATTTTCCTGTTTACGAATAATGTCGGCTTCTTTGACATCATTGTACGCGTCACGTCCGTAGAAATAGTCTTCGATTTCGGAAAGAGTGTGATTTATGCCGTCATTATGCAGTCCGCTCAAAGAATATTCTTTCATCATTAGTTTATAAACGTCATAGATATGGTCAGTTTGCTTTCCGAGTGAAGTCGGAAAATCTTCCCGCAAATCGGCAATCGCATAAAGCATATTTTGCATTGAATTCACATCGGCAACGGCTTTTTCTTTATCTGTGCCTTTAAGAGATTTTCGAGTTGAATTAATCATTTCTTCCATAGCTTCCAAAGATTTTGCCGTTATATCTTTGTCGTGAATATTGTCTCGGATAATATCCTTTAAAACAAATCCCTCCACCGAGCGTTCGTCGGCAGTATTTGCAAATTTTCCGTTTGCAATACCTTGAATTATTTTTAAGGTAGTTTCTTTATCGGCATTATCAAGTAAATGTTCTAATGCATATTTATGAATCTTATCTTCGGGATAACCGCTGTTGCCGTTAGAACGACGAAATTTACGGCTTTTAAATATTTCTGCCATATTTTTCACAACATCTTTTACAGCTTCTTCGTATAGTATCACAATGTCTCTTTTAGTCATACCAAATCTCCGTAATTTTGTTTAACTATATCACAAAATAGACAGAAGTAAAGAATTTTTAAAATCAAAAAGCGGCGAGTCTTAAATATATATTAAACATTCTCGGCTATTTTGTGACTAAAGTTAACTTAACAAAATAGGATACGAATATGAAAAGTTTATTCAAGGTGATGTTGGCGATTTTAACCGCTTTCAGTCTTAACGCTTGCTCTACGATGAACAATAACACGGCAACACCGGAAAGATACGGTGATTTGCATTTCGATAATAAGGCTCCGATTCCGTTAATGGTGAAAACCGTCAATGTTAAGTCGGAATTTACGCCGTCCTTTACACGTCCGAATGTAGAGCACCTTTTTCCTATTTCTATTGAAAAGACCGCTAAAACTTGGGCAAAAGAGCGTTTGGAAGCAGCTGATTTAAACTCCAATCGCACGGCAGAATTTGTTATTCAAGATGCCAGTGTCACCGCTGCGGAAGAAAAATCGGAACAACTTTTTGCTAAAGATCGTTTGAAATATCACGCTACTTTGAAAGTAATGCTCAAGGTTATAGATAATCAATCTTCGGCACAAACTTCGGTTGAAGCGTATCGTGATTTAGTTATGCCGATAGATACTTCCATTGAAGATAAGGAAAAACATTGGAACGAGATGGTTACTAATCTGTTCCAATCATTTGATGATTATATGGAAGCCAATGCCCGCAAATATTTGAATATGTATATCAAAGATGATAGAAGCGTCACTCAGTTTTAGTGACAAGTCGGATGATGAAGTTTATTTACAGCAGTACTTAACTGCATAAGAGGAAGCTTGATTTTGAGCGGATTACCGGCAGAATCCACAGCTTCGCAAAAGCCATACAATACCGCGGCGTTTCCCTCAAATGTCGCGGTATCTTCATATTCGAAATATTCCCCCGGTTCCAAATCCGGCAATTCGCCGTTAAATCCCTGAGCCGAATAATATTGATTGTTTCCGCGGCTGTCTGTAATGCAAAAATTTTGTTTGATTAAGCAGATTCTTTTATCAGAGTTATTTTCTATTCGCAGACAAAAAGCCCACAGCTCGCGTCCCGAATTTTCGGAATCAAGCTGTTCGGGATAAGCTTCAACGGCAATATCTCCGGTTTGCTCGGAAAAATAATCAACATCATTGTTATCAAGCATAAAAAAATCCTCTTGTTATTTGCATTAAGGATTCATTAACCTTTTTGAAAGTTCAAGAGGATTTTAGAGTTATGCCAAGACTTATGCACAGCAAATTTGCTTACTTAACTCTTCCGTACTTATCTTCAAAGCGGACAATATCGTTTTCATCAAGATTTTCGCCGACTTGCACTTCAATAAATTCCATCGGCTCATCGGATGAATTTTGGATTCGGTGCTTTGTTTCCACCGGAATATATACCGATTCGCCGGCTTTTTTAGTGATTTCCATTTCTCCCAGAGTAATAGTGGCAACGCCTTTGACGATAATCCAATGTTCGGCACGAAAATGGTGCAATTGCAAAGAAAGTATATCGCCTGAATTTACCATAATGTGTTTGACGCAAAAACCCTGACCGCAGTCAATCACTTCCCAAGTTCCCCACGGACGCGTATCTTTCTGTCCGCGCATATATGTATTTGGCATTTAAATCTCCTTTTTTTAGTTTACATAGAATAAAAAATAATATAAACAATAAAGACAAGGTTGCAACAATTTTTATAGGTATATCAATGCAAATTTCAACAGCCGTGAGCGAAGCGCTTGCCATACAAAGGTTAATCAGTGCGGAGTTGCTTAAATCAACGCCGATGTCGGAAAAACTCGGAAAGATATTAAAATCTTTTGTTTCCGCCACTAAAGCGCAATCGGCGATTTTATATGCCACAGTTGATGAAAATTATCTGGAAATGATGGGAGAATATCACGCTGAAAACTATAAAACAAATATCCGTTACAATGAGGATTATATAGGCAGAAGCGCGGCTTCGAAACGTCCGCAGCAAGAAGTAAATAAAGGGCTTAATGTTTCAATGATAAGTGTTCCGGTAATGCGCGCAAATATTACCGTGGGAGCATTGGTCATTGTTAAAAACGGAGATAAAGGGTTTGATGAAAACGAAGCCGAGTTGACAGAAACGCTGACTTTATCTTTACCGGATTTGTTTTCTACCAATTCTTTTACCGAATATCGCAATCAAATAATAAGGGAAAAAGGTATTGTTGTGCGCGATGCTTTGCACGGAGTGAGCCTTAACAAAGGTTACGGTGTGGGAAAAGCGGTGTTTCACCGCCGTCATCGGGACTTGGTTAATATCTTTGCCGAAAATACGGAGCTGGAAAAATCTAAACTGGCGGAAGGTCGAGAGCGTATGGTAAATTATATTGATGCTAAAATAGCTCAAGCCGGCAGTTCCATCGGTAATACCGCTGAAATTATGGAAGCATATAAGATGTTTGCACTTGATAAAGGATGGTATAAAAAAATCAGCGCGGACATAGATAAAGGATATACGGCAGAAGCTGCGGTAGAACACGTTTATGAAGATATGTGGAACAAATTATCGGCAACCAGCGACCAATATCTGCGGGAAAGATTATATGATTTGCGCGATGTGTCAGATCGCTTACGGGCGTTTATTTCCGGCGATGAGGAAAATTTTCAGGTTCCGGTTGATGAAGATATTATAATAATTGCTCAGACAATGGGACCGGCTGATTTAATGGATTACAATTATGAGCATATCAGAGGCTTGATTATTGAAGATTGCACTCCGACAATGCACGTGGTAATTGTGGCGAAAGCTCTTAATATTCCGGTAATAGCTAAAATACACGGGGTATTAAAAGAAATAAAAGTCGGTGAAATCATTGCCGTTAACGGTGAAGATGCCACGGTTTATATGCGTCCTTCCGCTCGTCTGATTAACGATTATCAAAAAAAATCCACCGGAATAAAGAAAGTATTTGCCGAATTGAATAAAATAAAGGATTTGCCGACGGAAACAATAGACGGTGTTAAAATTAATCTGGCTATGAATTACGGCTTGGATTTAGACTATGAATACATTAAACCCACCAAATGTTCAGGTATCGGACTTTATAGAACCGAAATAACTTTTATGTCTGCCGATAAGATGCCTGATGTGGAAAGTCAGGAGCGGCAATATAAAAAATTATTTGACGCAATGGATAACAAAAAGATTATTTTCAGAAGTTTGGATGTCGGCTCCGATAAGTTTTTGCCGTATTGGGGAGAGTTGAAAGAAGAAAATCCGGCATTGGGTTGGCGCTCGATTCGCATAACTCTTGATCGTCGTGCCATATTGAAAAGGCAGATTCGCGCTATGCTGCGCGCCGCAGCCGATAAGGAACTTAACGTAATGTTTCCGATGGTTTCGTCTTTACAAGAATTTCTGGAAGCCAAAGAAACCCTTATGTTGGAATACGAAAGAGAAAAGCAACGGCAAAAATCAACGGCCAAAAAAGTAAATGTCGGAATAATGATTGAGGTTCCGTCGGTATTGTTCCAGCTTGATGAACTGTTGCAACAGGTTGATTTTGTGTCGGTAGGCACCAATGATTTATACCAATTTGTGTTTGCTTGCGACAGGGGAAATCCTCGTTTGTCGGACAGATATGATGTATTATCGGCTCCGTTTTTGAAGTTAATGAAACAAATAGTCGATAAAGCCGCACAATATAAGGTTTATTGTTCGGTATGCGGGGAAATGGCCGGTAATCCGCTGGAAGCTATGGTTTTAATCGGTTTGGGATATCGTAATTTATCGGTTTCCGGAGCTTCGTATGCCAAAGTTAAAAAAATGATTATGAGTATGAAAGAAGAAGATGTCGAAGACTATGTTAAGAGTCTTTTGAAATCTCCGAAGAACAGTATTCGTCAGCAATTATTGGCGTATGCCTATGATCACGGTATTGCAATTGATTGATTTTTATGTTATAAGCACCGCACAGGAGAAAAAAAGTGGAAGATTTGATAGAAAACGAAGAAGTGCAGACCATAGGCGAAATGCTGCGGAATGCCCGTGTTAAACAGAATAAGACGATTGATGAAGCAGCTGATGAGCTGTGTATCAGAAAGTTTTATTTAAATGCTATTGAAAATATGGATTTTGCCAATACTCCGCCTATGCCGTATTGTCTGGGATTTGTGCGCAGTTATGCTAAGCTTTTGGGGCTTAACAGTGACAGAATAGCGGCTTCGTATAAGCAGGCTATGACCGGAGAAGATGAGCCGAAACAGCAAAGTATCAGCGGTGAAAGAGTTTCATCGTATCCGCGTTTGAAACACGTAATTTCGGGTATTTTAGGATTGGCATTATTGGCTGTGGCTTGGTCGGTTTTGCCTACAACTTCCAAGTTTGAAGATATTTCCGAAGAAAATACTGCGGTTTTGCCGAAACCGGTAATCGTAGCCGAAGAAGATGAGAAAAAAGTTGAAGAAAAAGCCGTAAACAAAGAAGAAAAAGAAGAAAAAGAAGTAAAAGACGAAGAAAAATCTGAAGAAAAAACAAAACCTGCAGTCGATGAAAAACAGGTGAATGAAGATAAAAAAGAAGAAAAAACTGAAGCTGATGAAAACAAAAAAGAAGAAAAGAAGGTGGAAAAAGCCGTTTTACCTCAGATGAAAATTGAACTTACCGGTCCGTCGTGGCTGGAGTTGCGTCAAGGCAAAAAAGTTCTGCTTAACGGTGTTTACAACAAAGGTTATAAATATAGCGTTCCTTCAGAAAAAGGGCTGATTATAACAGTCGGCAGACCTCGTAACGTCCGGTTCTATTTAGATGACAAACCGATTACGGTTGCTACAAATATAAAAAGAAAAAATATCAGCTTGGATACATATATCAAAACGCAGGATTAGGTATATAAACAATGGATAAAGTTCAGAGTGTTCGCGGCACTTATGATTTATACGGTGCTGCTAAAAGAAAAATGAAAAAAGTGGTTTCTACCGGCTCCGAAGTAGTCGAAAAATATGGTTTTGAAGAAATAGAAACTCCTATTTTTGAATTTACGGAAGTATTCGCCCGTAATTTGGGCGATACATCGGATATTGTTACTAAAGAAATGTATTGCTTTGAAGATAAAGGCGGCGACGGTTTGACGCTTCGCCCTGAAGGAACAGCCGGAGTGGTCAGAGCCTTTGTTTCCAACGGAATGCAGCAAAATTTGCCGGTTAAATTTTATTATTCCGGTCCGATGTTTCGCTATGAACGCCCGCAAAAAGGACGTCAGCGTCAGTTTACTCAATTCGGCGTAGAACTTTTGGGAGTGGAAACTCCGCAGGCGGATATAGAAGTTATAGCTATGGCCTACGAATTTTTGGAAAAGTTGGGATTAAGCGGTCAGGTCACGGTAGAAATAAATTCATTGGGCGATGAAGAAAGCCGAAATACATACCGCAGTAAATTAGTTGCCTATTTGCAAAATCATTATGATGAATTATCCGAAGACAGTAAGAATCGTTTGCAGAAAAATCCTTTGCGAATTTTGGATTCGAAAGAAGAATGTGATAAGGCGGTGGTTGAAAATGCTCCGCTTTATGCCGACAGTCTGAATGAAACATCGCAAAAGTTTTTTGCCGATGTACTGCGCGGTTTGGATAATTTGGGTATTAAATATCGGGTAAATAATCGTTTGGTGCGCGGACTCGACTATTATTCGCATACGGTGTTTGAGCTGACCACCGATAAATTGGGCGCGCAAGGCACGGTTTTAGCCGGCGGCAGATATAACGGTTTGGTGGCGCAAATGGGCGGCGGAGATGTTGCCGGTATAGGCTGGGCTTGCGGTGTGGAAAGATTGGCAATGCTTCTGGAACAAGATGTTGATTTGCCGCGTCCGATAGCCGTGATACCGGTCGGAGAAGATACAAACGACAAGGCGCTGGAAATTGCGCACAGTTTGCGTTTAGCCGGTTTTCGTGTTGAGCAAAGCTATAGCGGAAATATGAAAAAGCGAATGATAAAAGCTAATAAAGTAAATGCCGTAAAAGCAGTAATTATCGGTTCAGATGAATTGGCAAACAATACCGTGACATTGAAAGATTTGGACAGCGGTGAGCAAAAAACAGTACTTCAATCCGATTTGATAAAGGAATTATAATAATGAATTTAGATGAAAAACTTTCTAATGTCGTGAATCGTTTTGAGGAGGTGCAGGCGCTGCTCAATTCCGGTGTTTCCACCGAGGAATTGGTTAAGCTTAATAAGGAGTTGGCAACTTTGGAGCCGGTGGTAAACGCTATCAACGATTACCGTCATCAACAGCAAATTATGGCAGATGATAAACTAATGATGGAAGACGGCGAATTGGATAAAGAAATGCGCGAAATGGCAGAGGCTGAATATTATGAAGCCAAAGAGCAGCTGCCGGAGTTGGAAAAGCAGATTCGCATACTGTTGCTGCCTAAAGATGCCGATGACGAAAAAAATGCCATTCTTGAAGTAAGAGCCGGAACCGGTGGTGATGAGGCTGCCTTGTTTGCGGCAGTGTTGTTTGAAATGTATCAACGCTATGCGCAAAAGCAGGGTTGGCAGTTCGAAATTTTGGACACTAATGAAAACGGTATCGGCGGTTATAAAGAAGCTTCAGCAAAAATTACCGGTAAAGATGTTTTTGCTAAATTGAAATTTGAATCCGGAGCGCACCGCGTACAGCGTGTGCCGGTGACCGAATCTCAGGGCAGGGTACATACTTCGGCGGCAACCGTAGCGGTTTTGCCGGAAATTGAAGAGGTTGATTTATATATCAATCCGGCAGACTTGAAAATTGATGTTTACCGCGCATCTGGCGCCGGCGGTCAGCACGTTAACAGAACGGAGTCCGCAGTGCGTATTACCCATATTCCGACCGGTGTGGTGGTGCAATGTCAAGATGAACGCTCGCAGTTTAAAAATAAAGAAAAAGCAATGAATCACTTGCGCGCCAAGCTGTATGACAATCAGAAATCAACAATAGACGCCAACTATTCGGAAAAACGTAAATTGCAAGTCGGCAGCGGTGACAGAAGCGAAAGAATCAGAACATATAACTATCCGCAGGGACGAGTAACCGATCACCGAATAAATCTTACTTTGTATAAGTTGGAAGAAGTGGTAAACGGCGAAGCCTTGAATGAAATAATTGATGCTTTGGTAGCCGAAGATCAGGCCGAGCGTTTGGCTGAAATGGATTAAACATCGTAAATGTCATACCTCGATCTGCGTTGCACGTCAGGTCGTCAGGGTATTATTTCTATCAACGCGCTAGCGTTGCTGCCGATTTAAATAATTGGAAGACCATCTGACGTTTTCTGACGAAAACGAGGGGAGACTTTATTGTTTATTGTCATTCTCGGGTGAGCCTTTAGGCGAAAACCGAGAATCCCCTGCAACAAGAACGGTAGCAGAGAACCTCGGTTCAATCCTGACGGATTGTTCAAGTACGACGATAAAAGGGAGAAGGTATGACTTTTATCTTTTGCGGACAATATCAGAAGTGATATTTTATATCGCATACACTATCGGTTCGATATTCGCCGTCAATGTTACTCAACAGACTTGCCGAAATATCCACATCTTCACCCAATTCGTAATCAAACCCGAAACGAACCACCGTACGGTTATTGTGCCGTTTTTCATCATACAGACGGTATGAGCCGTCCATTTCATTCATACATACATCTAATTCGTACGGATTAGCAAATTCGTGATAGAAAGCAACCCCACCGTTTATTTTGAAATTATGAAGTTTGTATAACGAAAATTCCTTTTCTGCGTTTAATCCCATACCTGCTTCGACCGAATAATGACGCTGCGGTTTAATTCTTAAGTAATAAGGCTTCTGATTATCCTCGCTTCCTTTGATATTAAAGCCAATCATATTAAATTCGGCAGACGGTGTAAACGTCATATTTTTCCAATTGAGCGGATAACGAACCTCGTTCATAAGAGCGTACATACGTTTATATACTTTACCTTTGTACGTTCCGTCAAATCCGTTACGATTGTATTCTCCGTATGCATAACCGACTTTCGGCGAGGTTATGAACTCAATACCGTGTGTTTTATAGCCTACTGGTGTACTTATTACAAAACTGCGATCCGAGCGGCTGTTGTCTTTATTATCATCATAAGTATTGACATCGGAAATGGAAACGCCTAACGCATAGCTTGTTTTTCCACGATTAAAGCCGTTTAACGAGTATTGTCCGACAGAACCGACATCGTTTGCATAGCTTGACGGAGCTACGGTGCCGCCGAAAGCAAAAGCACCATCGGTTTTAAATAAGTTTTTGTTCATATCCAAGTTAACTTCGCGTAACATTGACATATCTTCAAAGGTCATACGCGAGAGCATTTTTTGTCCGAATAAGTCGCTTATATTTTTATTCAGTTGCGATAAAGAGTTAGCTTTTTTCAATTTATCAAATAATTCTGAAGCATTACCGGATATATAATTATGTTCGAGATAATCGGCAATCGAGTCATTGTTAACCAATGCTTCGAAAGGTTTTCGGGTTAATACGCCGTCGTTTGAGTTTTCACCGGCATTCAGATTAGCCTCAAACATTGCTGATTGAGATACTAACGACAAATCTCCGATGTTACCGCTTATCAAATTCTGTGTAACATAAATATCATTATTTTCGCCTGTCGTAATATCGGTTGCCAGCATAAGCTGTCCCGATACTTCCGGAGCGGTTATATTTGAACCACCGGTCATAAGTATGGTTCCTCCGCCCAAATCGGCAGTATTTAAGCTTATATCTGAGGCGATAGTATCAGCATTTATAATATACGAAGTTCCGTCAATATATATGAATTTTCCGTCAGCAGTATTGGCATCGGAACTTGAGCCGTTAATAGTGATAACTCCGTTATTTTTCACGGCTGAATTGTTGACGGCATATATACCGTAAGCATTGCTTGTATCATTTGCATTGATGGTAATATTTCCGTTATTTTCAATACTTGAGCTATCAGAATAAATACCATAGATTTCTCCGCCTTTAGCGTTAATTTTGATATCTCCGTTATTAACGACAGATGAGCCTGTAGCATATATGCCGCGTATTGTATCAGTTGTATCCGATTGAATGTTGATATCGGCATTATTTTCTACCATAGCATTTGATGCGCATATACCGGATACTTCTTTACCGTATGAAATAATATTTATATCATCTTTAATATTGGCATTAGAATTTGTAACGGTTGTGCCGTAAAATGTGTTTTCACTTACAGTCATAACAGAGGTTAAAGGAATTACCACGGAAGATGTTGTTGAAGCGCCACCGCTTTCTTCTTCACCCTCTTTTTTACATTTACAACTGTCGACGTGGTAACCGCTTACACACGCTTGACAACAATTAGAAGTAGTTGATAATTTATCGCAATTAGCTTTTACATCATCACTGATATTTGCACATTTAAGGTATTTGCCGTTATCACTGCATTTAGCGGTGATATATTGACCGGCAGGACAAGCTCCGTCATCATACTTGGTATATCCGTCACAAATTTTTACGCAAGTGCCATTTTGCAGTTTATGATCTTCATCACATCTGCTGCATTTATCTTCAGTAGCTACATAAGCTTCACAACCATCTATTTGAGTTCTTTTTTGAGTGCAGATATGATATTGCGCATCTGCCGCACAAGCAGCTCCTTGAATGTATACACTTGTATCACAAGTTTTGGTGTAACCTTGACTTGCCGGACATTTTTCTTTACATACATTACCATCTAATTTATAACCATCTTTACATAAATCGCATTTATCTGCTTCCGGATTGAGATTTTGACAGCCATCAATACTGTTGGTTCTCTGTGAACACTTGTGATATGATTGGTCATTGTTGCATTTTTCACTTATGTAATGAGAATTGCTGCATGCTTCTTTCTGGTAACCTTGACTTGCCGGACATTTTTCTGTACATTTCCCTGTAGTCGAATCCAACTGATATCCGTCATTACAGCTGGTACATTTATCAGCTTCAGGATTAAATCCGGAACATCCTGTTTTATTGGTTCTTGGTGAGCATATATGGTATTCTTGGTTATCATTACATTTAGCTGAAATATATTGATCACTGTTATTACAGGCAGTTTTTGTATATCCCGGACAAATTTGTATACAAACATTTCCCTCTAACTGATATTCATTGCTGCAGGTCACACATCTGTCCGCATTAGGATCGAGAGTTTGGCATCCCACGGTTGAGTTTGTTCTTCCGGTGCATATGTGATACGAATCATCGTCTTCACAAGTGTCTGAAATATATTGAGTTGCAACAGTACACGCATTTTTCGTATATCCCGGACAGATAGGCGTGCAAATATTACCTTCTAATTTATATCCGTTGCTGCAGGTTACACATCTGTCCGCATTAGGATCGAGGGTTTGGCACCCCACGGTTGAGTTTGTTCTTCCGGTGCATATGTGATACGAATCATCGTCTTCACAAGTGTCTGAAATATATTGAGTTGCAACAGTACACGCATTTTTCGTATATCCCGGACAGATAGGAGTACAGATATTACCTTCTAATTTATATCCGTTGCTGCAGGTCACACATTTGTCCGCATTAGGATCGAGAGTTTGACATCCCACAGTAGAGTTTGTTCGGCTAATGCATTTATGATAACTGGAATCATAAGGACAAGTATCACCTTCTCCGCCTACCGGCATATATTGAGTGGCTGTATTACACTCGGTATTAACGTATCCTGAGCATAGGATTGCATTGTCATTGCAATAACCACTCTGCAATGTATATCCTGTTTCACATTTTGTGCAAAGATCCGAAGACGGACTGAAATTTGAGCATCCTGTTAAATTTGTTCTTTCTACGCATTTATGATATTCTAAACTGTCTGAACAATCGGCAACTGCATAATATGTTTCAATACTACAAGTTTCTTTTGTGTATACATAACCATCCTTAGGAGGGCAAATATGCGTACATTTTCCGCCCACAACTTTATATTCGTCTTCGCACTCGGTGCATTCATCAGTATAAGTGGCATAGTCAGTACAATGCTCGGTATTTTTTCTGTCCGTACAGATATGGAATGTCGGTGCGGTAGCGCACACAGACGAAATATATTGTGTTGCATTATCGCACTCATCTTCGTACATTGTCGGACAATCAAATTCACAACGACCGCTTTTTAAGGTATATCCTTGCAAACAGGAAGTACAGGTATCAGATGTTTCGCTGAAAGTAGCGCATCCGTCAGTATTTGAACGCCAAGAACATTTATGATAATTCCCATTCGGATCGGCGGCGCAGGTACCGGATTGGTATTGTGTACTGTTGGTGCAAGGTGTTGTGGTATATCCCGGACAAGCAAATTCGCAGATACCGTTATTTATCTTATAACCGTTTATGCAAGCCGTACATACATCGGAATTAAGATTAAAATCACTGCATCCCGTAACGTTGGTTCTTTGTTTGCATTTATGGAACAATTCATTATCGGCGCAGATTTCGCTTTGGTATTCCGTCGTCTTATCACAAGCAACGCCGGTGTACCCCATACAATCCACTTGCTCACATTTTCCGTCAGACAATTCATATCCTCTTAGACAGGAAGTGCATTCATCCGAAGTTGCACTATAGTTCGAACATCCCTCGGTATTTAATCTTATCTGACATTTATGATAGACATTACTTGCTTCGCAGGTTTCTTTAATATATTCTAAGCTGTTATTACAAGGAATGTTTGTATATCCCGGACAAATTTCATTGCATACCCCGTCAACTAATGTGTAACCATCATAACAGGACAGGCAAGCATCGGATGTCGGTGAAGGGTCCATACATCCGGTAGTGCTTTTCTCTCTGTCTTTACATTTATGAAAATTAGAATTATCCGCGCAATATTCACTGATGTATTGCGATCTGTTACAGGAAATTCGCGTATAACCGTCGCAAAGTTTTTCGCATACATTATCGCTGTTTAATTTATATCCTTCCGCACAAAGTGTACAAGTATCGCTATCCGGAGATAAAATATCACATCCTTCGGTATTGTTTCTTGATGCGCATTTGTGATAAGTTTCATCATCCGGACATATCTCTTTAACATATTGTATTCGATTATCACAACTGATTTGCGTATATCCTTGACATTTTGGTTTGCACTCGCCGTCAACCAGTTTATACCCGTCACGGCATTCTGTGCATTTATCTTCATTTAAGGCAAAATCTTTACAACCGACAACTTTCGTTCTGTTAGTGCATATATGATAAGTATTATCTTCGGCGCAGGTTTCTGATACATATTGCGCTGACTTCGGACACGTATCCTGCGTGTACCCCGGACAAATTTTAACGCATTTCAATCTATCGTCACTGAGTTTGTATCCGTCATTACACGAGGTTAGTTTATAAACAGTAGTATCACCGGATTTTGCACTGGCACACGCGCCGTTTTTATCGCATTCTTCCAGAGGGTATTCTTCTCGTATTTCAGTGTTAACCAGACAGCCTGTTTTTTTGGTATTCAGCACATAACCGTCTTTGCAACCGGTAAGCTTAAAATATGAACGATTTGTTCCGATACATTCATCGCATACTCCGTTATCTACACAATAAATCAAATCAAAGGAAGCACAAGGTTGCGTAGGAGTCGGCGTAGGGGTAGGAGTTGGCGTAGGCTCGTCGGAACTTCCGCTTGAAGAACCGCCTCCGCCTCCACCGCCTGCGGCAGCCGCAATACCGACGGCAGCACCGGCGGCACCGACACCGGCTAATGTCCACATACCGGCTTTCCCCAGACTAAAAGAAGTTGCTACCTTTCCGCCGCGGATTTCATATCCTCTTTTGAATTCTTCATATTCTTGTTCCGGTATACGTTTAACGCAAGAAGGATGTTCGTCGGCTCTTAGCAATACCAAATTTTTGTATGCTATGAAGTCGCTGTTTCTTATGGCATAGCAAATAGGGTTTTGCCCGTTACCATCTTCCGCGTTTATATTGTTGCCGCGGTCAATCGCATTTTGTATATTTCTGATATCACCGCGCGATGCCAATTGATACAGATTATAAGCGGAAGTGTTGCCGAAATAAGCGTTTGCATTGTTACAAAACAGAAATGCAAAGCACATATACATAAACAACTTGCGCATAGCAAAACTCCTTAATAAACATTACACATATACGCAGGAATCCTAGCATAAAATAAGAGTTATTGCAAATAATTTATTTTTAGCTAAAAGGTCAAAAAATGTTGAAATAGTAACAATTTATTAATCAAACGAGAGTAATATGGCGAGAAGTACCTATATCAAATTCGCCAAAATTAAGTACTGTTGCGGAGTTAAGTTCTCTGCTCTTGCGGTAGTATCAATTTCCGCTTTTTCGCAGATATTTATTAAATCGGGAATACTTTTCAAACTTTGTCGGAGCATTTTACGGCGTTGTCCGAAAGCAAGTTCGGTTAATTTTTCCACTTTACACAGAGTTTTGCAATCCGGTATCTGAGATAAAGGTTGAAATAAAAGCACGGTTGACCAGATTTTCGGAGCCGGAACAAAACAACTGGGATTTAAGTTGAATAATGTTTTGATTTTACAGGTCAGCTGCGCCATAACCGAAATTCGTCCGTAATTTTTATTATCGGGTTTTGCCGTTATACGTTCTGCTACTTCTTTTTGAAACATTAAGGTTAAACTGTTGAACTGTTCGGCATTCTTAAGCCAATTTAATAACAGCGGAACGGATATGTTATAAGGTAAATTACTGACAATATTTTTGGGTAAATTGCTTGCTTCGTCAAACGAATACTTTAAAGCGTCACCTTCAATGATTTGCAGTGTATTTCCGTATTTATCCTTAAGTTCATTCATTATTTGAATGCATCTGCTATCCATTTCTATAACGGTTAGCTTTTCCGGATTGGCTTTTAAAATCGCTCTGGTCAGACCTCCCGGTCCCGGACCGATTTCATATACGCACTGACCGCTGAAATTCTCTTTGTTTTGAGCCTCAAGAGAGGTACGAATAATTTTATCGGTAATATTCGTATCCAACAAAAAATTCTGTCCTAAGGATTTTTTGGCCAATAAACCGTATTTTTCAACGGTATCACGCAAACTCAATATTTCTGCCATTATATCTTCTTTTCAATCAGCGCACGATTACGCAAATCTTTGATATATTTATCGGCAAATTCTTCCAATTTTTTATTTTCCAAGTAGTTTTTAACTTGCTTGCGATCCGGAAGCGATTGAGCATCTGTTTTCGGATTAAATATCTTCTCCATTTTGAAAATATAAAAATCATTTCCGTAAGCAATCGGGCTTGATACGCTTCCTTCTTTTAATTTGACAAGGGCGCTCTCCAAAACTGCCGGAAGTTTGCCTTCGGTTACCCAACCGAGCCTTCCGCCGTTAGCGGCACTGGGGCTTTGTGAAAATTGCATTGCGTATAATTCAAAACGCGGGTCTTGGCGCAATACTTCAACCAAACCGTTTATATCTTTGGCATCTTTTTTATTTATAACGATTTCTGATACCATATATTTTTGTGTTTTCATATCTTTTTTAATATCATCAAAAGCGCGTTTTATTTCATTTTCTCCCACGCTGACACGACCGTGTCCTTTGCTGGCAATCAATTTTTTCCAAGCTATATCCGCCTCTATTTGTTTAGTCCAAACATTCATACTTACTTTGGATTTTTCCAATATGGTTTTCAGCTGACCGGCATTCATTCCGTTTGATTTTTCAAATTCGCGCACCGCTGCCTTTATTTCTTGAGGAGTAACGATAATTTTATTTTTCTTTGCTTCCTGAATTTTCAGTTTTTCATCAATCGCGGCCTGTAATACCTTGTTTATTATCATAGACTTAGTTTTGGCATTATACGGAATACCGGTAGTCATAATAAAGGCATTTATACGGCTTTGCATATCATTGCTGGTGATTATTTCACCGTTAACCAATGCGTATATTTTAAGGCTGTTTCCGTATAGAGTGATAGGTTTGAGTTCTTCTGCTCTTTTGCGCTCGGCTTCCTGCTGCGCCTTCATTTGGGCTTCATATTCGGCTTTCTTTCGTTCATACTCTTCCATTTGCTTGCGAGCTTCTTCTCTTTGCCTGTCTATCTCTTTTTTCTGTTCATCGGTTAATTGTTGATACATTTCCGCATTCCGGCGAAACATTATAGAATTGGAATTCGGTTTCTCCATACGCGAAGCTGCATCTATTTCCTGCAAGTCAATATCGGCTGCCGCGACCGATTGCGCAGATAGTAAAAAAGCGGTGAAAAAGAATATAAATTTCTTCATTTTATCTCCTTGTTATTTTAAGAACCTACACTACCTATGGTCTTCAAGAAAAAGGTTATACCGAATTCATAATCATTATCCAAATCCGGATTACTGCTGTTGTATTTTTTAACCGTTGAATCAACCTTAAAACACTCATCTTCGTATATGACACTTCCACCGTGTTCCAAAGAACCGCGGCTTTTCGGTGTCATATCTTGCAAGTTGTATATTCTTACCGACCAAAATTGCGTCAGCTTTGCTTTGACCGATGTATACAGCTCTTTACGTTGAGAATATCTGTCGTTATAATGGGTATTGCCTTCCAAGAAAATATATGAAACATTAAAACGTAAGAAAGAAGGTCCCAAGCCTGCTTTCAATTCGCTGTATTTGGCATCAAGAGTTTCTCTGTCTAATCTGAAACGATAGTTAAGATCCAAATACTTATTCGGCTCCGCGTTGATTCGACCTACATAGTCACTTGAATGAGAGCGTTTTTGACTATCCAAAGCGTTCATAAAGTATGAGTTACGTCTTTGTTCGTAAGATTGTGCGATAAATGCCGATGTTCTGCCGAATATATCACCATAAGAACTCCAACGCAAACCATAGCTGATACGGCTTCCCGTATCATTACGGTCATATCCTGCATATCTGTCTAAATCAAGCACGTTGGTATCATCAAAATAGGCGTCTTCGCTGTCTTCATTCGGAATTTTATCTTCTTTGTTACCGCCGTTTGGCGCTGCCACCCCAACAACAACCGGTTCAACTATTTGTCTTGTGTGTTTGGTCGCTCTTACAAACGGCAAACGCCATTCAATACCGGCTTGCGGGAAAAATCTTGTGGTGGTTCCGGTATAAGTATCATCATTGTTCAAGCGGGAATACTTATTTATGTAATAAGCATCGGATTTTAAAGAAGCCACAAAACGATACTTTTCACCAAACCTGCTGGTATATGGCAACTCCCACGAATTTATGGCGGTTACCCTTTGTGAACTTGCACCGTTTTTATGATATATCGATGCAGTATTTAACTTGTTCTTGAAATAAGAACCGATTGAACTCGGAGATGTATAAAATTCAGAATCAATCAACGGTACAACGGTTGGTTTACGATTGTTAATCGAGCGATATTGTCTGATGTTTCTGCGGCGTAAGTTATAACTCAGCATTTTATAATAATAAGCATCAACCGAAACATAATCGCGTCCGGAGAATCTCTCAAAGCCGATGTTTGAATCCAGCCACGCATTGTCATTGTAAGGTAAATTCATTTCTTTTAAATATATATAATCCGAAACGTATTTCCAATCATATTTCATACGCCATAAATCATTTATATCATAGCGTCCCTCGGCAAAAATATTACCGCGGTTTTCCGGCCAGTTTTTATCATTGTCATTAAGATATGAACCGCTGATTGAAGTATAAGCATTGTAGAAATAATGCGAGTAACTGCCGTCTAAAATAAGCCCTTTATCCGATGACAGTATCGGGGCGAATAAGACATTTGTTTGGTCATCTACTGCCCAAAAATAGCGCGGCTGCAAGTATGCTTTCAGAAAACTTGAGCTACCCATTGTAGGTTGTAAAAAACCGGAGCGGCGTTTTACGGTAGGATCAGGATGTGTCAGAAAAGGAGTATAGAAAACCGGAACGCCTTTAATATAAACAAAGGCATCATTATAGTTTACATTTTTAGTATTTTCGTTATGTTGAACTTTGCGGGCATTGACTTGCCATAACGGAAATTTTCCTTCGCAGATATCGCAAGCGGTATAAGTGGCATAACTTAAAACTTTTGTATGATTATCTTTTCGTCTGAATCTTTCTGCCGTAACCGTGGATTTATCTTTTAACAGTGCTTTAATATTATACATATCGCCGACTGACATATTATCGGCTAAATTTACGTGAGTTGATTTTATTACTGCGCCGTCCGGCGTATAAAGATAAGTCTTTCCGCTGGCAATGATGGTATCTTTTTCCTGATTGTATACTAACTTATCGGTTACCAATCGCATATTATTATATTTTATTTCAACATTTCCGATTGCGGTGACAGTTGCCGATTTTTCATCATTAATCATTTCATCGGCGCTGAAATCAATCGGTTCTACGACATCTTGCTCCGAATTTTCCGCATTATCTCCAAAATTAAAATCGGTAATATTGTTTGTAACAAACATACCAGTTTGCGGAGTTTTATTTTCTTTTCTTTGAATTTCTCCGGCTTCCTCGACGGCAAAAGCCTGATAAGCAAACAACGTTGCCAAAACAGATGTAAACAATATTTTAGATAAATCAAACTTCATTTTTATGACCTTAACATTTTTCGATGATGAAAATAAAACGGATTATAAAAGTACAGCAGGTAGAAACACGCTGATAACGGTACAATGCAGTTCATATACAACAACGGAAGAATAAACAAAGTTTTCCCCGCCAAGTTAGTCAACGCCAAGTCAGCTCCGCTTATGAGTATCATAAAAAATACTTCCGATGCGATTACCCTAACTTGACCGCGGCGATTGAAAGAACTTATCAATAACCCAGTGCAGGCAAGCAATGCAAATACTAAATTGTAGAACGGATAAATAATACGCCGATGTCCCTCAACAATATTTTTACGCACATCTTGGGGTGTCAAAGTTGAATCATTTGCCGAATTAAGCAGTTCAATAATATTTTTTTCACGCACCGATTCAGCCTTTTTTTGTGCGCCTCCGGCATTATTAAACTCGGCGGAGTATCGTGAAAACGCCAAAGAATTAAATTTGTAGTTTGTCTTGTCTATCTCTTGCCGAACTCCGTTGATAAACAGAATGCGCGGTCCGTTTGGTGTTTGAATTAAACGTCCTTTTTCCGCAGTTAGCGTAACTTTCAAATTGGGCTTGCTTTCGTCGCTTACGAATATTCCCGAAACCGAACCGTCGTCTTCGTGTTTATCGATAAAAATGGTTATACCGTTTTTTAGCGGTGTAAATTCTCCTTCACGGAAAATCATTTGAGTAATATTATTTTTAACTCTCCACTCTAATTCGCGGAAATGGCTCTCCGCCTGCGGAATTGCCCAATTC
Source organism: Alphaproteobacteria bacterium (assembly GCA_017471705.1). GTDB lineage: Bacteria > Pseudomonadota > Alphaproteobacteria > RF32 > CAG-239 > RUG410. The sequence continues at coordinate 25,297 of JAFUSH010000012.1, read as the reverse complement.
ATAATGTATATGTTAAAAACGGATATTAACATACCGACAATTAAAGCCGGTACGGCACTTTCGCTCGGCTTTATGCCCGCCGACTGCATAACTACCAACTCACGGTCGCTGATTAGGCGATTATATACGAACAGTACAGAAACAAATACGGCTATCGGTGACAATACGTTGAAAATACGCGGCATTAAAAGAGATGTCATTTCGGTAAACAAATAAACCGGCAATCCTTGTCTGGTTACCATTTCAACAAATTTGAGCGATTGGGTAAGCCATAACATTGCCAGCAAAGAAAACGCAATCAGCAAAAAGCCGATAAAGATTTGCTTCGTAATATATTTACTTAATATTTTCATAAGCGTGATTATAATGATTATTTTTAATATTGAAACAACAATTTGCAAGATATGCAACAAAAAAGCACTCACAAAGATGAGTGCTTAAATTATTGTTTTTGAAAATGATTATTTTTTACCGCCTTTGGTTACCACAACCATTGCTTCACGTAAAATACGGTCATTAATGGTATATGCCGATTGCAGTTCGGCAATCACCGTGCCGGCAGGTTTTTCTTTATCTTCTATTTCTTGCACAACTCTTTCAAGGTTTGGGTCGAAAACCGTATCTAAGCAATCAATTTTTTTGATACCGAATTTGCCAAAAACTTTGGTCAATTCTTTCTGAGTCATTTCCACGCCTTGCAGTAAAGCTTTGCACTGTTCGTTATCGGTATCTTTTGCCGAGGTCATTGCACGTTGCAGATTATCGGCCACTCCCAAAAGTTCTTTGGCAAATTCCGAAATTGCATATTTGGATATTTTTTCAATTTCCTGCTGACAACGTTTTTTGGTGTTTTCCGCTTCGGCATAGGCCCTTAAAAAAGAGTCCTTTAATTTGGCATTTTCTTCCTTCAATGTTTGCAGTTCATCGTTACCTTCAACCGGAGTTTCGGAAACTTTATTTTCGACTTTTTCTTCGGGATTTAATGCTTTTTCCTCTTTTTTTTCATTTTCGTATTTTTTTTGCTCGTTCATTATTGCCTCTTTAATTTGTAATATTATTTTATAGCTTAATTAGAATTTAGTAAGTAATCTTTAACAAGTCAAGAGTAGTTTTTTGTTGAAGGTTATAAATAAACGCGCTATAATACGCCTATAATGTATTTTATTGTGGAGAAAATGAATGTGTGCTGTTGTAATCGGTGCGGGAAGTGACAAAGTTTTTGAATATTTACCGAATAATTTTAATAAGAAGAAATTTTTGGTAAACTACGGTGTTCCTCATAATGAACTCCTCATAAAAATGCAGAATATGTCAAAGCGGCAATGCTTAAGCAATAAAGAGTGGCCTGAAATCAAACAAATTAGTGCGTGGATGATAAGCGCTGAAACGGCAACTTTTATGAAGTGCGGCGGTTTGGGAATGGTGGCTTCGGAATTGCCGGAGAATTTTAATACTGTTTTTGCTTCAGGAAAGCATAGTATATCAATTATTACTCCGATGTATTTGGGCGATACCGGCAAGAAAAAGGCTGAGTTAGATGACGGCGTGTATACCGGAGCGGAAAGTAAATCGGTTAAGGTAAAAAAAATAAAAACATTGAAGGTGGCATTTGCCGGTAAAACCAAAATTCGTGATTTCGCCGTTGACGTTTATTGCGGTGAATTAAACGGAGTTACTTATTATTTTTTGCGTAACGACCGTTTTTTCAGCATAAATCCGTCGGCGAAAAATCCGTCGGGGCAAACCGGATGTTACGTGCGTAACGTTAATGAGGTTGATGAAGTCGAAAAATTTGCGTTCTTTTCCAAAACAGTATATTGTATGATTGAGAGCTTGGCTTTAAATCCCGATAAAAACATAACAATGCCGAATATTCTAATCGCTAATGATTGGCACAGCGGAGCTTTATCGGGGCTTACGAAGTATCTGACTTTAGCCAAAGTTTATGCAGGCAGAATGGATATGAGTATCGCTGATAAAATCCGCAATATTCCGATTATACACATTGCTCACCATATGGGGTATCAGGGATGGGATTATGACAATACCTCACGCATACTTAATTCATTGTACGGTGATTTGGCGACTTTGGTGCTGAAAAATGCCAAGGCGGTTAAAAACAGCAATCCGCGCACGGTAAATACTTTGATTGTTGACGATACGTATAATCAGGCTTCGGCAAATATGCATTTGGCTGATAGAATTATTACGGTGTCCAAAAATTATATGGAAGAGGTTTCCAGTGAGAAAAGTTTCGGTTTCGATTTCAGGGATATTCTGAAAATACGCAAAAATTACCGCAATTTTTACGGCATAGTCAACGGTTACGAAAAACGCTTGATTTCACCGAATGCCCAAAAAATAGCCGAGATAAATCAGTTTTTCAAAATTACCGATTTTAAATTTTATGATGAAAATAATTTGAGCGCTAAATTGCATAATAAAAAGGAATGTATCAAATTACTGTCACGCTTGGCAACCGATGAAAAATACAAGGAGCAGGTGATTCCGCTGATTGACCTGTATAAATTCGATGATGTTGCCGATTTACTCGCCGATGCCGAAAGATTGCCGATTATTTGTATGACCAGCCGTATGGTGGAACAAAAGGGTTATGATGTGGCGATTAATGCTATATTGCATATTATAGACCGCTATAAAAATTCGCCGGACAGTTTTCCGATATTTATTCTGGGCGGAGCCGGAAATAAAGATTTATACAGCGATTTAATGACATTAAAAGATAACGCGAAACAGATTTTCCGCGATTTTGCCAAACGCATATTTGTGTTCAGGGGATATAAAGACCAGTTTGCGTATTGCGTGCAGCTTGCTGCCGATTTTTATATGATGCCGTCGTATTTTGAGCCGTGCGGATTAACACAGATGGAGGCAATGGCTAAAGGAACATTACCGATTGCCACTTCTACCGGCGGTTTGGTTGATACCATTGAGGATGGAATTGACGGTTTCAGAACCGAAGCATTTTTTGCCGGCGGTGAAAAAATTTACGGCACCAATCTGATGGCGCAGAGGTTAAAAAACAATCTGAATGCTTATGAAGATGCGCTTGAAAAAGCCTTGCGTTGCTATTATGCGGCTCCCGATGTTTTGCACAAAATGCAGTGTCGGGCAATGGCTGACGATTTCAGTTGGTCATCACCGCAAGGGTCGGTTTATAAATATTTCAAGTTATTTACTACCGGTGCGATTTAATATTGCACTACCGAATAAACATCGGCAATTGATGCAAGCCTATCTCTGCCGTGCAAATCGTTAAGCTCGATTACAAAAGCAAATCCGGCGATTTCGGCTTCCAGCTTTCTCACCAAATCGGCTGCCGCTTTAGCGGTGCCGCCGGTGGCAAGCAAGTCGTCGACAATCAATACTTTATCGCCTTTGCTTAGGGCGTCAGCGTGCATTTCTATACAATCGGTTCCGTACTCCAACGCATATTCCTGAGCTATTACATCAGCCGGTAATTTCCCCGGTTTGCGTATCGGAATGAATCCGCAGTTCAAAATATAGGCAAGGGCGGTTCCGAATATAAATCCGCGTGATTCTATACCGACTACATAGTCGATTTTTTTACCACGGTAGTGCTCGGCGCAAGTATCCAAGATTTCTTTCAATACTTCGGCATTTTTTAATGCGGTGGTAATGTCTTTGAACTGGATTCCTTTTTTGGGAAAATCCGGAATGTTTCTGATAGAATTTTTTATGCTTTGCTCACTCATTATTCATCCTCATCATCTTTAATTTTTTGTTTTAAATCGTTTATTTTAAGCTGCAGCGATTTATCCGGAGAATTTTTATCGGCAAATTCTAACTGTTTAAGAGCTGTTTCCGGATTCCCTATCATATAATTAAACTCGGCGGTGGCATAATGCGCAGCTGCTCGTTTGCCGGCTCTGTCATAAGCCTGAGAGAGCAATTGCCAAGCCATAGAACTGTTATAAGTAATCAGTGATTTTTGCAATAAAGTGACGGCTTTTTGCACATTTTGCGTATTTTCACCGCTTTCCAACAAAGAATGTGCCAAACTTATTTGCAATAAATAATTATCAGGCAACATATTTAAAGCCTTTTGGTAGGAACCGACACTTTCTTTTACCTTCCCGCTTTCAAACAGGAACTGTCCTTTCAGCTCATAAAAATAAGGATTATCAGGCTGTTCCGAAATCAAACCTTCAATCAAATTCAAAGCTTGAGAGATTTTTCCCTGTTTGAACGCCGTAATACTGCGGGCATATCTGGACGGAGCCGAATTATCGGAGTTCGGATACAAACGCATTGTTTTATTTTTATCTGATAAGAAGGCCGTCAGCTTGGCTTTCACCAGTAAAAATTCGTTGTCATAAGTATTTTTTTCACTATAACTGTTTCCTTTGCTGGCATCTTCGAAATGCGAAATACGCTCAGATGTCAGCGGGTGGGTGCGGAAGTATGAATTTTCTTCAATTCCGCTTAAAGTATTTTGTTTTTTGATTTTTTTCATAAAACTCAGCAAGCCGTTGGTTGATTGCTTAGTCTTGTTCAAAAGTTTTATGGCGCTTTCGTCGGCGCTGCGTTCTTCCTGAACCTGATAATGCAAAATGCTGTTTAATGCCGAAGTTTGCGAACCTAAAATAACCGCCATAGCAGCATCGCCTCTGCCGGTGGAAACGGCGGCGGCTCCTGCGGCTAAAACCGAGCCTAACATTACATATTGCATTTTTTCCATTTTTAGTTTTAAGCGTACGATATGTCCGCCTAAAATGTGTCCGGTTTCGTGCGCCAAAATACCGGCCAATTCATTGGTATTTTCCGCCTGCACAATGGTTCCGGTATGTACAAACAGGTAGTTTCCGTCACTGACAAAAGCGTTCAGGGAATTGTCATTAACGATAAAAATATTGTTGGCATTAAACCGCACCCCTGCCGCATCGAATAACGGTTTTACGATTTTAGCCAGATAGTTTTGGGTTTCCGCATCAGAAATCAAGGTTAACCCTTCCGCATTTGCCGGTTTAAGGTATAAACCGACAAACAGCAGAAGAATAAGAACTATTGATTTGGTTATCCGAACAATTTGCTCCACCACGATTTTTTCTCCGGTTGGGATTTATCATTTTCACCGGCTGAACGGTCATATCCGCGCTTATCTCCGCGGCGATATTTGCGTCCGCGTGTATTGTTGCGGCGAAAACTGAAACGATGATTTTCTTCGTCGGAAGAGTTGTCTTCGTTTGTTTCTTCGCTATCATTATACTCGATGTTGTCAGCTTCGTAACAGGTTGTTGCCGTATCGCAGGAAGCGGTTACATATTGAAGCTTCTCTCTCAAAATTTTATAATCGGCAATATCTTTCATATTTAAATCACCGGAAATAACTATTTCCAATTCATATGAAGATTCCAAGGCGGATAATTGACGGCGTTTTTTGTTAAGCAGATATGCTGCATAATCAACCGGTACGTTCACGATTAATCGGATTCGGCGATTGCGTACACCTTCGCTTTCAATGGCGCGCAAGATTAAAGTTGCGCCGGATTCCACCGTACGGGTAACACCGCGTCCGTGGCAATAAGGACAAGTTGTATAATTGCTTTCCAGAAAAGAAGAATGCATACGCTGACGCGATATTTCCAACAAACCGAAAATACTCATCTTGGCAATCTGGATACGGGCGCGGTCATCTTTCATAGCTTCTTTCATACGCTTTTCTACCGCCGTATTATTCTGCGGTTCATACATATCAATAAAGTCAACCACAATCAAACCGGCCAAGTCACGCATCTTCAATTGTTTGGCAATTTCGTCGGCTGCTTCCAGATTGGTTTTCAGAGCAGTTTCTTCAATATCCTTTTCTTTGGTTGCCCGTCCGGAGTTTACATCAATCGAAACCAACGCTTCGGTAGGATTGATTACCAAATACCCGCCGGATTCCAATTGAACTATCGGATTATGCAATTTATCCAACTGCGCTTCTATTTGGAAACGTTGAAATACCGGTGGTTCTCCGGCTTTGCGGCAATGAATGTCTTTCAGGTGATGAGGTGACAATATTTTAACGAAACTGCGTGCGGTCTGGTATGCTTCTTCGCCGTCAATAATGACTTCGTCAATATCTTTGGTGTACATATCACGCAATGCGCGTTTGATTAAATTACCTTCTTCATAGATGATTGCCGGCGCCGGATTTTTCAATGCGCCGTAACGAATGGCATTCCACGTACGAATCAAATAGTTGTAATCTCTTACGATGTCGGCCTTTGTTTTATCTTCTCCGGCAGTGCGGATAATCAGTGACATATCGTCATTTATCGGTAAATCGCGGATTACGGATTTCAAGCGTTTTCTGTCATTGGCGTTTACTATTTTGCGAGATACTCCGCCGCTTTTAATGCGGTTAGGCATTAAAACGCAATATCTTCCGGCAAGAGAAATATAAGTTGTGCAGGCGGCTCCTTTGTTACCGCGCTCTTCCTTCACAACCTGTACCAAAAGGGTTTGTCCTTCTCTGATAACATCCTGAATGGTGCTTCTGTGGAATAATTTGCGAGAAATCAATAATTTGCGTTGCAAATCAAAATTGTATCCGTTTAAGTCGGCGCCGTCTAAATCATCGGTATCTTCATCATCATCCAAATCGGCATCTTCATCAGCCAGCATATCATCGCTCAAACCGCTAGATTCAGCAACGGTTTTTACGGTTTTTTTGCGGTCACGCGGGCGACGGGTTGATTTTCTGTGTCGGCGCTGTTTACCATCTGCGGTTTTTTCCGATTCTTCCTCGGTGGTTTCATCATTGTCCTCATTTTCGGAACTTTTTTGAGAAACCTCAGCTTCTTCAGTATTTTCTGCATCTTCGACCGAAGAAAAAATTTCTGCCTGTTCGGAATTGTCTTCTTTAACGGTTATTTCCGTCGGTGTGTTTTCTTCCGTTTGGTTGCTTTCCGGTTCACGCGAAATGGTTTGTTCCAGATATTCATTACTTTCCGGAATAGCGTTTTGCACCGGTTCCAATTGAGCTTCTTCCACTTCTCTGGCCTGTTCAGCTTCCAATCTGATTTTGGCTTCTTTGGCTTCTTTTTCGGCTTTATAACGCGCTTTTTCGGCTTCACGTTCTTTTAAATATTTTATTTTGCCTTCTATAATCTCATCAACTTCGGCTTCGACTTCTTTCATTACTTCATCGGAAACATTGTAATAATCCGGATGAATTTCGTTAAAAGCCAAAAAACCGTGTTTATTGCCGCCGTAATCAATAAAGGCGGCTTGTAGAGAAGGTTCTATACGAATAACTTTGGCGCTGTAAATATTGCCTTTTATCTGTTTACGGGAAGAGGATTCGAATTCCACGTCTTCCACTTTATTACCGTCGACGATAACAACTCTGGTTTCTTCCGGCTGAGTATCGTCAATTAACATTCTTTTTGTCATTATATACCTCATATTATACGGCTCACACAGAGCCTGATTACAGAGGTTTTGCAGAAGAATTTGAAAAATATTTTCATAACACAAAGCTACGGCAAACGCCGTACTAATATCACGTGTAACACTCGGCCGTTTTTGCTTTTGTTCTTCTTGGTTGTTTGAAAAACGGCGGAGGCATCTTGTTGCAAACCTCAAACTTTTATATGTCTCTGCTATTGAATTATATTTTTTATCTGTCCTTTATGCAAAACTCTCAATAAAAAAAATAAAATCCAATCGACATTCTCCATAAGCATAAATGATAAAATTAAAAAAACAATAAAAATTTGCGCATAATGCAAAAAAAATAAATAAGATTTTAACATATTGGTAATATGTAAACCGTATAATTTGAAAAAATAATGTGATTTTAAGGGACGGAAGAATAGTAAGATGAAATTTCTGACACGTTGGTGTTTTGTTTTATTCAGTATACTGTTTTACAGTGCGGCATCGGTTGCATCGGTTAATGTGCAGAATATGCGCGTGGGAAATCAAAGTGACGGAGCAAGAGTGGTTTTTGATATGAACCGAAGTATTGATTACCGCGTCTTTTTGTTAGATAATCCGAAAAGAGTTGTGGTTGATTTGGATGACGCCGATATAGGTGCTCTTAAAACCAAAGTATCCAATCAGATTATATCAAACAGCAGAGTCGGTAAAATGTCCGGCAATGATAAGCGTGTGGTTTTTGATTTGTCCCGTCCCGCAATCATTAAAAAGGCTTTTCTGATACCCCCGCAAAGCGGTCAGAGTTGGCGATTGGTGATAGACTTGTCGATGACCGGCGAAAATGCTTTTAAATCCAAAATAGGCAATAAGTACGTAGTTACCAATAATACCAAATTTACACCGGAAGAGGAAAAGGAAAGTTCGTGGTGGAGTTTCGGTTCTTCGGATGAGCCTAAACCGAATACCAAAGTCAATCGCAAACGTATTATAGTTTTGGATCCGGGACACGGCGGAAAAGACCCCGGAGCTATCGGTGCTTACGCCAAAACTTATGAAAAAAACATTACTTTGGCAATGGGTAAAGAACTTAAGCAATTACTGCAAAGTAAAGGATATGTTGTGTATTTGACCAGAGAAACCGACATTTTTATTCCGCTCCGTCAGCGTATCAAAATAGCACAAAAATACAAAGCGGATTTGTTTATGTCGATTCACGCCGACAGTGCCCAAAACCGCAATGCCACCGGTTTGTCCGTGTATACTCTTTCCGATACGGCATCGGATAAGGAAGCGGCAGCTTTGGCTGAACGCGAAAACAAAGCGGATATTATAGGCGGAATAGATTTAGGCGGAAATACTAAAGAAGTTAATGATATTTTGATTTCTTTATCACAAACAGACACCCGTAACAAGTCTTCCAAATATGCCACTTATTTGGTTCAGGAAATGTCCAAAAGTGTGAAATTGGTGAAAAATACTCACAGGTTTGCGGGTTTTGCGGTGCTGAAAGCTCCGGATGTTCCGGCTGCACTTTTGGAAATGGGTTATCTTTCAAACCGTACTGAAGAGGCTAATTTGCGCACATCATCATACCGCAGAAAATTGGCTGAATCCGTGGCTCGTGCCGTGGATAAATATTTTAAGGACCCTGAAATTGCATCTAATTGATAAAATGTTATTGCATTTTTTACGGTTTGTTATACATTTTTATCAAATTGAATTGATACTGTAAGAGAAATTTATGTTACGTTTTTTATCATATATGGCCAGTCTGGCGCTGTTCGGCTTAATCATACTGATTGTTGCTGCGACTTACGGTTTGTCCAGAATCAATATTACAATTCCCGACTATCGGCAATTGGCAAATTACGAACCGGCGGTAACTACTCGCTTGTTTGCCGGTGACGGACAGGTTATGATGGAGTATGCGGCGGAAAAACGCTTGTTTGTGCCTATTGAAAAAATTCCCGATGCGGTGAAAAATGCTTTTATTGCGGCGGAGGATAAACATTTTTATCGTCACGCCGGTATTGATTATACGGGCATTATCCGTGCAGCTTTGGGAAATCTTCGTAATATGGGTAAAGGACGGCGTCCGGCGGGAGCTTCCACCATTACCCAACAGGTTGCTAAAAACTTTTTGCTCAGCTCGGAGGTGTCATACACCAGAAAATTAAAAGAAGCCATTTTGGCTCGGCGCATAAATAAGGCTTTTACCAAAGACCACGTTTTGGAACTGTATTTGAACGAAATTTATTTAGGTAACCGCGCTTACGGTGTTGCGGCGGCGGCAATGAACTATTTTAATAAATCTTTGGAGGAACTTACTCTCGATGAAATAGCTTTTTTGGCAGCGTTGCCGAAGGGACCGAATAATTACAATCCGAAAACTAAATACGATGCGGCAATGGCACGCCGTAATTGGGTGATTGACCGAATGGTTGAAGATGGTTACGTGGATAAACAAGATGCTGAAAAAGCTAAGGAAAAACCGATTGAAGTAGTTGACCACAAAAACGGATTTTTGAAAGATACCGAATATTACAGCGAAGAAGTTCGGCGTACCATCAGCAATAATTTTGGTGATGAGGCTTTATATCAGGGCGGATTGATTGTGAGAACCACTATTGATCCGAGATTGCAAACCATTGCAACCAATGCCGTGCGTAAAGGATTAATAGCTTATGATAAACGTCACGGATGGCGCGGAGCGGAAGTGCAAATCGAAATTGATGATAACTATAAAGAAAATCTCAAAAATGCCAAACTGACATCGGGAGCCGAAGCTGATTGGCAGAAAGCGGTAGTAACGGAAGTTAATAAAGATAAGGCAAAAATTGAAACCGAAAAAGGTGATGAAGGAATTATACCGTTGTCTTCGCTTAAATGGGCAAGACACGCCGAAAAAGGCAAAAATATGGGACCTGTACCGACATCTGTTGCTCAGGTGTTGAACAAAGGAGATGTTATTTATGTTCAAGATGTTACCGGTGATAAAAAAGCTAAAATAAAAACATTTGCTCTGCAGCAAATTCCGCAGGCCGAAGCCGGTATGGCGGTGATGGATCCGCATACCGGAAAGGTTTTGGCTTTGGTCGGAGGTTTCTCATTTGCCAAATCTCAGTTTAATCGTGCTACACAAGCTTATCGTCAAACCGGTTCAAGTTTTAAACCGTTTGTATATTTAACAGCTCTTGAACAAGGTTATTCTCCGACGGATTTGATTTTGGATGCTCCTTTTGTGCTTGATCAAGGTGAGGGTATGCCGAAGTGGAAACCGGTTAATTATTCCAAAAAATTCTACGGATTGATGACACTGCGCCGCGGAGTCGAACTGTCAAAAAATTTAATGACGGTGCGTTTGGCTCAGGATATCGGTATGGATAAAATAGTTGAAATGTCAAAGCGGGTAGGGGTTAATAATAATCTTCCGCCGTATTTGTCATCTTCATTGGGTGCCGCCGATACCAGAGTGATTGATATGGTCAGTGCCTATTGTGTAATTGTGAACGGAGGAAAAAGAGTTCCGCCGTATATGATTGAGCGTATTCAAGACCGCAAAGGTAAAACTATTTATAAACACGAACAGACACCTTGTCCGGAGTGCGCTGTTGATAAGTGGGATAATCAGGAAGAACCTGATTTTCAGGTGGTTCGTGAACAAGTGGTTGATCCGCTTTCCGCATATCAGATGACTTCAATCTTGGAAGGCGTGGCAACCAGAGGAACCGGCGCTAAACTGAATGAATTACATCGCCATCTTGCCGGAAAAACCGGAACAACCAATGAAACCAAAGATGCGTGGTTTGTCGGATTTTCACCTGATTTGGTTGCCGGTGTTTATGTCGGATTTGACGAACCTGAAAGTTTGGGGCGTTATGAAACCGGTGCCGCTTCCGCATTGCCTATATTCTATGATTTTATGAAAGAAGCGCTGAAAAATACGCCTGATACCAGTTTCCGTATTCCGGCGGGTATTAAATTAGTCAGAGTTAATCCGCAAACCGGCAAACCGTCGGCTCCGGGAGATACGGTGGTGATTACCGAGGCTCTTAAGCCGGACTTTGATTTCAATAATCGCCAACGCGTAATCGGTGACGGTGATTCTTTGGTGGCCGGACCGGAACAGGATGACAGCAGTTTGCAAATCGGGGGAGAATATTAATGCGTGCTGATTTTTATAATATATTCACTGAAATCGAGCAGTCACTTGATTTACTCAGGAGGTATCTTTGACTACGACAATGCCGTTCTGCGCCGTGATGAATTAAATTCATTGACATCTGCTCCCGATTTGTGGGACAATCAGGAACGCGCTCAGAAATTGATGAGCGAGAAAAATACTCTTGATGCCAAACTTTCGCAATATGATGATTTTATAAATACCGTTTCCGAATATAAGGAAATGGCGGAATTTGCCGAAGCGGAAAATGATGAGGCGATGCAAGATGAATTGTTGCGGAATTTAGAGAGTTTGCAAATCCAAGTTAAACACGCTGAATTGGAATCGTTGCTTTCCGGCGAAGTCGACGGCAACGATACGTATTTGGAAGTACACGCCGGCAGCGGCGGTACCGAAGCAATGGATTGGGCGCAAATGTTGCTTCGTATGTATACCAGATGGGCCGAAATTCATAAATACAAGGTTGAATTAATAGAAGAAACCGAAGGCGATGTTGCCGGTATAAAATCGGCAACCGTGAAAATATGCGGGCATAATGCATACGGGTGGCTTAAGTCTGAAAGCGGAGTGCACAGACTGGTGAGAATTTCACCTTTTGACAGCGCGGCTCGTCGTCATACGAGTTTTGCTTCCATCGGAATTTATCCGGTTATTGACGATAATGTGCAAATAGATATAAACCCTGCCGATTGTCGAATAGATACATACAGGGCATCGGGTGCCGGAGGTCAGCATATTAATAAAACGGATTCGGCAGTCAGAATTACGCATATCCCTACCGGTATTGTCGTATCAAGTCAAACGCAACGCTCTCAATTTCAAAACAGAGATAATTGTTGGAAAATGCTGCGCGCCCGTTTATATGAAATGGAAATGCAGAAGAAAGCCGATGCAGCGCAAACTGCACGCGATAATCAGGGAGATAACGGTTGGGGATATCAAATTCGCTCGTATGTTTTGCAGCCGTATCGGTTGGTAAAAGACTTGCGGACAGAGACCGAAACGGCTGACTGTAAGGCTGTATTGGATGGAGAGATAGATTTATTTTTATCGGCTTCTTTGGCGCAAAAGGTTAAAAACGATACCACGGAAAACGGAAAATAGAGGAGCCGAAAAGTTATGAAAAAACTATCAGCCAGAGCCTATTTTTTGAAAAAAACTGTCGATTGTTTTATCGCCGGCTTATTTGTGGTTTTGCTGTTGTTTTTGTGGACTTTGTATAAAGGTCCGATTTCCGTCCCGTACTTAAAACCATATATTATTCAAGCATTGAATTACGATGAAAATGATTATCAGGTGGGTATAGGGGACGTTAATATAGAATTTGTTCGCTCTATTCAGCCGCTTCGAGTTACCGCGAAAGATGTGAGTTTACGAAAAAAAGATGATTCGGTCTATATTGAAGCTCCTAAATTGTATATGTCATTCAGTTTACGCGCGTTGATGAAAGGTATTATCGCTCCCAGCGATATAAATTTAATTAATCCTAGCGCCAATATATCTACCACATACGGAGTTAAGGAAGAAAATATAAATGAAAGCGGTAAGAAAAAATTACAGTTTTATGTTGAACGGATAAACGAATTTTTAGACCACTATAATTCGGAAGATAAAATTTATCCGGAGAGTTATGTCAATAATATCACTATTAAAAACGGTGAGTTGGAATTTAACGAATTGGACTTCGGACGTGTTTGGCTGTTATCGGATGTCAATTTTGAGTTTAGCCGCAATTTTATAAATATGGATGTTAATGCCAACGCTTTGATAAATATTAATGATAAAATAGCTTCTGCGGGTTTCGAAAGCGAATATCACGCTTCCGATGATAAATTGGATTTGGAGGTTTATTTTTCCGATTTGATATTGTCCGATATTTTGAGTACCTTTAATGAAACAACCGAAGAAAATTTACTATCGGTGATGTCGGTTGAAGTACCGGCAAACGGAAAGGTGAATACGGTCATAAAATTAGAAGATATTCGCCATCATCCCGAAGATGCGCAAGATTATTTGAGTGATGCCATTGAACGTATAGATTTTGAACTTGACGGCGGTCAGGGATATATCTCTTTTGAAGGTAACGAAAAATATAACTATGAAATAGATGAAATGCAGCTTTCCGGAATTATTACCGGTGGAATTGATGAGGTTAAAATAGAAAAGGCAGAATTGAAAATGGGCGGACAGAACGCGCAATTGAGCCTGTATGCCAACGGTTTGGAAACCTTTTATTTGAGCGATTCATTGAGAGATTTGGCGGTTAGTTTCAAGGTGAATGTACCGGAGTTCCCTTTAAGTGAATTATCACGTTTCTGGCCGCGCTATTTGGCGGAACCGGGGTGGGAATGGTGTAAAAACGGTCTGACCGGAGGAATTGCCAAAAACGGCGAATTTATATTTGATTTCGGTTATAATCGTAAAGATGATACTTGGGGATTGCAAAATCTTAAAGGGAAAGCGTATTTGGAAGACGGGGATATATTTTATTTAGACGGTATGCCGTATGTAAATAAAGTATACGGAACGGCAAACTTTACGCAGAAAAATATATCAATTGACATAGATAAAGGTATAAGCGACGGGGTTATGATTACCGGCGGTAATGTCAATATATACGATTTGAATAAGGAAGATAATTTTATATCCATCAAATTAATCGGTAATTCTTCGGTTAAAGATGCTTTGAAATTAATTGATCATAAACCGCTTAATTTTGCTTCGGAAATAGGAATAAATCCGCAAGATGTTCAGGGAAATGTCGACGTAAAACTCGGTCTTGATTTTGAACTCAGGCAAGATTTGGAAGGCAAAGATATAAAAGTAAATGTTGATGCGGATTTGCATAATGTTGAAATTACCAAATTGATACCGGAACACAAATTGTCTTCTGACGGAATAAAGCTTAAAGTTAATTCAAAAGGGTGGTCTATTGACGGAGATGCAAAATTTGATGACATTCCTTTGCAGCTTAAAATGAATGAGAAATTTGCCGAAAAAGCCTATAAAAGTAAGTGCAATATTTCGTTTTTATTGAACGAACAAGCTAAAAAAACTTTGGGATTGGATTGGGCTCTTATATCATCTCCGAATATAGAGGGCGCAATGTCAATTAATGCTGATATTACCGTTAAAAAAGATAATTTGATAGATATTGATTTAATGGCCGATTTGAAAAATACCAAGCTTGATTATTCTTATTTGGGATTTGAAAAAGCATACGGACAACCGTCAACTCTTAAAGCAAAAGTTTCTATGCTCAAAGATAAGGTCACCTCCGTATCCGTGTTAAATCTCAGCAAAGCGGGATTTTCCATCGGCGGAAATGTTGTTATGTATCCGAGCGGAAGAGTTAAAACAGTTGATATCAATAAAATAGACGGTCCGAAAACCTCGGCACGGGCAAAAATAAGTTTGAATGATAAAGCGGAGCCTGATATTAAAGTGGAAGTTTCCGGTATGAGTTATGATTTAACTCCACTGTTTGATAAGGCGGATAACAAATCTCAAAAAACCGATAATAAAATAGATGTTAAACCGGAAAATGAAGATGACGGCTTGGAAAAGGTTAATAATACGGATATATTTATCACGGTTAACAGCTTATGGACCAACAGCAGTACACCGATTAAAAACTTTGCAGGCAGTGCAAAACTGCGCAAAGGAACCGGCATAGATGAAGTAAATATAGTCGGTAATTATGGTATTGATAAATCAATTAAACTTAATTTAAGTTATATTCCGCGCGGGAATAAAGAGCATTACCTTTCAATAAACAGTAATAACGCCGGCAGTACCCTAAAGGTGTTGCGTTTGTATGATAATATGGTGGGGGGAACCTTGAAAATTGAGGCGCGAAGGTTGCAGGATAAAAAATTTATAGGACACGCAACCGTGCGCGATTTCAGTATACAAAATGCTCCGGTTATGGCTAAACTTTTATCGGTTGCTTCTTTTACCGGTATGCTGGATTTGCTGAAAGGTGACGGGTTAACGTTTACTCACTTTAATGCTCCGCTCGAATATCAATATAAAACATTGAAACTTAATCACGCTAAAGCAGAGGGAAATGTGGTCGGAATCACCGTTAACGGAACGTATAACAGGGCTTCTGATGACTTAGGTTTTTACGGAGTAATTGCACCGGCATACAGTTTAAATCGCTTTCTCGGCAAGATACCGGTGGTGGGTAATTTGCTTGCCAGCAAAGACGGCACAATTTTTGCCGCTGATTACAAAATAGACGGTTCGGTTGATGAACCGGAAGTGGATATAAATTCATTATCCATACTAAGCCCTAATTCTATGAAAGAATGGTATAATAAGAACTTCGGCAACGGCGACGACTTATAGCTGCAATCAAAAAGCTCTTTTGCTGTGTCGATTAATAATGCGGAGGTGGAGTTTCTTCGCTTTGCGGCTTTACTAAATCCTGTTCTATTGCTGATTTAAGAGCTTCGCTCTGTTTAAGCAGATAATCCAGAAACTTCCCCTGCTTTATTACTACATCACTCAAGTCATCAATGGCTTTTTGTTGATTATCCAAAGCCATTTCGATATTAATTAGGCGCGTTTGCAGTTCTTCATCTTTCATTGCAAATCCTATTTATATCCTTCCAAAACGGAAACAGGCATATTTATTTTTTCCAATAATTGTTTCTGCTCAACATCATCTAAAGGTACTTTTTGACCATCGGCGTCAACTTTGTAATATTTTGTGGAGTACCCGTCGTAACTTACTTCATAAACTATATTTCCCTGCTCGTCATATTGACGGTACTCTTGCTCGTCCCATTTTCCGTTTTTAAACATTTTTTCGGTTCTTACCTTACCGCTGGGATAGAACACTTTCATTAATCCGTTGATTTTATTATTTTTCAAGTCAGCAACGAAAGCAGGTTTGCCGTCCTCATAATATCCGGTTGCGGTACCCTCGGCAATCCCGTCGGAATTAAACGGCAATTTAAGCATTATTTGCCCGTCAGGGTAATAATTCGTAACATCAGAAATGATTTTGTCGTTGCGGTATACGGTAGACATAAGCAAAACACCGTTTTTATCATATTCGCGATATTTACCGTTATACATACCGTTTTCCACCTCGGCCATCAATGCCGGTTTGTTATTTCCTTCATTGTATTGAGCCAGAGTTCCGGTAATTTTTCCCGCTTTGTACGGAACTTGTGCCTGCAATGAACCGTCACGATTATATACGGTCATAGTTCCGGTAAGGTTTTCCAATATCGGATTGCCTTCTTCATCATAATAAAGCTGATTTGCGTTTAAGTTCGCGGTCGGGGTAACTAATTTATATTTCATTTCACCTGTCGGATAATATCCGGCTACCTGTCCCTGATATTTACCGTCTTTAAATGATACTTCCTGTTCCGTGTTTCCGTATTGGTCTTTTGTTATGATGTTTCCGGAAATTTTACCGTTTTTGTAAGGAATTATCTCTCCTATTTTTTGTCCGCCGTCACGATAATAAGTAGCCTGTCCGTTAATCATATTATTAACATAACTTGCTTCAAACAACTTATGTCCCTGTTCGTCATAATCGGTAATAGGACTGCTGATTTTTCCGTTTTTATATGTGACTTTGCTTTTAATGTTGCCGTTTGGATAATATTCTATGGCTTCTCCGTTCAGCTCTCCTTTCTTATACATATAAACGTGCTCGCGTTGCCCGTTTTCATAAAAGGAGGTTTCCTGTCCGTCCATTACGTTATTGGCAAAAGTAGCTTCAGACTTCTTTTTGCCGTTTTTATGATATATTGTACCTTTACCGCTGAGTATTCCTTCTTTAAACGGTAATTGGGAATATATTTTCCCGTTGTCATAGTACAATGTTTGGATTCCGTCAGGTAAGTCGTGAACATATTCGGTGCTTGAGGTAAGCATTCCTTCTTCAGAGTAGGTATTATAAATTCCCTCACGTAATCCATCCACAAAATTTACTTCTTCTTTCATTTTGCCATCCGGATAATACATTTCCGATTTGCCATCAAGTTTATCATTTTTATATGATAATTTTAAAAGAATTTTTCCGTCCGGATAGTATGTGATTTCATCTCCTTCACGCATACCCTTGTTATAAGAGGTAGTTTGCATAATTTTTCCGTCTTCGTAATAAGAATAGTCCAGACCGTCCGGTTCACCGTTTATAAACGATGTTTCATATTTAACTTGTCCGTTTTCATAAAATTCTTGAGCTTTTCCGTGCATTTGTCCCATTTCATTTATTTGGGTGATATAGCGAACTTTTCCGCTCGGCTGATAACCTATTTCTTTTCCGACTCTGGTATTGTCGCGATAAGTGGTTTCGGTTTCGAGATAACCGTCCGGATTATACGATTTAGCCGGACCGTTCAGAGCATCATTGGAATAAGTGAACACTTTATCAAGGCTTCCGTCGCGGAAATAAGTCTTGGTTTCGCCTTCAAGTTTATCATTAACATAAGTTGATTCCGATTTTAAGGTTCCGTCGGAATAATAGTATTTTACAACACCGTTTCGCAGCCCGTTTTGATACGGCGTTTCACTGCGAACATTACCATTTGAAAAATAATCTTTTTCCAGTCCGTCGTCGTGTTTTAAAATGGAAGTGCTTTCAATTTGTTCCGCCTGTTTTGCCACTTTTTTCCCGTCAAATTTCGGAAATAACTGAAATTTAACGGCGATAATGAATAAACCGGCCAAAACAACAGCTATCAATAATCCTTTATTATTCATCTTCCTCTCCGATATATATGAACCATCAAAATCTGATAAGGGTACGTTAACACGAAAATTTACATTCTTCAAGCGCATTTACTTAAAAATATACAGCTTATGGAAGATTAAAAGTGGTATGTGTTAAGTAAGTTATAGATATATTGTCTTAAGTTTTGTGAGCTTCCGGCGTAAATGGCATTATACGCCAAAATTTCTTTTTCGGTCAAATTATTATATATACCGATGCCGTCATAATATTCTGTACTTTCTTGTTCAAGCTGTTCGGCTTTGGTGAGCACTTCCTGTTTTCGGTAGTATACCGACAGCTGCTGTTTGGCGTGAGCAAGTTCTGCCGCATATAAGTAGACATCGGCAATATCAATAACGTTTTGATAAGATATCATAGCTTTTTCCAAGGCGCCTTCCAACATATAAATATCTCCGAGCCTGCTCCAAGCCGTAACGTTTTTGGGAGAAAGTTCGGTAGCCAATTCAAAAGAATTGTGCGCCAAATCCACGTCTTTCAACTTTGCAATGTCGCCCATAATACAAGCGCAATTGGAAGCTAATGCGTAAGTCATATCTTTTATTATGCCGTTTTCTTCCTGCGATTGTTCCATTAACTGATTTAAGAATGATTGTAACAGAATTAATGTTAAAGAATAATCGCCGTTTGCCCAAGCATAAATTGCTGCATCATTTTCAGGTAACATTTGGCGCTGCGGTAAATAATCAAATCTGCCGGAGTTACAAAGTCCCACAAAATTACAAACACTTTGAACCGTGTGGATTATATCGTTAATTTCATAAATGTTTTTGTAATGAAAGTATAGTGATTGATTAATTTTAGATACGTTTACTCCGCGTCCCAAAAGATTTACAATTATGCTGATAAGATTATCTTTTTCCGTCTCCGCTTTAAGAGTTTCGGTATGCTTATCCTGCGGTTTGTTTTTCAGATATAACTTCAGTTCTTTTAATCTTGAATTTTCGGCGTCAGCGTGAATTTTCATCCGTTTTTTTATGTCTGAAGAAAGTTGCTCGCGTTCTTTTTCATCAATATCATTTTGCGAAGCGCGCAACAAATTAAGAGAAAGCTCTTTATCCAATTCTTCGGCGGAAGAACGCAAAGATTTTTGGTAGTTTTGTTCATCCTCTTCTTCTTCAAATACATCATTATTATCGTTGGCAATTGATTTAATCGGATTTTCCTCTATTGTATAAAAAAGCCCGTCAGGTTCCGGATTTTCTCCCGATAACTCCTCGTCTCTGGCTTTGAATGTATCAATAATCGATTTTATATATATAGCCGCTATTATTACTAATAAAAGGGCAAAAAGACCTATTATATACCAACCGTTAGATCCGAATTGTTCAATTACCATATTATGTATGCGAGTATATTTTGAATATACCAAACCGGAGATTTCATTATAATCATCTTGGTTGGGTATTTTCCATTCCACTATATGTTTTGCCTTGTAAAAACCTAACATTTTATCATATACTCAAAAACAATATTTGTCATAATGTATACAATTGGTTTGTAAAAGTAAAGAGTTTAAGTAAAATCATTAAACTTCTTTTTTATAAGTTCGATTAATTCATTGCTTCCGGTTTGTTTGGCGTATTCAAGCGCAACTTTTATATTATCGCCGGCATCGTCCTGATTGCCGGACAGAATATCAATTGTTGCCAAATTGGCATAGTCGGCAACCATACCCTCGCAACGACGGTGTCTTTGTTCCAAATGCAGCGATTGCTGCAATAAAACTTTGGCACGCTGCAAGTCTTTTTTGCGCAGAAAAATCAATCCCAGTAAACTGTATGTGTTGGCAATATGAAAATTGTGTTTTTGCTTTTCATTTATTTCCAGCATTTTGCGTAAAATATCTTCCGATTTTTTGAGCTTGTTTTGTTTAAACAGAGCATCGGCACTTAAATACATACATTCCAAAACGGCGGAAAAATTATTTGTTTTCATATAAATTTTTTGAGCCTCTTCTGCCAACTTAACGGCGCGTGTGTATTGTTTTTTATTGAAATAAATCTGCGCCGAAAGTTGTTGCGAAAAAGCTTGACCGTGTTTGTTTTTTGAATTTATGAATATCGGCAGAGCTTTTATAATTTCTTTATTTGCGTTTTTTAGCTTATTTTGTGCAATATAAAGCAGAGCTTTTTGATTATGAATATCGGCACGCAAATCATCAGTTTGTGCCGATTGCAACGCAGTGTTGAATTTATCATCCGCTTCCTCATAACGATTTTCAAACAGCATAAGCATACCGAGTGCTGCTGTCGATAAAGCATAAAACTGGGGCATTTTCTGCTCTTGATTTATTTTGACGGCCGCCTCAATCATTGTCTGCGCCACATCGTTTACGCAACTCAAACGATATATTTCGCCGAGTAACAAATAACATTTTGCCCCTTCATAAGAATACTTTTTTTTGCGAAAATATTCGAGTGCATTCGATGCTTTTTGCGAGGCTGATAACATATCTCCGTCATAAAGATAGGCAAACGCGGCGCAATAATTATAATAAGCAAGATTGCATTTGCTTAATTTTTGCGGATTTATTTTGGTAATTGCCGAATGCATATTTTTTTTATCAAACATAATATAAGCTAATAGCGGCAAATACACGCAATATTCTGCATTTTTAAGCCATAGAGTTTTTTGCTTTAATATTTTTTTATAAGCCGAAGCCGTATCATAATGCGCTTCCGCCAGCAGTGACAGCAACGGATAGGTATCTTTAAAATAATCGGCGGTTTTTTGCATCCTGCCGCCGATTAATGCCGACAGAGCAAGACCGGCCTTTTTATCCGTGCTGAAAAAAAGTTTTTTACAGCAATTGTTTAAAATTATTGAAGACAGAAAAAGTGCTTTTTTATTTTTCTGCTGCCTTTTCATAACACGGATTCGCGTTAATTTTTGCAAATGTTTTAATTTTATATTCAAGTAAAACCAGACGAGCGGTATTAATGTTAATAATCCGCAGATAAAGAACATTGAATACTCAAAATATTTTTCGCTCATTTACTCTATATTAGCATTTTGATGTATATATTGCTCCCAAACAAGTATAATAATATAGGATATTTTTAAAATGGCTATTACAAAATTGACTTCTAACCAACTTTATCGCAAATGTGATCCGGCAAAATTTGATTTTAAGACTACTGCTGATTTGGAAGAACGTTTGTCTGCTTTAGGGCAGGACAGAGCCATAAGCGCGGTAGAGCTCGGCATTCATATTCGTTCACGCGGATATAATTTGTTCTGCCTCGGACCGGAGGGAACCGGAAAAATGAGCTTGGTTAAAAGAATTTTAGAGAAAGAGGCAAAAGCCCGTAAAACGCCTGATGACTGGGCTTATGTATATAATTTCGAAGAACCGTATAAACCTTTGGCAGTACGTTTCCCTGCCGGAAAAGCTTGTACTTTTGCCAAAGATATTGACGAGTTGATAGAAAATCTCTCCACATCGTTACCGGCGATTATTGAATCGGAAGAGTATAAGGCGGCATTAGGTATAATAAAACAAAAATATAAATCCAAAAAAGACGAATATATTAATATATTGCAGAAGAAAGCTAAGGGAAAAAGAGTTTCGCTTTTGCATATGCAGATGGGGTTAGTGGTTGCACCGATGAAAGACGGCGAAGTGCTTAATCCGGATTCGTTTGATCAACTTCCTGAAGAAGAGAAAAAGCTGATTATGGACGATTTGAATGCAATGCAGGAAGAAATCGAAAACGCTACTCAAGATTTGCCGCGCTGGGAAGAAAAGCAAAAGAATGAAATAAGTTCTTTGCGTGAGAAGTTTGCAAAAATGGCAGTTAAAGAGCCTATTGACGAATTGCGCAAAAAATATAAAGGAATATCCTCGGCAGTTAAGTTTTTGAAGTCGATACAAAACCACATTTTAGATAATGTCGATGAATTTGTGCCGGAAGATAAAGAAAAAATGGTGTCTCCTGCCGGTGCGGAAGATGATCCGTTACAGGTTTTGCTCAGTAAAATGAAACAACCGGAAGACGACAAGTTCGATAAATTAAAGGTTAACGTTATAGTGAAAAATACTCCGGGAGCAGGCGCCCCGATTATAACATTAGACCATCCGACGCAAGGTAATTTGGTCGGTAAAGTTGAGCGTATCCAGCAATACGGAGCTTTGTTGACCGATTTTACGTTGATTAAAGCCGGTGCATTGCACTGTGCCAACGGCGGTTTCTTGCTTTTGGACGCACGCAAGGTTTTGGAACAGCCTTTCGCGTGGGATTCTCTTAAACGAGCTATTGCTTCCAAAAGGGTGAAAATCGAAGCTCCGAGTGAAGATACCAGTTTTACGACAATTTCGCTTGATCCGGAACCGATTCCGTTGGACGTGAAAATAGTTTTAACCGGAAACTTTGATATATATGATTTGCTGTGTGAACGGGATCCGGATTTTCGGGATTTCTTCAAAGTCGAAGCTGATTTCGGCGTGATTATGGACCGAACCGATGAAAATGAAATCGAGTATGCTAAACTTATAGGTTCACTTTCCAACAAAAAAGGTTTGCGTTCACTCAATCGTCAGGCGGTGGCACGCATTATCGAACACGCTTCGCGTTTGGCCGATGACGCTGATAAACTGACCGCCCATATTTCGTCTATAGGTGATTTGCTGCGTGAGGCTGATTACTGGGCGCGCAAGTCAAATTCCAAACAAATAGGCAAAAATCATATTGACCAAGCCATAGAAGCCCAAGTATATCGTTCTGACAGAGTTAAAAAATATATGTTGGAAGAAATTGATAAAGGCACTATTTTGATGGATGTTAAGGGTGAAAGAGTTGGTCAAATCAATGGTTTGGTGGTGTATGATTTTTCGAATTACTCATTTGGTAAACCGGCGCGTATTACTACACAAGTTCGGGTCGGTAAGGGAGATTTTGTTGACATTGAACGCGAAATCGAAATGAGCGGTCCTATACACACCAAAGGTGTTTTAATATTGAAATCTTTAATTGCAAATCGCTTTGCCAAACATACGCCGCTTTCTTTATCGGCTTCCATCGTATTTGAACAATCTTACGGCGGTGTAGACGGAGACAGTGCATCATCTACCGAGTATTATTGCTTGATTTCCGCTATTACCGATTTGCCGATTAAGCAAAGTATTGCGGTAACCGGTTCGATTAATCAATTTGGTGAAATTCAGCCGATAGGCGGTGTCAACGAAAAAATCGAAGGCTTTTTTGATGTGTGCAATCACAGCGGTTTGACCGGAAAACAAGGAGTTATTATTCCGCGCACCAATGTAAGCAATTTAATGCTTCGCGCTGATGTGGTGCAGGCGGTGGAAGATGGTAAATTTACCATATATGCCATAGATACGGTTGATGACGGTATTGAAATTTTGACCGGAAAACCTGCAGGCAAAGAAAACAAAAAAGGTGAATTTCCGGTCGGTTCGGTTAACCGCACAGTGCAGGAGAAATTGCAAGAGTTTTTTGACGACTATGCAAAATATGCCAAAGAAACTCACGGAGGTTTTTAGGAGCTTTGTTTTGTTGAGATTATTGATTTGCTTACTTATACTGCCGATAAATGTTGCTTTTGCGGGAGGCGCGGACTTCGGTGAAAATACAAGTATTGTTACGTCGTTTAAAAAGGCAAATGCTACGTGTTTTCTTTATGAGAATAATGAATATAAATGTGCGTGTTCTCAATTGAAGAGTCGTAAAAGGGATATATGGAGCAGTAAGCCTATGTCTTTTTTTGAAGGCAAGCTGTCTGTTGGTACGCAATACATTTATGCCGAAAGATGTAAATAAAAAATCTTGACAGACGTAAATAAATGCTTGACATTATGGCAAAACGGCATTTAATATGCCGATAGCGTCCGTGACGGTGAAGGTTACGGCATATAATGAAATTTTGAATAAGGGTTACAAATGAGTACTAGTCCGATACAGTTTTTGCGTCAGGTAAAACAAGAGATGAAAAAGGTTACTTGGCCGTCTAAAAAGGAAGTTGTTCCTTCCTGTACAATGGTTGTTGTCTTGGTCGCGGTGGCAACGGTGTTTTTCTTTGCCGTTGATATGGTACTGGGCTGGGGCGTAGATAAAATTTTGCATTTAGGATAGGAGAGCAAACAAATGTCAGCTCGTTGGTATGTTGTAAATGTGTATTCGGGTTCGGAAAAGAAAGTTGCCGAGTCGCTTAGAGAGCAAATTGTTTTGAAAAATATGCAAGACCGCATTTCGGATGTTTTTGTTCCGACCGAAAATGTAGTTGAGATTAAAAAAGGTAAAAAAGTTGATACCGAGCGTAAGTTCTTTCCGGGATATATTTTGGTAAGAATGGAAATGAGTGATGAAACTTGGTTGGTGGTTAAGAGTACTCCGAGAGTTAGCGGTTTCTTGGGGAGCCGTAACAAACCTCAGGCAATCAGCGATGCCGAAGTTGAAAAGATTATGAATCAAATTAAAGAGGGGATTGAGCATCCGCAAACCAATATCACTTATGAAGTGGGAGAACAAGTCAGAGTTAATGACGGTCCGTTTGCTTCTTTTGTAGGAGTTGTGGAAGAAGTTGATACTGAGAAGTCCCGCTTGAAAGTTTCGGTTTCCATTTTCGGACGTTACACTCCGGTTGAATTGGAATTTTCACAGGTAGAAAAAGCTTAAGTAAAGTTTTTGCAGATGAAAAATCCGCCGATTGGCGGATTTTTTTTGTACTTTTAAAGTATATAACCTGTTATATGGTTATGAATATTTGAATCGTATAGAATTATAAGTTTAGTTTTAAATTAACACATTTTTCTTATTTAATAATATTTTTAGCTTGACTTTAAAAGATTTTTATAATATTAATCTTATTGTAAAATGGGACGGCGATATTTGCGTGAAATTGTATGAGTAACCGAGCGAGGGGAAAGGAGGCAATATAAGCTCACTCCGTTTTAATAAAGGAAATTACCTATTTTTAGG
>JAFUSH010000011.1 GCA_017471705.1 Alphaproteobacteria bacterium | reverse complement strand
CGTCGTCGAAAAATTACGGCGCATCTGTCACGTTAAAAGAGCTTATACGCACTTCTGTGCAAATTTTGCTTGTGTACCATCTTGTACACGTCGTCGAAAAGTTACGGCGCATCTGTCACGTTAAAAGAGCTTATACGCACTTCTGTGCAAATTTTGCTTGTGTATCATCTTGTACACGTCGTCGAAAAGTTACGGCGCATCTGTCACGTTAAAAGAGCTTATACGCACTTCTGTGCAACAATATTTGTCATTCTTGGGCGCACGAAGTGCGAACCGAGAATCTTATGAATTACTGTTCAAAATATCTTAATGCCCCTGATGGTAAATTCACAAGCAAAAGCCGATATGTCGGGTTATCGGTTCTTTTTGCTTTTGTTCCAATTCAAGCATCTTTATAATTTCATCTTTATTATCTGAAAATCCCATAATTTCAGCTTTTTGTCTCACCACTGCAAAATCTCCCGGTGTTAAACTTCCTATGTATGATAAATCCACGTTTTTAAATCCGAAAAAATGTTCAAGCGCCAAAGAGTTTTGTTCAGATGTCATATATTTGTATTCAACTTTAAAAGTAAAACGACGTAAACTTGCTTTATCCAGATTTTCCACCAGATTTGTGGTGCAAACAAACGGTAAATCGTGTTTTTCCATTTGAGTAAGCATTTCGTTTACCTGCGTGACTTCCCAAGAGCGCACGGCATATTGTCTGCTTTGCAGAAAACTGTCGGCTTCATCAAAAATAAGTAAGGCTTTGTTTTCTCGCGCTTCTCTAAAGGCTGAAGCTATGTTTTGCTCGGTTTCCCCGTGCCACATTGAAAGCAAATCGGAACAATTTTTCTTTAAAACCGGCATATCCAATTGCTCTGCCAAATATTCGGCAAATGCTGATTTTCCGGTTCCGGACACACCATACAGACATAGTGAGAAATTGTTATGATGCAAATTTTTTACCTGTTCGGTGAATTTTTGTAAATCTGTGTCGGTATTAAGCAAAGCAGAATTAAAATTAACGAATTTTTTTTCTTCTTTGACCGGAATATTCTTTTTTTCTTTTTCCCTGCCGTTGTGATAAGCCTTTTCCATAGCATTAAGATTTTTGCGGATATCTTCCATTCCGCCTTGTGCCAGTTTGGCTGCTTGTATGGCATTGGCAATAAAAGAAGGGGTTAAATTGTACTCTTCTGCCAATTTTCGGGCAGTTTGCGAATTTATCGACATATCGTTTTGTTTGAATGTTCGTTGCCATATTCGGGTTTTGGTTTCCGTATCGGTCATTTTAAATTCAATGGCAAAGGCAAAACGACGCAGATAAGCCTTATCCAAAAAATGAATGGAGTTAACAATCCAGATGCAAGGAATTGAATTATTTTCCAGCATACGATTAACACGGATTTTTCTTTCTTCCATCAAATCATCGGCTTCATCAATCAGCAGACACGTTCCTTTGTCTTTGGTCAGAGCGTTTTGAAGCATATATAATTTTTCCATACGGCTGTCTTCTGATTTTTCTCCTACCGCATATAATTTAGCTTTTGCTTTTTGACATAAAGCTTTGGCAAATTCTGTTTTACCTGTTCCCGGTCTGCCGTAAAGTAAAATATTTATCCCCGCGGAATGTGTTTTGATTGCTCCTTTTAACAGCCGCAAGCAAAAATCCTTCTCATCTATATGAGAAAAATCATTGAAATTAAGTTTTGTTTTCAGATGCTTATTTAAAATAAGTTCACGTAATTTCTGAATTGATGAAAATTGCTGCCCAATCATTTTTATTGTCTGTGCACTCACGATGGCATATCCTTCGTAATCGGTATCCAGTAATCCGCAAGACATAAGCTTATTGTTTACATTGAGGTAATTACCTATCACAACCGAGGAATAAGGCAAAAAATAGCTCGGAAGTGCAATTTTCTCACAGCGATGATTAAACAGAGTGCAGAGCAGATTTTCCACGGAGTAGTTTAATTTCATCCGCACATAAAATCCCAAAATATCTTTTTCGATTTTTGTTAGTCTGAATAATTTAGAAATTAGTTTAATTTTATTTTCTAATGTACTGATTTTAGTATTTTTATTTTTCTCTATTTTTTCTGCAATCAATTGCCTGAACATTTTACAACGGCGAATGGCTTCGATTTTATGTTTCTTGCAAAATATATCAAAGCTTTCATTATTTTCGTCACTTTCTTTATCGCTCATCCAATCAAAAGATAAATATTCTTCTCCGGCATCTACGTACCATTCATAAATTTTGCTCAAATAAGCTTTGATATTATCTTTTTTAGCTAAAAATTCATATAAATAACCGAGCAATTCATTTTTTTCAAAATTATCCCAATTGTTTGAATTAGAACTTTTTCTTTTTCTCATTCTTAAACTTGTACTCATATTTTAGTCCTCCGTTTTGTACGTAATGAAAATATAAAATATGAATGCGTCAAAATTAGTCGTATATAAAATATAAATTCAAATTGACAGGTAAAAGTTTGTTCAATAAGCTTGTGCAAAGGGAGATGAGCTATGGCAAATTATGAAAAAACTTATGATTTATTTAAATTGGCAATGCAAATGCAAGAGTCCGGCGAGGGAGTATCTTTAGAAGATATTCAAAGAGACTATGGTGTATCGCGGCGGACGGCAGAGCGTATGCGTAATGCTTTGTATGAATTTTTTCCGCAAATGGAAGAGGTGGATACCGGAGAGCGTACTAAGCGTTGGCGGATTGCACAGCACAGTTTAAATTCTCTGATTTCTTTTTCGGCTGAGGAGCTGGCTGTTTTCAAAACAGCGATTAATACTTTGAAAAAGCGCAGTATGAATGATAAGGCCGAGATTTTATCCCGTATTGAACTGAAGCTGCGTAATTTGATTAAACCGGAACAAAAACGCCGGATTGAAGTTGATGCCGAAGAACTGATGAAAGCTGAAGGGTTGGCTTTGCGTCCCGGACCGAAAATTATGATTGATAAAGAAATTTTATCTAAAATCCGCGCGGCCATTTTAAGTTGTCATCAAATAAAAATTTCTTATTTTAACCGTCAAAGCGGCAAAATAAGCCATAATATTCTTATGCCATACGGTATTTTATACGGTGAGCGAAATCATTATCTTTTGGCTCGCCATAGTGACGGTTTTTTCGGCAATGAGGTACATAATTTTATTTTAAGCAATATTCAAAGTATTGAAATTTTGCCAAATATTTATCAGATACCGGAAGATTTCAGCTTAGAAGAGTATTCGATGCGATCCTTCGGAGTATTTCAAGAACCCCCTTTTGAGGTGGAGTGGCTATTTGATAAAGAAACCGCTGAGGAGGCTAAGCGTTATATTTTCCATCCGACACAGCAGGTGCGCGAAAATCCCGACGGTACGTTAACGGTTAAATTCAAAGCCGGCGGACGTCTTGAAATGGACTGGCATTTATACACTTGGGGCAATCACGTTAAAGTAATTAAACCGGATAATTGGTATGAAGAAACACAGGTCTAAAAAAGTTTTTGACTATTCCAGAAAGTTCCCCCTTCGGTCGGTTTTGAGGCTTTTTCCGAAAATGTTGCGGCACCTTTTATCTGTATCTGATAAGATTTACCTTCTACGAATGTAATTCCCGCTAATTCAGCAACATTCAGATAAGTATCTCCTAAAATAATCTTGCTAAGAGTGATTTAATATTATATGATAAAATCAATACTTACAAATAAGTTTAATACTAACCTAAAGGAGGGTATAAAAATGCGGTATTTTTACCGGAATAACGACTCAAATGATTTAATCGTCTTTTTTGCCGGCTGGGGGTGTGATGAGAATCAGTTTACCAATTTGCGCGACAGTAAAGATGTTGTGATTTTGTATGATTATCAGGATATGCAGCTGGATTTTGATTTCAAAAAATATGATAATATTTATGTAATTGCTTATTCTGCCGGTGTTTTTGTGGCTTCCGTTTTTGCCGATAGGCTACCCAATATCCGTCAAAAGGTAGCGGTATGCGGCAATCCGTATTTATTTGATGACAAACTCGGTATATCCGAAGATACAATTCAAGTTTTTAAGGGAATAACTTTGGACAATTATTTGGATTTCCGCAGAAAATATATGGTTTTTAGCGATGAAGAATATGAACGTTATAATAAGCTTCAATCATTGCGCACCATAGAAAGTTGCGAAAATGAATTGACGGCTTTACAAAAAATGTATGCAGAACATAAAACACATATCAATCCGATGTTTGATAGAGCGATTGTGGCTGAAAATGACCTGATATTTAATGTGCAGGCACAACGAGATTTTTATAAAGACAAATTGCAAATCATCAAAAATGCCAAACACCACATTTTTTTCAGGTTCGGCGGTTTTGCTGATATGCTTAAAACCGGTAAGTAAGATGTTGCCCTCAAACTATCAAATGAATCTCCACCGGCATAAGCCGGTGGAAATTCATTAACGTGATAGAATTAATTGATGTAGCAGGTAAGGTTAATGTTAACGGTTCTTTGAAAGTCAAAAATGCAACACTCAAATACGCCAGAGATGATGATGACGGTGAGTAGGTTTATATTAACGGTTCTTATGTTGACGGTGATTATCCGATGGATAAGGGGGAAATTAATGAAGATACCGGTTTGGTAACGAATGCTTTTTCGTATATGGGGACGGACGATGAAATACATCAGGCATCTGTCGGGGATGAAATAGACGGATATGAGGTGGCTTTCTTTGATAAGTGTAGATTAAAGTTGCTAAACGAACACTTGAGCAAAAGAAGGTGAATTCCAATTAAGTACCTCCGGTGTTAACTCAGGAATTTATAGCAGATAAAACATTAATTCGTACAATTTCAGGAGCCACACACGATAATGGCTGGTATAACATAGAAATACAATAACAAAAACGGATGTTTGGTATAGTTGCGACTTGACTATAATTTCCTATATGCTATAATTGATGACATCAAATATGTTTCGGTAAAGGCGTTGCGACTTGACTATAATTTCCTATATGCTATAATTTGCAGCAAGGGCAACACGGTGCTTGATTTGTTGCGACTTGACTATAATTTCCTATATGCTATAATAAACTTTTTGTTTACGTGTATAAACTAGCAGTTGCGACTTGACTATAATTTCCTATATGCTATAATTCAAAAACGCATTTAAAGTTAAAATCGGCAGTTGCGACTTGACTATAATTTCCTATATGCTATAATAGCAATTAGCAACAAGCAATTAATGCTTAGGTTGCGACTTGACTATAATTTCCTATATGCTATAATTAAATCAATGGACTGATATAATGGTCGATTGTTGCGACTTGACTATAATTTCCTATATGCTATAATAGGTGTCAGATAAGAGATTGATTTTAATTGATTTTCTGGCACCTACCGATTTTAAAAACAGGTTATTTTTATTAAAAAAGTTCATATTGAGTTACCTTTTGAGCAAGAGAATCGCTCTTTCTATTCTTTATATGTATTATATCACCAAATTGCTTGTCAGTGAAAAATAGGATACAAATATCCCCAACAGAAGGTGCATTTCGCTTAACGGCTCTGACATATTTTGTGCTTTCTTCGCGACTTCCGGTAAAACGAAAGTAAACAGAAAATTGCGCCATAGAAAATCCCTTTTTTTGTAAAAAGTTTCTGAAGTCACTCGCATTTTTACGTTCTTCCGACGTATCTGTCGGCAAATCAAACATAACCATCATCCACATTAATTTTAAATCCGGCTTATTAAACATTTGGCAAAATGTACTTAGAAAAAAGAACAACTTGTTTTTCTGTTATGGAATCTGTGTATTGACGGACAAAGTCTTCTATAATCAGATAAACAGGAGAAACAATATTTTTAGCTTTTAAATCCCAATCTAAAATTCCTGATAAGATTTTTTTGTATGCAGGAGTTAGTTCCTCATTATCGGTTAATTTATTTTCGGTAAATACTTTGTATACAGTATAATCAACTAACGGACGAAAAGGTTCCATTAAATCATCCACCAAACAAAGAGGATTAAGTTTATTTTGATGTTTTACGGCTAATGCCGGATTTAGCCCCATTGCTATTACAAAACGTGCAACACAAGCGCGCATAACGGCATACCCGTAATTAAGAAAGGAGTTTATGCCCAAAGCTTCAACATCACGCTTGAAATTCTTACCGAATAAGGCGGTAAAATATCTTTTGGCAGCCATGGCCTCAATGTTTTTACTATCACCGGAAGTAATTTTAGTAATAAGAGGAGTTAACAAATCTGTTTTACCGAGTTTTTTCAAGACGGCGGCTTGTTGCTTGACTTTTTCTATAACAATTTGTTGCCATAATCGCTTTTGTAAGATAACGCTTGTTTCAAATTGTTGGCGCTGGATATGACTTTGTTTATAATGACCGGTTAAAGGTAAATAAATGCCGCTCGGAATAAAGTTTTTTCCGCAAACAATTAGCGGGATTCCGTCCTCAGCCAAACGTTGCAATAATGGTTGTGTGTAAACAACCGTTGGGGAAGTAATAACCAGACTCAAAATCAAATCCAATGGGATATCTTTTATTACTTCATTCTGCTCACTGATACGTAAAAAGCCAGCCTGAACGGATAGCTTCTTGTTATCCGTTCCGATTTCTACTATATTTCCGTGCATAACTTATCCTCTCAGAATTTTACCTGTCGGAGTGACACAAACTTTACGGCACTTATACAGCTTAAATTTACCGACACTGCAAGCCCAAGATTTCACATCTCCGTTATCCTCTTGTGCTACGTGTAACGGACGCAAGTAAATATTGCCGCCGGACATTTTTTTAACTCTGAATAAAAGTTTTAATTTCTGTTTATCCTGATGATTTACAAATTGCAGTTTCACCCAATTTTTTATTTTGGAAAAACCGCTTTCCAGTTTATCATCACGCCCAAATGTTGCTTCTACAACATCATTTATTTTAAGACAGGTAATTAATTTGGCGGTCGGATAAATATCTTTCCAAAAAAATTTGCCCCGCCTTTCAAAGGCATAATAATTTGGCATAATTTCAAGCGACCATTCTTCATTTTTATTTGGAGAAAACTTATCATTTTTATTAATCTGATAAATTTGAGCTCCGTAATTACCTGCAGAAGCATACCATTTGAAAGCTTTATCTTTGGTAAATGTGCTGATAAAGTTTTGTTCAATTACAGTATATTCATCTTTACTCATATTCTTTTTTCGCGCTACTGCTCGTAGCCACTGCGGATACATATTTAAAAACTCTCGTTTTTGTTCTCTGGTCCGAAAAATCGGTACCATTGTCGAAAGTTTATGCTTTTCATTACATTTTCCTTCTTTTTTATGTACGGAAAATTCAATATCCATATCATTTCCGCTTATTTTTAGGATTTGTTTAATGCTGAACGCAGTATCTTCACAAATCGGAGCAAAACTGAAGTTAGATAAATTTTTTCCGTATTTTTCGGCTTTCTTTATAATTGATTTCAGTTTATCAATCGGATTTTTGTATGAAATGATAATATCACGTAATCTGAGAGATAAATCTTCTTTATTAAACTTTTCATAAGGTTTGTAAGAAATTCTTGATTTTAATATTGACTTTTGGATTTCATATAAAGTTTTGTTATGTTGTTCGGATAAAATTTCCACCTCATTTGCCAAAGCTTTGGGGGATATAATTTGTACAATGCGTGTGCTTATATTGGCTAAGACGAAGGCATCTAGAGCGTGATGATAATGCACTGTACGGTCTTTACCGACAAGTGTCATATTATGAATAGTATCATTATCCATCTCATCTACTGATTTTTGAGCAAGTTTGTTGATTTCATCATCGGTTAAAGCAACATTTTCTCGACCGATTTTTTTCTTTTGCCAATCTAAAATATCTTCTTTTTGCCACTTTTGAGGTTCCCACAAACGATAATCCTCAGGTAACGTGTCAGTTATGTCCCAAATGGATTTAAGTAAGTCAGTCATCGCACCTTTTGCCGAAACAATTTTATCAGGCGAACAAATGCAAGTAAGGTATTTTTTTGCTAATTTAGACATATATTGCATATCGGTTAAATCTCGTGCCATATTTTTGTTGTTTTTATTGAATATTTCACGCGCATTTTTTGAGAAGCGCCATTTAATTGCTTTAAAATTGAAAGTTTTTCTGAAATTGCCACGCAATTTATCAATATCTTTGGCACGTTCCGTTACGTTATCCAAAAACATCTCTGCAAATTCTTCGTCATTTTTAGCAACAGCTTTTAATTGTTGCTCATCAGAGAAGAAATCATAAGGTAATTGATTGGATTTTCTGCGATTAATATTGGCTCTGGTGATTATTTTATTATCATAGGTATCATCATAGCTCCAAGAATAAGGTAAAATATGCTCTATCTCATATTTTTCTGTAAATAAGTCACTAAGTTCAATATTTTTTCCCGTGTAGAGATCTTGTCTGTTGCAATTTAACCAAACTTTATATTTTTCAATATTAAACAAACTTATGGCAAAACCTGCTTTTCTTATTTCAGTTTTTGCTTCATTATTTATTTTTTCATTTTCCCGATGTTTTTTATCTATATCCGCTAAAGCTTTTTTCCCTTTTGTTAACTCACGCCCCAATTCAATGGTAATACCATCAGGTTTGCCGTATTTTTCAATAAGCTCATTAACTACTGCTCTTAACTGATTAAGTGCTATATGCACACTAACGTTAGTAATACGTCCCATATAATTATCATAATCAAGTTCTTTATCGTACTTATCTTTGTTTCCACCGATAAGAGATTCCGTAAATAATTCCTGATACGGCGGTAATTTTTCTTTTTCTTCAAAGTATCCTGCATCTGCCGTTGTTTTATGATATACATTTTCGATGGCGGTTTCAACATCAGAACCGCAAAGTTGCATATCATTAACCAATTTTTGCATTGCTTTGGCAGAAAAATTCATATATCCGTCAGGCAAATACAGAGACTTATCCAATATGGCGTTTATTTGAAATTTATTTAGTTCAGGGCAAATTTTGAGCAACTTAGCCTCTGTTTCCTCATCTTTAAGACTGTAGTCTTGCAAGTCATAAACAATTCTGTCTTTTACGTCTGTCGGAAATTTGTGCCACAGATAGCCAAAAGATTGCTCATCTCCTGATATAGCGTTTGTAATATTGCATAGCAATCCTTTTTTGTAGGTCTTCATCAGATTTAAAGCAACATTTCCATCAAGATGTAAGCACTGTAATATTTTTTCCCAAGGGATGTAATATTCTTTATCGTAAGAATTTGCCGGAGGATTATCCAAAAACTCAAACAATATTTCTCTTTCCGCTTTTTCTAACGCTCTATCATAAGGATAGCCAATCCTTAAATTGGTAATATCAGACATTATTCTAAATTGTTGTGCAATGACATAGGCTTTAGGACATCGTCTTTCTTCAGGTTCTAACCAACAAAATCCTGTTTCTTGTCTTCGCAATGGACGCTGATAGAAAATATCATTTTGTATTTTCTTTTTAAGGTCGTTTGTTAAAATGTCAGGATAAAATTCTTTTTGTTTTGCCCAAATTTTTTCAAATTCATCCTGATACATTTGTCGGTTAGGGTACAAAGTATCGGCATCAACTTTGAGATTACCGTTGGTATCCGTTTCATTTTTGAATCTGTAATGTCCGGATTTGAAAAGGAATTCTCCCAGAGTCGAACAATTGCATTCATTGATTCTATCTTGCAAATTATCCATAGCTTTTTGTGTTTTTGTATTATTTTTATTTCGTTCTTCCTGACGATTACTCAAAAATCCGCGACGTTGGTTTATATGAAAAATAGCTCGCCCCAATTCATAAGGAGAAATTTTTTTATAAACAGCTATAGCTCGTAGCTCATATGGATTTAAACCTTCAAGTTTTTTTAAATCGGCTGTATTTGCAGGTAACAAACCGCTCTGTTGGAGATGATTAATAAGCTGTCTTTGTCTTTGTTTAAATCTTTTTAATCGTGTTCTTGAACTTCTTGCATCGCGTCGAGCCACACATAACGGATCTTTACTTTTATCATTTCTACCATCGGGAAAGATTCTCACTCCCATATCTAAAATATCAACAACTTCACTATTTTCTGTTTTTAAACAGCACCACCCCAGTGACGATGTTCCCAAATCTATTCCTAAACGATAATTCATAATACTCTCCTCAGTTGCTTTATACCATATTAATATAAATATTTATATTGACAACAAAAATATTACAGCCTAGTATGAATATTGAGGAAAGTTCTTCAGACTTTTTATAGCATATAGGAAATTATGGTAAGTCGTTAATAAGAATTTTTTTCGTATTTATGGGGTAAGAGTTCGTCTCTTGCCCTTTATTGTTTTATTGTCCGTAGTTTTTAAAATTTGCTTTACATATTTTTTCAGATAATATACTGTCACATATATGCCGCGTATTGTACTTTATCGCGATAATATTCCGATGTCGGCAACCGGTAAAGTTGATAACATAACGCTTAAAAAGGAAGTTTTAGCTGAAATTAATTCGGCGGCAGCCTGATTTTTTTTCGAGCATTGTTAAAATAGGTTTTAGGTTTTACTTATGCAATTTCTGTAATAATTTAATGAAATATATCAAACTTTCGCGTTTGTCATTGTTGTGCGTACATAAGACTATTTTGAACTTTTCAGGACACGCAAAAGGAATACGTTTGAAACCGTTGGTATCTTCATTAAAAAAATCAGGCGAAAGACAAATACCTTTTTTTGCCGCTACATTGGTTAAAGTTGTATCGTGGTCGGCAGAATTAAAATAACTGATTTTCTGCGTATTGATTAAGCGTTTTTGCACACGCTGCAAAGCCGGAGGAGAGCCGCCGCCGACCATCAATGTTCTGCCGTATAAATCTTCCTGTTGTATAACTTTTTTTGCGGAAAGTTCGTCATCATCACGCATTACGAGTGAAATGCCGCATTCATAAAGCGGATATATTTTTATATCAGGAATATGTTTGACTTCAAAATCCATAGCTATAAGTATATCTGTATTACCCCGTAAAAAGTCATCAGTATTGTAAAAACCGATGAACTTCGGGAAAATCGATACCTCCGGATATCTGACGGCAAATTCTATCATAGTTTGCGGTAGATGACGAAGCATTGAACGTATGGGAATACCGACAGAAATATTATCAGAATATTTTGCACTGAAATTCTGTCCTTGTTCAACCGCGCTTTTAAGTTGCTTACGAATACTTTTAAGCGTTTGGCAAAATCGGCTTCCTGCCGGTGTCAAAGTTGCACCTTTTCCGGAGCGGTCAAAAATCTTAAATCCGATTTCATTTTCAAGTTCTTTAATTTCATACGAAAGAGTTGGCTGTGAAACGCATAGCTGTTCAGCCGCACGATTAAAATTTAAAGTCTTTGCCAGTTCTAAAACAGCATCAATTTGTTTAGTATTCATTTTAATCTCTTATAAAAATTTTCTATCGATTATTATATCTTTCAATTAGACTTTTATATTATCGCGTGTTATTTAATTTGTAAAGACATAATTTTATAGGAGAATAAAAATGCAATATGTTAAGTTAGGTAACACCGGCGTTGATGTTTCAAAAATATGTTTAGGTTGTATGAGTTTCGGCAAGCCGGGGAAAGAAAACGGTGTGTTTCCGTGGGCAAAAGACTATGATGAGGCAAAGCCGATTTTTAAGAAAGCGGTTGATTTAGGTATTAATTATTTTGATACGGCCAATGTTTACCAAATGGGAACCTCGGAAGAAATTACCGGTCGTCTGATTAAAGATTTCGGGTTAAACCGTGACGAGATTGTTGTAGCAACCAAAGTGCATTTTGATATGCGTCCGGGGCGACCTAACGGCGGCGGTTCCAGTCGTAAAAATATTATGGCAGAGATTGATCATAGTTTAAAACGTTTGGGCTTGGATTATGTTGATATATACCAAATTCATCGTCTTGATCATAATACGCCGTGGGAAGAAATAATGGAAGCATTGCACGATGTGGTAAAAGCCGGAAAAGCGCGTTATATCGGCGCTTCCACAATGTTTGCGTGGGAATTTGAACGTTTACAGAATATCGCCGAAAAGCATAATTGGACTAAGTTTGTTTCTATGCAAAATCAATATAATTTGATTTATCGTGAAGAAGAACGCGAAATGATGCCTTTGTGCCAAGACAGAAAAATAGCTGTTGTGCCGTGGTCTCCGCTTGCCGGCGGAAGATGTACGCGTCCGTGGGGACAAGAAACCGCGCGTTCCAAAATTGATGATGTGTCGCCGATGGTCTGGACAACGCCGGAGCAAGATAAAAAAGTGGTTGATGCCTTGGAGGAAGTTTCTAAAAAGAACGGACATACGATGGCGCAAAACGCATTGGCTTGGATGCTTTCCAAACCTTATGTTACCGCACCGATTGTCGGCACCACCGATGTTAAACACGTGGAAGAAGCTGTTGCCGCGCTTGATATTAAATTATCCGATGAGGAAATCAAATCATTGGAAACTCCTTATGTTCCGCATATTAAAACAGGAGCATTTTAATGAAAAAGATAATATCTGCAGTTTTAACCGGATTGACAATTTTAACAAGTTTTAATGCAAAAGCGGAGGAAAATAATATGACAGAAAAAAAAGCATTGGTAGTTTATTTTTCAAGAACTGGAGAACAATACAGCGTCGGCAACATTACCGAAGGAAACACGGCCGTAATTGCTAAAATGATAGCCGAACAAACCGGAGCCGATTTGTTTGAAATCAAGCTTAAAAATGATACTTATCCGACGGCTTATAAGGCTTTGACCGAAGTTGCCTTAAAAGAAAAGAAAGCGAATGCCCGTCCGGAAATTATCGGCGGTGTGGAAAATTTTGCCGATTATGATGTTGTATTCATAGGTTCGCCAAACTGGTGGGCAGATATGCCTATGGCGTTATATACTTTTATGGAATCCCACGATTGGAACGGTAAAACCGTCGTGCCTTTTGTAACCCACGAAGGAAGCGGCTTATCTTCTATTCCGAGCAAAATTAAATCTGTAACCGGTGCCGAAGTGCTTGATGGTTTGGCGATATATGGTCACATTGCCCAAAATGAGCGCGAACAGGCAAAAGTTGATGTAAAAAATTGGCTTGAAAAACTGAAATTTTAACGAGTTATAGTTAAAAAATTATCTATATGAATTTTGTGATGTAAAAGGAGAAGATATAATGAAAGATGTGGTTGTTTTAATGGGAGCAGGCTCTATCGGTGTGGCAATTGCACGCCGCGTGAGTTATGGCAGACATTTGGTAATTGCCGATTTGAAGTCGGAACACGCCGGAAAAGTTGCTGAAGATTTGAACAATGCCGGTTTTGAAACGAGCGCGATTGCGGCAGATTTATCATCAAGAAAATCTATCTTAGAACTGATTGAATATTCGCAAAAGTTCGGTCAAATCACACATTTGATTAACGCCGCCGGTGTGTCGCCGAGCCAAGCACCTATTGAAGCAGTGCTGAAAGTAGACTTATACGGTACGGCGGTTTTGATGGAAGAATTTGGTAAAGTAATAACCGAGGGCGGCAGCGCGATTATGATTTCTTCACAATCAGGTCATCGTTTAGGTGCGCTTTCTCAAGAAGAAAACGAATTGTTGGCTTTAACACCAACCGAGAAATTACTTGAACTTGATATGTTGAAAAATATTTCGAATACATTAGAAGCTTATCAATACTCCAAACGTTGTAATGTTTTGCGTGTGGCATCGGAATCTGTTAAATGGGGCAAAAAAAATGCGCGTATCAACTCTATTTCACCGGGGATTATTATTACTCCTTTGGCAAATGATGAGTTAAACGGACCGCGAGGGGCAAACTATAAGAAAATGCTTGATTTATGTCCGTCGCATCGCGCCGGAACTCCGGATGAAGTAGGGGATTTGGCTGCATTTTTGATGAGCGATAAAGCAGGCTTTATTACGGGTGCCGATTTTTTAATTGATGGCGGAACAACCGCTTCGTACTGGTATGGAGACCTTCGGTATATGCGCAATACAATGGGAAAATAATTTGAAAAATATCTGATTGTTACTTATTTGCTGACCGCCGCGGAAACACGGCGGTTTTTTTCATTATCATAATTTTTTTAATTGTAACTATTGACATTACAAAAAATGTGTTTTATATATATTAATGAAATGTAACAATCTATATTACAATTTAGGAGAAATATAATGACTGAATATACAAATACCGATTTGGGAACGTTTGCCGAAATTGCTAAATTGGAAAACGGTAAAGCGTTTTTACACGATGCTTTGAATTTGACAAGTTGTGAAATTTCTGTAAATGTCGCGCCGAAAGGATTTAAAGTTCCTTTTAATCATAAACATAAGCAAAATGAAGAAGTTTATATTGTTTTGAAAGGAACCGGAATTATTGCGGTCGGCGGCAAAAAAATCAATGTAAAAGAAGGTTCGGCGGTGCGTGTCGCAACCGGTGTTGCCAGAACGATTGAAAATACCGGTGACGGTGATTTTCATTTTATATGTATTCAAGCCAAAGAAGGTTCTTTAACCGAGTTTGGTTTCGGAGATGCCGAAGTTTGTTAGCGGAATAGACAAATGCAGATTTCAAGCCGATTTACGATTGCTTTTCATATACTGACCGCCATCTGCACGTTCAAAGACGAATATCACGTTACAAGTGAATTTTTGGCCGGTTCTGTGCAGGTTAATCCGGTAATCATTCGCAATATTTTGCTGCAATTAAAAACTGCGGGGATTGTACAAATTCCCCGCGGCCGTGCAAGCAAAAGTATCACAATACTGAAAGCGCCCGATAAAATAAGTTTATTAGATGTTTATAAAGCCATTGAGCCTTTGGAACACGATACGCTTTTCGCCTTTCATAAAAATCCGAACCCGAAATGTCCGGTCGGCAAAAACGTTCACAATATTTTAGATGACAGACTTTTAAGCGTGCAAAAGGCAATGGAGGACAAGCTCAAAAATATGAAACTGTCAGATGTTTTAAATGATTTAAAAAAGTTTATTTAGGAAATATTATGCACGATATTTGGAATCCGTGGCACGGTTGCATAAAGAAAAGCGAAGGCTGTCAGCATTGCTATATGTATTTTTTGGACAGGCAGAGAAATGCCGATGGCTCTAAAATATACCGTGTCAAAAACAATTTTGATTATCCTTTGCACAAGAATGCTGATGGTTCGTATAAAATAAAAAGCGGGGAGTGCTTGCGTGTGTGCTTAACTTCTGATTTCTTTTTAGAAGAAGCGGATGCGTGGCGCGATGAGGCGTGGAATATTATTAAAAAGCGTCCCGATGTCGGATTTTATTTGCTTACAAAACGTCCTGAGCGGGTGTCGGAACATTTACCTAAAGATTGGGGTAACGGTTGGAATAATGTATTTTTTTCCGTAACGGCGGAAAACCAAGCCCGAGCCGATGAACGTCTGCCGATTTTAATGGATTTGCCGTTCAAACATAAAGGGGTGATGACTGCACCGTTTATCGGACCGATAACATTGGAAAAGTGGCTTAAAATCGGACAGATAGAACAAGTTATTGCCGGCGGTGAAAATTATGACGGTTCGCGGATTTTGAAATACGAATGGGTGAAATCTTTACACGATGAATGCGTGGCGGCAAATGTGATGTTTTGCTTTATCGAAACAGGCACGAAATTTGAAAAAAACGGCAAAGTTTACACAATGCCGAGCAAACGCCTGCAAAGTGAACAGGCTCATAAATCCGGTTTGCAGTTTAACGGCAAGCCGATTGAATGGCAATTGCATAAACCGCAAAGCGAACTTTTTGATGACGGTTGGTATGTTAAACACTGGCGCAAAAATTGCGAAACTTGCGGCTCAAAACTTATTTGCAATGGTTGCTCCGACTGCGGAGAATGTGAAAAATAAGATGTATATGAATAATTTACGGTCTTTGCGGTTATTATAAGTTTCAATAATACATTCGTTTTTGCTCCTTAATGCCCCATAAAACATTTATAGAAGCCGAAAATGTACATTCTCGACTGAAATTAACATCTGTAATGAATATATATTGACAAGCGGGATTTATATTTGTATCAATAATATTGAATATTATTGAATTGTGTGCAATTTATTTTAATAAAGGTATAAACAATGTCAGATAAAGAAATCGTGTTGGAAACTATGAAAAAAGCAGGTGTTCCGGTAAATGCCGGAAAAATTGCCGAAATGTCCGGTTTGGATAGAAAAGCGGTTGATAAGGCTTTTGCTGAACTCAAAAAAGAAGGTGCCATTGTATCTCCTGTTCGTTGTAAATGGGAACCGGCAAAGAAATAATGGCTAAATCACCGAATAAACTTGAAGTTCTGAAGCTCGGAAATCAACTATGTTTTCCACTTTACGCCTGCGCCAAAGAAGTGATTAAGATATATCGCAAACCATTGGCAAAAATCGGTTTAACCTATACGCAATATATCGTAATGGTGATTTTATGGGAATTTGGCGAAATGTCGGAAAAAGAGTTGGGAGAAAAGATTTATCTTGATTCCGGAACTTTAACGCCGGTTTTGAAGAAACTTGAGAAATTCGGTTTTGTTAAGCGGCAACGAATGACAGAAGATGAACGCTTTGTTAAGATTACTTTGACGGATAACGGTGTTAAACTAAGGGAAAAAGCTTCAAATATACCGCAAGCATTGGAAGGAAATATTTATTTGTCTTATGATGAAATGATAACACTATA
This sequence comes from Alphaproteobacteria bacterium, assembly GCA_017471705.1. Classification (GTDB taxonomy): domain Bacteria; phylum Pseudomonadota; class Alphaproteobacteria; order RF32; family CAG-239; genus RUG410. The sequence goes on along the minus strand of JAFUSH010000011.1, from coordinate 16,957 downwards.
CAATCTGCTGAATAAAGCATTGGAAGGGATAAATGAAAGGAAAACACAATGACAAAGGTAATGATAATTAACGGCGGTCCGCGTAAAAATTTTAATACTGCAAAGTTGCTCAAAGAAGCAATGCGCGGCGCAATCGATGCCGGTGCCGAGGTTGAATATGTTAACTTATATGATATAGCCTACAAAGGTTGTATCAGTTGTTTGATATGTAAGCGCAAAGGTGTCGAACAGAAAGGTTTATGTTTTTATAAAGATGATTTACGCCCGATATTGGAAAAGTGTATTAATGCTGATGCGGTTATTGCAGGCTCTCCCGTATATCACTCTTATCCTACCGGAATGTTTCGGAGTTTTCTGGAGCGTTTTATGTTTCCGGCGCATACCTATATGATTGATAAAGAAAACGGAGGTTTGAAACGTATCTTAAATCATACTTTGCCGGTTGGCGTGATTATGACTATGAATGCCACCGAAGAGCAATTCAGACAACATCATTACGATGTCGTCTTGGGCGATAATGAGTGGAGTTTGCAAGCAGTGTTCGGATATTCGGAAACCTTGTATTCTTTTGATACGTTCCAATATACGGATTATTCTAAATATGATTGTGATTTGTTTGACCCCGTTCATAAAGCTGAGGTGCGTGATAAGCAATTTCCAAAGGATTTGCAAGCCGCTTATGAAATGGGCAAAAGATTAGCAACAATGAAGATGTAAAGGAAAATAAAAATGAGTATATATGATTACAGCGTGCCGAAACCAAAAGGCGAAGAACTAAAGTTGGCTGATTTTAAGGGAAAAGTGATGCTGATTGTCAATACGGCGACCGGATGCGGATTTACGCCGCAATACGAAGATTTGGAAAAGATGTATGAAAAGTATCACGACAAGGGGCTGGAAATTATTGATATTCCGTGCAATCAATTCGGACATCAAACTCCGGGAACAGACGATGAAGTACATCAATTTTGCCAATTACACTATAAAACACAATTTCCGCAAATGAAAAAGTCTGATGTTAACGGAGTAAATGAATTACCGCTTTATACGTATTTAAAAGAACAAAAAGGCTTTGCCGGATTTGGTAAACATAAGTTTGCGTCATTGCTTGCCGATATGCTGAGTAAAGTTAATCCGAATTGGGCTGAAAATCCGGATATTAAATGGAATTTTACCAAATTTTTGATAAATAAAAACGGAGAAGTTACAGAACGTTTTGAACCAACTGCGGATATGGCAGAAATTGAAACAAAAATAACTGAGTTACTTTAATTAAAAGGACACAATATGAAAATACAGGCAGTAAAATTCAGAGATAACGGATTTATGACCGAAGGTTTTGCTTTTGGCGGTGAAGACGGAGCAGATAAGTTTGATGCAAATGTAAAATATCGTTCCGGTTTGCAAAATTATGTAATAGATACCGGAGATGAAGTAATTTTGATTGACACCGGACTTCCATTCGGTACGCCGGAAGAATCGCCCGACGAAACCACGGTGATTTATACAGGAAAAGATATTAAACCTTATATGGAAGCATTGGCTGATTTAGGATACAAACCGGAGCAAGTCAGCAAAATTTTGATTACTCATAAGCACGCAGACCATACAGGAGAATTAAAGAGTTTTCCCAATGCCGAAATATATGTGAATGCCGAAGAATGTGACGCAGATGAACTTAAAGGCATTGAAAATGTCGTTCCTGTTTATTTTACCGATGGCGCATATCATAACTTTCCGGAAAGTCAAAAGATTGCAGATGGAATTTATTACATTAAAGCCAAAGGTCATACTAAAGGCAACAGTTTGGTGATTGTCGAAGACGATGGTTTGTTTTATATGTTTCAAGGCGATATAACCTATACAGACGAAGCACTTTATGCCAACAAGCTCTCGGTTGTTTATGACGATTTGGCAGCGGCACGAGTTACTTTAGACCGAGTTCGCGAGTTTGTCAGCCGTAATCCTACCGTTTATCTCTCGACACATACACCTTTGGGGTATGAAAATTTGGAAGAAAAGCGAGTAGTAGATTTGAATAATCCTCCGAAAACTTTGCCGGTTGGTGAGATTGTATTCAAAACCAAGAGCGGTAAATATGTATGTTCCGTCTGCGGTTATGTTTATAATCCGGCGGAAAATAACAATATTGCTTTTGAAAACCTGCCCGAAGATTGGAAATGTCCGCGTTGTAAACAGCCGAAAACAAAGTTTAATGCGGCATAATGGAAATAAAATTATGAATCGTGATAAAATCATTATAAAAACCAGCATTATCGGTATTTTAACCAATGTGTTTTTGGCAGCATTTAAGGCTGTTGTCGGGATTGTATCCAATTCTATTGCCGTTATATTGGATGCGGTGAATAATTTATCCGATGCGCTTTCTTCCATTATTACGATTGTAGGAACAAAACTGGCGGGTAAACTGCCGGATAAAAAGCACCCGTTAGGTTATGGACGTATTGAATATTTAAGCGCAATGATTGTTTCGGGGATTGTGCTGTATGCCGGTATTACTTCACTTGTGGAATCAATCAAGAAAATCATTTCTCCGCAAACACCGGATTACAGTATTACCTCACTCGTTATTATAGCGGTTGCGGTCGTTGTAAAGATTGTTTTGGGAAAATATGTCAAAGCACAAGGGAAAAAAGTCAACTCGGGTTCTTTGGTTGCTTCCGGTTCCGATGCTTTGTCGGATGCCATATTATCCGCTTCGGTTTTGGTATCGGCAATTATCTTTATTTTCAGCGGACTTTCTTTGGAAGCCTATGTCGGCGTAGTTATTTCCGGTTTTATCATCAAATCGGGTATTGAAATGATGATGGAAACGCTTAATGAGATTTTGGGAACAAGGGCAGATAAAGAAATCACAAGTAAAATCAAGCATATTTTGGCACAAATGCCGGAAGTGCGCGGGGCTTATGACTTGATTATGTATAATTACGGACCGGATAAGTATTATGCTTCTGTTCACATAGAAGTTCCGGATACGATGACAGCCAAAGAAATAGACTGCCTGTCCCGTCAGGCAGAAACAAAAATATATGAGCAAACCGGTGTTGTTTTAGCCGGTGTCGGTGTATATGCCTATAATACCAAAAATGACGAGGCAATGAAAATTGAAAAAGATGTCAAAAAGCGCGTATTACAGCATAAATGGGTGATTCAGGTTCACGGATTTTATTTGGATATTGAGGGCAAAACAATGCGCTTTGATGCGGTAATGAGTTTTGGAATTAAGCCGGAAGACGGTGTAAAAACCCTTTATGAAGAAATTAGTCAAGTCTATCCGCAATATGACTTGACAATTGCCCCCGATGTTGACGTTTCAACTACCGATTGAAAATAACCAAGCCGAGTTTATAAGCTCGGCTAAATTTATAAAGTACGATTTTCAATAATTTACGGCGGTATGGTGTCACAATCGGTATCTTTATTCCAGCTTCTTATGTTCTACGAAAATATTTATGAAAGTAAGATAATGACGTTACTGTAAATTACTCTTAATAAAATAGAAAAAAATCTTGCTTTGACAGCTCATTTTGAAGATTATTATATATAGTTTCAGGAGATGACAGATGAATATGAAAACATTTTTTGCATTTAGTATGGCAACTGTAGGCTTGGTTTTTGCTGCACCGGACAGCGCAAGCGGAGCGTCAACAGATGCTTCTTGGGATAAAGTATTTGCCAAGAGCGATAAGGTTGATGTGAAAAAAGTAACATTTAAGAACAGATTTGGTATAGAGTTAGTCGGTGATTTATATGAACCGATAAACAAGGGGCAAGGAAAGATGGCAGCGATTGCTGTTTCCGGACCTTTTGGGGCGGTTAAAGAACAATCCTCCGGACTTTATGCGCAAGAAATGGCAGAACGCGGTTTTGTTGCCTTAGCGTTTGACCCGTCATTTACCGGTGAATCAGGCGGTAATGTCCGCAATGTGGCAAGCCCTGATATTAACACAGATGATTTCAGCGCCGCAGTTGATTATTTAACAACATTGCCCGAAGTTGATGAAAATAAAATTGGGATTATCGGTATTTGCGGTTGGGGTGGATTTGCTTTGAATGCTGCGGCACAAGATACACGCATCAAAGCAACCGTTACCTCTACAATGTATGATATGACACGCGTAACATCTAAAGGTTATAATGATTCTATGTCTGCCGATGATTTATATAAATTGCGTGAGGATTTAAACAATCAACGCACCGAAGATGCTAAAAACGGCACTTATGCCGAAGCCGCAGGTTTGCCTGATAAATTAACCGGTGAAGAGCCGCAATTTGTTCAGGATTATTTTAACTATTACAAGATGCCGCTCGGTTTTCATCCGCGCTCAATCAATTCCAACGGACATTGGAACACCACCTCAGCGTTATCTTTGATTACGCAGCCGATTTTAGCGTATGCCGATACCATTAAAAATCCGGTGTTAATGATACACGGTGAAAAAGCGCACAGCCGTTATTTTTCGGAAGATGCATTCAAAAAATTAACCGGTGATAACAAAGAACTTTATATCATTCCGAACGCAAATCACGTTGATTTGTATTACAAAACAGATGTTATTCCGTTTGATAAAATGGAACAATTTTTTAAGGGTAATTTAAAATAAAGGAAACAAAATGAAGAAAGTATTGATAGTTTCATCAAGTTTGCGGGGCTTAAGCAATTCCGAAATTTTGGCGCACGAAGCAGAAAGAGGAGCGATTGAGGGCGGTAATGAGGTTGAATTTTTAAGCCTTAAAGGCAAAGATATTAAGTTTTGTATCGGTTGTTTAGCCTGCCAGAAAACCGGTAAATGCGTGCAAAAAGACGATATGGCAGAGATGATTGGCAAAGTACAGAATGCCGATGTCCTGATTTTTGCCACGCCGATTTACTACTATGAATTAAGCGGTCAGCTCAAAACCTTTTTAGACCGTTGCAATCCGTTGTTTGGGCAAGAAAATAAATTCAAAGATGTGTATTTGATAACATCTTCTTATGATGATGCGGAAAATGCTTCTGACAGAGCTATGAATGGTTTAGGCGGCTGGATAGAATGCTTTGAGCAATCGCGTTTGACAGGAGTTTTAGCAGGCGGCGGTCTGGGGGAGCCGAAGGAGGCTTCCGACAGAGCAGATTTACTGCAAAAAGCTTACGAATTAGGAAAAAATGTGTAAGATAATAATGAATTGAAGCAAAGGGTAAACAAAATGTACGATATATTGAAAAATATTAACTCGCCGGCAGATGTTAAAAATCTGAATGCTGAACAATTAAAAATTTTAGCTGCGGATATTCGCGAGGCATTATTTAATCGCTTAACCAAATTCGGCGGACACTTCGGTCCCAATTTCGGTATTGTGGAAGCAACAATTGCGATGCACTATGTGTTTAATTCGCCGCAAGATAAGTTTGTATTTGATGTATCGCACCAAAGTTATCCGCACAAGATGCTGACAGGGCGCAAAAACGGTTATATTAAAGACGAATGCTTTAAAGAGGATTCCGGTTATACTAACCCTGAAGAAAGCGAACACGACTTTTTTAATGTCGGTCATACTTCGACTTCGATTTCTTTGGCAACAGGTTTGGCAAAAGCCAGAGATTTGAAGGGCGGCAAGGAAAATGTAATCGCTTTAATCGGTGATGGCTCGTTAACCGGCGGTGAGGCATTGGAAGCGCTTGATTTTGCAGGTTCGGAATTAAAATCAAATTTGATTATTATTGTCAATGACAACCAACAATCCATTGCCGAAGGACATTGCGGAATTTATCATCATTTAGCCGAACTTCGCCGAACTAAAGGAACAGCCGGCAATAATTTGTTCAAATCTTTGGGATTGGATTATATTTATGAAGAAAACGGCAACGATATTCAGACAATGATTAAGGTTTTTGAAAAAGTGAAAAATATTAACCGCCCGATTGTCGTACACATCAATACGCAGAAAGGAAAAGGTTATAAATTGGCGGAAGAAAACCGCGAAGGTTGGCACTGGTGTCTACCGTTTGACAGAGAGACCGGACAATGGAAAGTGAAGTTTCCGGCGGAAAGTTATACGAGTTTAGCGCGCGATTACATTATGAACAAAGCCGCGCAAGATAAGGATTTTGTGGTGATAACGCCGGCAATGCCGATGACAGCAGGTTTAACTCCTGATTTACGGCAAAAACTCGGTGCACAATATGTTGATGTGGGAATTGCCGAAGAACACGCCGTAGCAATGGCTTCCGGAATCGCCAAGGCAGGAGGTAAACCGCTGGTTGTTACTAATGCTACCTTTATTCAGCGCACCTACGACCAAATTTCGCAAGATGTGTGCATCAACAACAATCCGGTAACGATTTTGCTCAATTACACTTCTTTTGACGGTTTGACCGATGTGACACATTTGGGAATTTTCACGATTGCCGCATTTTCAAACATTCCGAACTTGGTGATTTTGGCACCGACATCAAAAGAAGAATACCTGAATATGCTTGATTGGTCGGTAAACCAAAACAAACATCCGGTTATGATTATAATGCCGGGGAATATGGTGACATCACGTGAGGCGGATAAAGATTACAGCAGATTAAATACTTTTAAGTTAGAACAAAACGGAGAAAAAGTGGCAATTTTGGCGTTAGGTGATTTTTATCAAAGAGGTGAAGAATTAGCTGAGAAAATCAAATCCGAATTTGGTTTTGCTCCGACACTTATCAACCCACGCTTTGCCTGTGGTATTGACGAACAGCTTCTGACGGATTTGCAAAAAAATCATCAACTGGTTATCACATTGGAAGATGGTATCTTGGATGGCGGTTTCGGGCAAAAAGTAGCGGCTTTCTATGCTGATAAGGATATGAGAGTAAAAACCTACGGGTTGAGAAAAGAATTTTATGACCGTTATAATCCGCAGGAACTTTTACAGCAACTCGGTATGACAACGGCACAAATCATTGCAGATATTAAAAAAGAGAATATCTGATGAAAAAAACTTGGTTTTATTGACACTCTTGGCAAATATAGCCGTTGCGGAGGCAAAAGATATGAGTTTAACCGTAAACATTTATTATACCGGAGAAAACGGTAACGCCCGTAAATTTGCAGAAGAAATGGAGCAAAGCGGCACGGCTGCAGCAATCCGTGCCGAAAAAGGCAACTTAAAGTACGAGTATTTTTATCCTGTAAATGATGAACAAACCGTGCTGTTGATTGACAGTTGGAAAAGTCTGTCAGGGTCCCGTATATCTTGTGCATTGCCGGAGAACAAATGAATATATCTCTTATGATGTATTCATTCGTTATGTTCTGCATTTTTTACCTATCAAAAATACAAAAAAATAAATTTATTTGCGTTTTTGTGTTGTATATTTTTGAAGTCCTATTATATAAAACACACCAAATCAGAAATTTTTGCATAAAACATAAATTGCCGTTTTATTTTGCTTGCAATTTACCGCATAAATCTATATAGATAATATAGGTTGTTCGGTAAAACGAAGTATTTATTATTTGCTATGATTCACACAGGAGTTTATTATGGATAATATGTTGGCAAAAGAAGAAATTGACGCCATTGTTGACGGTAATCACGGTAATGTTTTTGCGGTCTTGGGTATTCATCGCGATAAAGGTTCAAAAAAAGTTTTTATCAGAGTGTTTAATCCGTTTGCGTCCGAAATAGAAGTTATTGATGCTGGCGGAAAAATATTGGGAAAAATGAGTAAAGTTGATGAACGGGGATTATTTCAAATAAACTTTGATAAAACAACTGATTTCATATACAAATTGAAAATAACAAACGATATAGGCAATACCTATATTGCAGAAGATGCGTACCGTTTTTCTTCTTTTATAGGCGATATTGATGAATATTTGTTTGCTCAAGGGAATCATCGCGAAATTTACAAAAAACTGGGCGCGCATTTAACCGAAATAAACGGAGTGAAAGGTGTTGCTTTTGCCGTGTGGGCTCCTAATGCCAAACGCGTTTCGGTTATCGGAAACTTTAACAATTGGGACGGCAGAGTTAATGTAATGCGCAAGCATATAAGCTGCGGCGTATGGGATATATTTATTCCGAACCTTGTTGAAGGTGAATATTATAAGTATGAAATTAAAACTCAAGAGGACTATATTTTGAGTAAATCAGATCCGATGGCAACTTATTCGGAAGTAAGACCGAAAAATGCTTCGATAGTGTTCGATATTAATCACTACCATTGGAATGATACTAAATGGATGCAATATCGGCAAGATACAAATTTGTATGATAAGCCGATTTCGATTTATGAAGTACACCTCGGTTCGTGGCGACGTAAAGGTGATAACGGCAGTGAATTTTTGAGTTATCGTGAGATGGCAGACAGATTGGTGCCGTATGTGGGTAATATGGGTTTTACGCACGTTGAATTTATGCCTTTATGCGAACACCCGTTGGACGCATCTTGGGGGTATCAGATTACCGGATTGTTTGCTCCTACTTCTCGTTTCGGCAATCCCGATGATTTCCGCTATATGATTGATAAATTTCATCAAGCCGGAATAGGTGTGATAATGGATTGGGTGCCGGCGCATTTTCCTAAAGACGGTCACGGTTTGGCGGAATTTGACGGAACTTGCTTGTATGAACACGCCGATCCTCGTAAAGGAGAACAAAAAGATTGGGGAACCAAAGTTTATAATTTCGGACGTACCGAAGTTTGCAACTTTTTGTGCGTGAGTGCCTTATATTGGTTGAAAGAATTTCATATTGACGGTTTGCGTGTGGACGCGGTAGCCTCTATGCTTTATTTGGATTATTCCCGTAAGGCCGGTGAATGGATACCTAATGTGTACGGCGGAAACGAAAATCTTGAAGCCATTGCCTTTTTGCGCAAAATGAACGAACTTATATATTCGCAAGCTCAGGGGACATTCAGTTGTGCGGAAGAATCTACGGCGTGGCCGATGGTTTCCCGTCCAGTTTCGGCCGGCGGTTTAGGTTTCGGCTATAAATGGAATATGGGATGGATGAATGATACTCTGCGATACATAAGCCACGAACCGGTACATCGCAAATATCATCACGGTCTGCTTACTTTCGGTTTGCTGTATGCTTTCAATGAAAACTTTATATTGCCGATATCTCACGACGAAGTGGTTCACGGCAAAGGTTCGATGCTTTCTAAAATGCCGGGGGATGAATGGCAGAAATTTGCCAATCTGAGAGCTTATTACGGATTTATGTGGACACATCCGGGTAAAAAACTGCTGTTTATGGGATGTGAGTTCGGACAAGATTGGGAATGGAACAGTAATGAAAGTTTACGTTGGCATTTATTGGAATATCCGATGTATAAAGGTATGCAAAACTGTGTGAGAGATTTAAATTTAATGTATAAAGGCAATTCTCCGCTGTTTGAAGAAGATTTTGATTCACGCGGGTTTGAGTGGATAGATTATGCTAATTGCGATGACAGCGTAATTTCATATATTCGCAAAGGTCATAATCCGGAAGATTACCTGATTGTGGTATGTAATTTTACTCCGGTTGTTCGTCATAATTATCGGGTCGGAGTTTATGAGGCTTGCGCTTATCAGGAAATTTTCAACAGTGATGATAAAAGTTATTGGGGAAGCGGTGTCCGAAATGAGGGAGCTAAGCAAGCGCAAAATTACGGCATAAGCGGTAAACCTTATTCAATAGAACTTATTTTGCCTCCGCTTTCGACAATTGTGTTAAAACCGATAAGATAGGAAGAAGATGAGTATAATAAAAGTTTCGGACGGTACGGCATATCCTTTGGGAGCAACTTACGACGGAAAAGGGACAAATTTTGCTTTATTTTCCGCTAATGCCGAAAAAGTAGAACTTTGTTTATATAATGAAAACGGAACCAAAGAAACTGCACGTTATACAATAAGCATTAATGATAATAACGTGTGGCACATATACTTGGAAGGGGTTAAACCGGGGCAGGCATATGGTTATCGCGTATACGGCGAATATAATCCTGCTGCCGGTAAGCGTTTTAATCATCATAAATTGCTGTTGGATCCGTATGCCAAGAAAACAGTAGGGCGCCTGATATGGAATAAGGCGTTGTTCGGGTATGACGTCAACAGCAAAGATAAAGATTTATCATTCAGTACACTGGACAGCGCGCCGTATATGCCGAAATCGGTGGTAACGGAAGATAATTTTGATTGGGAAAATGATAAATTTCCGCGTATTCCATTCGAAAAGTCGGTTATATACGAAACACACGTGCGCGGATATACTATGCTGCACCCGAAAGTAAAACAATGTAACCGCGGTAAATTTTTGGGATTTACCGAGAATACGGTGTTGAGTTATCTTAATTGGCTCGGAATTACGGCAGTTGAGTTACAGCCGGTATTTTCGTTTTTCGGTGATAAAGACGGAATGTATACGGATAATTACTGGGGGTATGAAACTTTTTCATATTTTATTCCGGAATCTAAATATATGGTCGGTAATGATATAGACGAATTTAAGCAGATGGTAAAGGCTCTGCACGCCGATAATAAAGAAGTTATTCTCGATGTGGTGTATAATCATACCATAGAAGGAAATCAGATGGGACCTACGCTGTGTTACCGCGGTATTGATAACGAAAGTTATTATACGTTGGGTGAAGATAAACGCTTTTATTATGACAGTACCGGCTGCGGGGCATCGTTCAATTTACAAAATCCGTATGTGTTGGCGTTGGTGATGGATTCAATGCGCTATTGGCGTAATGTGATGCACGTTGACGGTTTCAGGCTTGATTTAGCCAGCAGCTTGAGCAGGGTAAAGGGAAAATTTACGCAAGACAGCGGAATATTACTATCAATGCGGCAAGATGAAGCTCTGCGCGGGGCAAAAATTATTGCCGAACCGTGGGATGCAACTATGGACGGATACAGAATAGGCGCATTCCCTCCGGGGTGGGCTGAGTGGAATGACCGATATCGCGATGTGGTACGCAGATTTTGGCGGGGAGATAATAAACAAATCGGCGAGTTTGCCAGCCGTATCAGCGGTTCCAGCGATATATTCGGATATTCAAACCGCGATATATGGAGTTCGATAAACTTTTTGACTTCGCACGACGGATTTAATTTGCGCGATTTGGTCAGTTACAACGAAAAGCATAATTGGGTTAACGGCGAAGATAACCGCGACGGAAACTCGGCGAATTGGAGTTGGAATTCAGGTGAGGAAGGCGAGAGTGATAATCCTGATATAAATACCAATCGTATTTGTCGTTTGCGCGGAATGCTGGCTACTTTAATGATGTCTTTCGGTACTCCGATGATTGTTGCCGGAGATGAATTCGGCAATACTCAATTCGGCAACAATAATCCCTATTGTCAGGACAATGTGCTGACGTGGATTGTTTGGGAGGCTATCAGTAAAAAAGATAAAAGTTTGGCGCGCTATGTTAAGCATTTGATAGCTTTGCGTAAAAATATGAAGATATTTGAGCGTATAAAGTTTTTTACCGGTCAGACGGTAAGCGGAAAAGGTAAAAATACAATCAAAGATATTATGTGGCTTAACAACAGCGGCACCGAATTTACGCATCAGGATTGGTATATGGAGCAACGGCACAGTATGGCCTGCTTTGTGTATGGAGATGCCAAACAATCATATATGATTATATATAATGCCCATAATGAAAATGAGGTGTGGCGTTTGCCGGCATTTTGTAAAAATTTACGAGCCGAAATTATTTTGGACAGTTCGGAAGATTGTTTTGCGGCAAAACAAATAAACGGCAGTAAAGCATTTGAGGTTCCGGCTTGGAGTGTAACGGTTATAAAAATAAGTAATACGGAGAAGTAATTTGCAAAACGACTTTGATAATTTATTGGAAAAATTAGGAATAGCCCGTACATTTACCGATGCGGCGCAAAATCATAAGGAATATCGCGCTGATGATGAAACTTTACGTAAAATGGTTAATTATCTGGGGTTTGAACTGAAAAATATTAATGACAGCGGTGCATTATTGCAAAAGTTGGAAAATCGCCGCTGGCAATCAGTATTGGAAGCTGTATATGTTGTTAAAAGTTCGGATATCAGATTTGACGCGGTGGTGAAGACATCGCAAGTTTCTGACATTGTCGTATCGATTTCAACTAAAGACGGAGCAGCCGAATTTGAATATGAGCAGTATATTGTCGATAAAAAGACAATCGGCGGCAATGAATATGCCAAAATTGAGTTTAAGATAAATTCAGAATTAAAACCACAGTATTATGATTTGAAAATTAAGGCAGACAGTAAAGATTATCACAGCGTATTGGCGGTATCTCCGGACAGTTGTTATATTCCCTTAATAGTTGAAGAACAAAAAGTATGGGGCTTTGCCATTCAACTGTATGCGTTGAGAAGCAAGTGCAATTGGGGAGTCGGAGATTTCAGCGATTTGGCGGAATTTGCCAAGATGTGCAAGAAGGTCGGTGCTGACGTTATCGGAGTAAATCCGCTCAATGTGCTTAATCACGATAATCCGGAAAATGCCAGTCCGTATTCATCAATCAGCCGTTTATTTTTGAATCCTATTTATATAGATGTGGAAAAGGTTAAAGGGTTTGATAAGTCAGAAGTAGATTACACTGAGATAGATGAAATTAAACAAAAGGAAAATATTGATTATACAAGTATTTATAATATAAAAATTAAAGCATTGAAAAAACTTTATAAACAATTTATCAAAAATAATAAAAGTGAAGAATTTGCCGATTATGAAAAGTTTTGCCGCCTAAAAGGGGTGGAATTAAACGATTTGGCTGTTTATCAGACAATTTGTACAGTGTACAAAGATAAGTACCATAATTGGAAAGATTGGCCTGAAGAATTGCAAAATCCCCAATCTTTGGCAGTGGCTAAATTTCAAAAAGACCATAGCGAAGAAATCGGATTTTTCAAGTTCTTGCAATATTGGGCCGAGAAGCAATTGAATGAAGCGCAGACCGAAATTAAAAAGGCAGGGTTAAAAATCGGGTTATACCGTGATTTACCGGTAGGATTGAATAAGAACAGCGCCGAACTTTGGAGCGGTCACGATTTGTTTATTGATAAGTGCGGTGCCGGCGCTCCTCCTGATGTCTTTTTCCCGACCGGACAAAAATGGTGTTTGGGCGCATTTAATCCTTTCGCATTGAAAGATATGGCGTATTTGCCGTTCATTAAAATCTTGCGTTCGGCAATGCAAGGTGCCGGAGCTCTGCGTATAGATCACGTTATGAGCCTTATGCGTTTGTATATTATTCCGGATAATTCCGATAACGGAACCTACGTTTATTACAATTTTGACGATATGTTGGGAATTGTGGCTCTTGAGAGCTATTTGAATAAATGTATGGTCGTAGGCGAAAGCATAGGAAATGTACCTGACGGATTTATTGAAAAAATTCACGGTCGCGGTATTTATTCTTTAAGCGTATTGTGGGCAGAACGCTGGGACGGCTGCGGAGACTTTAAACTTCCGCGCGATTTTCCGCGTACGGCGTTTTGTTCTGTAGGTACTCACGATATGCCGCCGCTTAAAATGCGTTGGTTCGGATACGATATTGAAACGATGTATAATTTGAAAATGCTGTCTGATGATGAACGTATAAATCAATATAAAGGCCGTGAAGATGAGCGCAGACGTTTGTTGGGAGCACTGGATTATGCCGGTGTATGGCCGTGCGATAAACCCAGACAAGGCGATTGCTTGTACGGCGAAGGCTATCCTAACGGTATCTTGGAGGCGGTTGAAAAGTATGCGGCCTCGGGAAATTGTGCAGTATATTTAGCGCAATTGGAAGATATATTCGGTGTAGATGTTTTGCAAAATCTTCCGGGTACCGATGAGGCTACTCATCCGAATTGGCGTCGTAAATTACCTGTTAATTTGGAAGATTATGAACAGAGTGAAGACTTTAACAGGGTAGTTGATATAATTAAGTTATCAAGATAAAAAATAAATAAAATCAAGTAAATATAATCCATAAGTTAAACTTGTGGATTATATTTGTTTTAACCTTTCGGATATATTGAAAGATAAATAAAAAGCTATACTTAAACAGGCGAACATTCAGTAAATTTTTTAAGGAGAAAAAATATGACTTATGGAGTTCGCTATCCCACTTTAGCTTTTATCACCGGAGGCGCCGGTCAGGCTAATGAAGGTATTCCGCCGCAACCTTTTGAAACATTTTGTTATGATTCTGCTTTAATGCAGGCAAAAATCGAAAATTTTAACGTTATTCCGTATACTTCGGTTTTACCGAAAGAAATTTTCGGCAATATCGTGCCGGTTGACAGAGTGGTAAACCAATTCAAGCACGGGGCTGTTTTAGAAGTTATTATGGCAGGTAACGGTGCCAGTCGTGACGAACATAAGGCTATTGCCACCGGAGTAGGCATATGCTGGGGAAAAGATTCCAACGGCGAATTAATCGGCGGTTGGGCGGCAGAATATGTCGAATACTTTGATACCCATATTGATGATGATATTGCCCGCGGTCACGCTGAAATGTGGCTTAATAAGTCATTACAGCACGAGTTGGATATCCGCGGAGTCGAAAAACACAGCGAATTTCAAATGTGGCATAATTATATAAATATCACCGAGCAATTCGGTTATTGCCTGACTGCCTTGGGATTTTTGAACTTTGAAACCGCCGAACCGGCTAAAGCGTAAGGCGGAATATATCAATCGGGCGAGGCTTAAAACGGCGTCGCCCTTTTGCTATGAAAGGAATAAAAATGTATAAAAAAGAAAACAGAAAAATTCAGCCGATTGCCCAAAATAATAATGAAACCTCTTCGGGAATGGGATTATGGGCAATGGCTGCGATTGTCGTCAGTTCTATGATTGGCGGCGGAATATACAGCCTGCCGCAGAATATGGCGGCGGGAGCTTCGGCGGCAGCCGTATTGTTGGCGTGGATAATCACCGGTTTCGGCGTTTATTTTATAGCCAATACATTTCGTATTTTATCGGGAGCAAAGCCGGATTTGACAGCCGGTATTTATATGTACAGCCGGCAAGGTTTTGGTCCGTATATCGGATTTACGATAGGGTGGTCATACTGGTTGTGCCAGATTTGCGGTAATGTCGGTTATGCCGTAATAACGATGGATGCTTTGAATTATTTTTATCCGCCGTATTTTGCCGGAGGTAATAATTTACTCTCTATTATAGGCGGCTCACTTTTGATATGGTTTTTCAATTGGTTGGTTTTACGCGGTATCAAGCAGGCAACCTTAGTCAATTTGATAGGAACGATAGCAAAAATTGTTCCGTTGATTTTATTTATATTAATTGTTGCTCTGATGTTTCATTTTGACAAGTTTGATTTTGATTTCTGGGGAAATGAACCGGATACGGTAAAACGTTTGGGCGGATTAACGGCGCAAATAAAAAGCACTATGTTGGTTACCTTATGGGCGTTTATCGGAATTGAGGGTGCGGTTGTAATGTCTAAACACGCTGAATCTCCGAAGACTGTCGGTTTGGCAACGTTTTTGGGATTCGCGGGATGTCTGTTGATATACGTATTTCTTTCGCTTCTGCCGTATGGGGTTATGTCACAGGAAGAATTGGCAAAAATTCCCAATCCGTCGACAGCCGGTATATTAGAGGTTTTAGTAGGTAAGTGGGGCGCGTGGTTAATGAATATCGGTTTGCTGATTTCAGTACTAACCAGTTGGTTAGCTTGGACAATGGTTACGGCGCAAATACCTCAGGCAGCAGCAGCTAACGGGACATTTCCGCGCTGTTTTGCCAAAGAAAACGAACACGACGCGCCATCGGTATCGTTATGGATTACCAGTGCGATAATGCAAATTTTTATGCTGTTGGTATATTTTTCAAGTAATGCGTGGAACACAATGCTGAGTATTACCGGAGTTATGGTTTTGCCGGCATATTTATCAAGCTGTGCGTATTTATGGAAAATCTGTGAAGATCACGAGTATCCGACATCATTTTATATCAAACGTTCTGAAGCACTTATTTCCGGCATTATCGGTGTATTTTATTCGCTGTGGCTGATATATGCCGCCGGATTGCAGTATTTATTGCTGGCGGTCATCTTTATGGTCTTGGGAATCCCTGTTTATATGTGGTCAAGACATCAAAATAATCCCGATAAGCGCTATTTCTCCACCGGAGAAGAAATCGTTGCCGGATTCTTGACAATGGTGGCGTTATTTGCGCTCTATGCATTTATGCACGGTATTATTCACGTTTAATTCAATTGCAATATAAGGAGATTTTATTATGGGAGAAATGGCAAAAAAAATCGTTAAAACTGATGTGGAACAGCTCATTAAAGTTTTGAATGAGGCATATGCAGAGGAGTGGCTGGCATATTATCAATATTGGATTGGGGCTAAAGTGGCTATTGGTTTGCAACGCTCGGATATGGTGGAAGAATTTGAAGAACACGCTAAAGAAGAATTGAAACACGCCGGTTGGTTGGCTGACCGAATTGTGCAGCTTGGCGGTGTTCCGCTTATCCGTCCGTCGGAATGGGAAAGTCACGCACATTGCAAATATTTACCACCGGATAATTTTGACGTGGCGTCGCTTTTGCACGATAACATTGATGCCGAGCGTTGCGCCATAGGGCGTTATGAGGGACTTTGCGATTTGACTCACGGTAAAGATTATGAAACATATCGTATTGCCGAAAAAATATTGAAAGAAGAACTTGAGCACGAACAAGAATTGGAAGATTTTGTTGCTGATTTGGAAATGGCAAAGAAGTTTTTGCGGGAATAGGGTATTAGAATAATAGTCAGCTCTTATCAATTTATTTTGGTAAGAGCTGATTATGTTTTAATGCCTTACAGACTACCCCCATTTTAATGGGGGTTGAATGATTCCGACGACGATGTTATAGTAGGGTATGGAATGTGTACAAAGTCAACATAGCGTATACAGACTGAGCTACCATGTGGTATGGGTTTGTAAATATCG